>NZ_JBLYYB010000001.1:0-3367 GCF_048549895.1 Hydrogenophaga sp.
AGGTTATGCTATGGAGCGCATGCGCTCCATAGCACTGTGTATCACTCGCGCATACGGCCAACGGATCTCGGGAGATAGGAATGACGATAGGCACGATCGAACTGGCCGAACAAGAGCTTGCCCTTCTTGAACAAATCGATTTCAACTGGCACTCCCATGACAGTGGCCGGCGTTCGTGTGACGCGGCTGCAAGGTTGATGCCGTTGCTTTTGCAGCGCAAAGCGATCCCCGAGCGCCGTTTGCGCTACTTTGACGATCCGGAGCTCAATGGAGGAAGAAAGTCCCGTCTGCAGGTGTTCGAAGGCAACGGCACTGTAGGAGTTGACATCTTTGGACACGGAAACTTTCTCCGTCATCTCCGCTATTTCATCCACGGGGCGGCATTGCCTGAGCGCATCAAAAGCCAGATGGCCGAGCTGGTCGGCGACCCCTCGTATTTCACCAGTGGTGACCTTGAGCCGGCGCGCAAGCTCGCTCGACAGTTGGCTCGATCGTCCGGGCTCGGATCTGCTTTTTCCAGTTGATGAATGACCTTGGATTAAGTCCAAGTTGCGCGGACTCAGTGCGACGAGCGGTACTGTCCGTGCGTTAGGCGACATCTGGGTTGCCAGGCGGTTTCGCTTTCCGCCTGGACGTTCAATCCAGCTTTCACGTCCCGTCCTGGCTAGGGATGGTGTTCAAAACCGGAGTTGCGAAGCACGCTGAGCGCACAAGTCTCGCGACATGAAACTCCCGCGCCCGTTTTGATAGATTTCAACGCCATGGAGGTCGAGCTCTCGGCCTTTGAAGGCCCATCCTGGCCTTTGGGCGCTCTGCAGGCGCACTCATCCCTGTGCCCTCTGCAAAAGCCGGTGCCGCGCCATCCACAGGTTGGACAGGGCGAACAGCGTGTGCAGTTGCGCCGTATTCTTGGCCAGCCCGCGGTAGCGCACTTTCACAAACCCGAACTGGCGCTTGATCACCCGAAACGGGTGCTCCACCTTGGCCCGGATACGCGCCTTCACATGCTCGAGTTCATCGAGCACGCGCCCCATCGGAGTAGCCTTGTCCAGCACCCGGCGCTTACCCGGTCGCATGGCCACATGCCAGTTGGCCTTGATGCCCTGCGTCTCTTCGCGTTTGCCCACACCCTGGTAGCCCGCATCCGCAAACACATCGCGCTCTTCGCCGTGCACCAGTGCGCTGGCCTGCGTCACGTCATTGACGTTGGCCGCCGTGCCCACCACCGTGTGCACCAGGCCTGAATCGGCATCTACGCCGACGTGCGCTTTCATACCGAAGTGCCATTGGTTTCCCTTCTTCACTTGGTGCATCTCCGGGTCACGCTCGCCGCTGGCGTTCTTGGTCGAACTGGGTGCAGGTATCAAGGTGGCATCGATGGCTGTGCCGCTCTTGAGCAGGAGGCCCTTGGCGGCCAACGTGCTGTTGACGGTAGCCAGTATCTGCAGGCTGAGCTGGTGCTCTTCGAGTAGGTGGCGAAAGCGCAGGATGCTCACGCGATCTGGAATGCGCTGGCTACCCGAAAGACCAGCGAAGTCGCGATACAGCGGGGTTTCGAACAGAGCCTCTTCCATGGCCAGGTCCGACAGGCCGAACCACTGCTGCAAAAAATGAATGCGCAGCATGGTCTCGTGCGCAAACGGTGGGCGCCCCGTGCTGGCCACCGGCGAGGCCGCTGCGATCAACGCGATGAGTTCGCGCCACGGCACCACCAGCTCCATCTCGTCCAGGAAAACCGCCTTGCGCGTGCGCCTTGTGCTCAAGTTGAGTCCCAGTTCGGCTTGTTTCTTCATGACCTGATTGTTCTGCTTCGCTGGCCTTCACGCCATCGGGGACTGCACGGGGTTTTGAACACCATCCCTAGGTAGAATATCGTATCGAGATCTGTGTACCCAAAGGTGTACCCCGAGAATCGAGACGTTCGTGAGAGCGAGCATTGGCGCGGGTTGGAGAGGATTTTTCGATCCAGCCCCAGGCACCACTTCTGTTTCTCAGACGATCCCAAGTTAGCCCAGAGTCCTTGTAAATCAAGAACTTAGCCTGAAAAGGCGGCTCAAGCGGTATCGTTGAATTCCACAACGTCCCGTTCTTGCGTGTACCCCTACTCTGTGGCCGGTGTGACCTATCGCGCGCTCATCAGCAGCGCAGCAAGCAATCCCAAACCGATCGCAATCGCTGCTGGATTGTCCGGCTTCTCTGAAATCACATCGACGCCTTGCTGCCGAAGGCGCGCCTCGTACTGATCGGCCCACTGCAACACTTGGCCAGGCTGCAAGCCGAGCTGTGTTGCCGCGTTCCTGAGTTGCGAGAGGTTTAGTACGGAGTCGCCTGACTCAAGTCTGGAATAGGCGGACTGCGATAGTCCAAGGGTTGCTGCGAGATCGCCTTGCTTGATCCCGCGAGCCTCACGCTGCTGCGCCAATATCTTGCCGACCAAAGCGGGATAGGTGACCAACGGTTTTTGAGGGGGGATTGACTTTTCCTGCATGTATGCGTTTAATGCAAATATGTTCAACAGGAGGATACCATGATTCCCGTTTCAAACCATCAAAAGATCTGGGCACTTCCCGCAGGAACCGTCATTCGGGTTAACTGCGGTTTCTATGATCATGTGGCGTTGCTCAGTGATCGATGGATTGGCGGGGAGCGTGGTGTCTTGTCGTTTTCGGCGCAAAGCTGTGGGCTCGTCGAGCAATGCATATCGACATTCGCGGCCGCTCGCCCTGTAACGGTAGACGGATATCTCGGTGGCCTGCCGCCCGGAACCGTGATGCAGCGTGCGCGGCTGAAGCAGGTACAGGGTTATTCATGGACAAAATTCAACTGCGAGCACTTCGTCCGTTACGCGCACGGCGTACCCGTGGAGAGCCCTCAGCTGCAGCAATGGGCGTTTCTGGGCAGCGCGTTCGGATTTCTCGCGCTCTTATCTGCAAAGGCATGAGCACTCCAGACATTGGCATGGTCGGAGCGCCCAGCCGCTTCGGCGAGTTTGCATAGTTGGAGGCGAAGCCCAAATGAAAACCCCGGCTCTAGGCCGGGGTGGATTTTTTAGGTCTTACGTGAAGGGTCTTAGGGAGAGTTGGCTGGTACTTCGGTCCTGCTTACCGTAAGACCTGGTGAATCAGGCCAAGGCTATGTTCTGAGGATGGCGTCCGAAAATGGGTTGCGCGGCTTGCCATTCGTCAAAAGCGGATTGGGGCGGTCTCGCTTCCACACGCTGGATGCAGATGATGCAGCGAGGATTTCCAAATGGTTTGGAGCGCCGGAGGGACCCTGATGGCCACCCAAATTCCCCCGTCTATGGCCACCTCAAACTCCCCCACCTGAACTGATCGGGGATAGGGGTTTAACGCCGGCGTCGTCGGCA
>NZ_JBLYYB010000002.1:0-32678 GCF_048549895.1 Hydrogenophaga sp.
ACGATCTTCACACGGTGCTCAGCCGCTACGCCAAGGCACATGGCCTGAAGATAGAGCGCTGGGATCGGTGTGTCACCCTCGTCTACAGCGACGGAGTGCGGGTGGATGTGGCACCAGTGATCGAAGACCCTATTGTCTCGATTCCCGTCGGCGGTGAGACGCACTCCAGGATTCCTGACCGGCAATTGATGACGTTCGTGCCCACGAATCCGCGGGGAGTAGTGCGCGGCTTCAACGAGGCGGCCAGCGTAAAAGCCGTACTCACGAACATCATCCGGGAAGCGCATACCGCTGACGCAGCGCTGCGCTCAGAAGTTGTGCCTTTGCCGGACGTGCAGGAGGTCTCACTGCGGCTGCTGTGCAGTTTCGTGCAGTTGATGAAGGTGCATCGCAACATTAGCTTCGGCGCCTCCCCGGCAGGACAAGAAGATCTGTCTCCATCGTCCCTGTTTATCACGACGCTGATGGCGCAAGGCTACGCGCAGTTGGCACCGGTACCGCACGACACGGAACTCGATCTCTTACTGGACATCATTGATGCCATGGGCAGGGGTTTTCGCCGCGAAATCCTGGGTAACGGACTAGAGCGCTGGTTGCTTCCCAATCCCTGGGCGCCTGGTGACGACCTGGCTTCGTCAATGGACAGCCCACAGAAGCAGCAGGCGTTTCTGGCCTGGCACGCTCGCTTCCGGCAGGAAATTGGTGAACTGTTGGACAGCCTTGAGGCGCGAGTGGGAGAGGACAACATTAAACGCTTGGTCGAAAGCGCATTCGGTTCTTGCGCAGCTCAGGCAGTGCGCGATGCGTCCGCCCCGACCGCCGCGACGCAGCAAGCTGGGCGTCGTGTTCTGGTGGGCACGGCCACCGGCGGTCTGGCAAGTATGTCGGCCAATGCCAACACCAATTTCGGATCACCACAGTGAGCCCGAAGCATGAAACGCCGTTGCCGACATTGGCGCAGCGTTCGCTGGAGTTGCGCCAGCTCAAGCTGCCAGGAAGCACAGTTTCAATGCACGCAGGCCGGCTGCTCCGTTTCAACTTCAGCCTGTCGCCCGGACTCTTTGGCCGCCTCTACGACTGTGAGCTGCAGGTGTATCCGGGTAAAAAGCCGCCCCGAATGTTTGTGCTGCGGCCTGACCTGGTCGAAGTTGCAGGGGGGCGGCGCCCTCCTCATTTGTACGACCACGACGGGCGAGGAAGTCTTCTGTGCCTTTGGTGGCCGAAAAACTGCGAATGGCATCCTCACCACAAGCTCAGTAACAGCTATATCGCCTGGACCGCTGAATGGCTTTGGTACTACGAGGAGTGGCTCGAGAGCAGCGAGTGGCTGGCTGGTGGTGCCCACCCCGTCCAGATCCCGTGCCGTTGGAGGCCCGGAAAATTTCGAATGCGATCTTCTCTCACGGGTGCGTGAAGCCGTGACATCCTGCTTGCCAAACTGAGCCTCAGGTTTGGCAAGCATTTTGAATCGAGGCGCGGGATTCCATCATGGCAGTCAACAGCAAGCAAACATCATCGCGTGTGGCTTCGGTCGCGGGCAAAGCTCTGGGTTCATCCACTTCCTCGGCAACTCAAAAGTCACTTGCCGGCTCCGCATTGCGCCAAGCGGGTGCTCCTGCGCAAACGGGTGCTGGCATCGAGAGCGCTGCCTCTCGCGCCTTGGACAACTCGCGTTCATCGAAGGTCACACAGACCTTGGCCGGATCCGTCGTCTCGCAATCAAGCCGCAAACGCTGATCACTGCTTGACTGAACGGGAGCGGCCATGCGTACTCAACTTCCTCCTCAGATGAACCTAGTCGCCTTAGCCGGTCGTATCCAACCACATGATGGCGCACTTGCTGCGGCGCGCTCACATGCCATGTCGGTTCGAACGCGTCTTGGAAAGACGTTCGCACTGCACAGTGCTAAAAAAATTGGCAGCCATGCGCGTCAAACTGCCATTCACAGATTCAGTGATCTGGACTTCATGGTTGTTTTCCGAAGGGAGGAGTTCATTTGGGGGGGGCGTCTGGTGTCATCTGACACGATCTTGAACAAACTTGTCACTGATCTTGGCGACCGGTATCCGTCTACATATGTGAGGCGCGATGTGCTCGCAGCTTCTCTTGTATTTGGCAGCTCGGGGCAGAGCCTTGATGTAGTGCCTGCGATGTTTCTAGGCTTCACGGGTGCACGGCCAGTCTTCCAAATTCCTGATGGTCAAGGTGGGTGGCTTCGCACGAGTCCGGAGACCCATGATCGACATTTCGAAATCCATCAGGAACGTAGCGGTAACCGTCTCCGAAAAGTGTCTCAGCTATTGAAGTGGTGGAAGCATGCAAGGACTCAGCCTCTTCCCATTCGCAGCTTCTACATCGACATGCTGTTGTGCACCGGAGGTCTGGGCGCGCCGGTCGGAAAGACCTATGGCGGGTGTTTGGAGGATTTCTTCGAGTACCTAGTCGCCACGGAATGTCGAGCATTGCTGGACCCGTGTGTGATTGCTGGAGAGATAAGCCCAAACGACACATATGCGCAGCGAGACACTCTTTATCGTGCTGCCTCTTTCGCACTTGTGCATGCGCGCTCCGCTTCTCTTGCAGAAAAGCGACGTGATTTCTCCGAGGCGAATAGGCAGTGGGACTTGGTCTTTAACGGGAATTATTGAACGCCACAGCTTTGCTTTGTGTAGCGAATCAACGATGAATCCTGAGATGAACGAAATAATCAAGCTGCAAAACGAAAATCGAGCGCTTCAGTTGTTGGCTGCGCAACGGCAGATCTACGCGCGCGCCAAGTGTCTGCTGGGGTGGCAACTGATCCTAGGTGGGCCAATTGCTGCGTTGGTCGCTGTTTTCGGCATCATTGAGCCAAACGCGAAGGAGTACGTGGCGGCTTGGGGTTTCACCATACTTCTTCTCGACACGTTGTACCTGGGCCCTGCACAGCGCCGCATGCGCGAGTCCGGTGCACGTGTTCAGGAGCGCTTTGACTGCGACGTGCTGGAGTTGCAGTGGGATGCGACAAAAGTCGGCAACCCTGAGTCGGTGGAGTTCGTTCACGAGCAAGCCCAGCGCTACCAGACATGGGCGTCCAAGATGCCTCCGCTTACAGATTGGTATCCGCGAGCCGTACAGAGAATCCCCCTCTCTCTGGCACGTATCGTTTGCCAGCGGACAAATTGCTGGTGGGATGCCCAACAACGCCGTCGCTATGCCGGGGTGATGGCGGGACTGCTGTTGGGTGTTGCCATTCTTGTGTTCTGGGCGGGGGTCGCCTCTGGGTTGAAGGTCTCCGACTTTCTGCTCATCGTTCTGCTACCAATGTTGCCTACTTTGAAGTTGGCGCATCAGCAATGGGTCGAAAATCGTGATGCAGCTGACCGGCTTGATCGACTGCGCGAGCATCCCGAACGGGTATGGCGTCACGCCATCATGAATCCTGCCGGACCCAACCTTGAGAATGACGCTCGTTCGCTGCAAGGTGAGATATTTGACGGCCGAAAGCGCAACCCACTCGTTTTCGACTTTGTCTTCAAATTGCTCCGTGATCGCCACGAAGCGCAAATGAACGTTGGTGCAGAGCACTTTGTCGATGAGGCCGAACGCGGCATAACTGCATGAGGATCTCGTGCTTGCCATTCGCCGGTTGCAGGAATGCTGCTGGTAGATTGCAGAGAGAGAGAGAATGCGTCCCGAAGATTTGGAAGATCTATGTGCGGCGGCTTTTACTGGCCTTGATCCATTGTTGGACCATCGTCGTCAACCGGTCCAAAAATGCCCCGGCAGCCTGTTTTGGCAAGACTAGCGTTTCACGGCTAACCATCCTGCCCGAAGCGCCGATGCGTCATGAAAAGCGTGATGCCGCAAGAACCCAGAATCCAGGTAGTACCTCTCGAGCGCCGCGTTGAATCGGGCGTCCTCACTGCGCCATGCCAGTTCAACCAGTCGTGGATCCAGATTTGAAGGCAGTCCATCCTCGAACGCATCCCAGAGCAAGTCGCGGTCATGAGCCGAGTCACATGCGATCTTCACGTGTTCTGGGAGAGTTCGAAACCAATCGTAAAGTCGAAGCGTCAGACCTTCTCGCGAGCAGATTACGTTCGGTAGGCTTCCAAGCTGCGGCAAGACTGCGGCCCTGACGAAATCGCTTGCGGATTCGATCCTGTAGTCGTTGCGCTCAGCATAAAACACATGGAGTCCATCTTCTGACACCAGCCCAATCGAAATCAGGTCGATGTCGATGAAGTCAGTGAACTCCGTATCGAGGAACAGCAGCATGGAACACCGGGATGGGGATTGACGGCGCAGCCAAGGGCAAGGCGGGCCAAAAATGCACATTTTGATCCCTGGCGCACCGGCACCTGCATTTGTTCGGCTAGCGACTTGGGGCGGCCTTCAGCTTGGATCGTCTCGCGGCCGCAGGTTCAGCGCTTGCTACGTTCTTGGTTACACGCGATTTGAGCTCCGCCAGCAACGCCGTGGTGTCTTTTCGGAACTGCTCCTGTTGAGATTGCGCCGTGCGGAGGTCTTCACGGGCCAAGAGAACTTCCCGGGCAAGGCCAGCATTCTCGGAGCGCAAAGCTGCCACATCCACGCGCAGCGATTGAACCTGCTCTTGCGCGCCTGCCAACTCCTGGTTGGCCTGTCGGCTCTCGCCTGCCTGCATGAGCTTCAGCCGCTTGGCTTCCTGCCTTGAGCGATCAATTTCTTCCAGCAGGCGTTTTTCTTGGTCGTGGGCGCGCTGCTCCAGGCGCCCTCGCTCCAACCTGTGTTCTTCGGTTAGTGCATCTAGGCGACCCCGTTCAGCATGCAGCGCGCTGGTTGTAGTGGCAATTTGAACTCGCAACTGTTCGACTTCAGCTTCGCGGCTGACCATGCTTTTTTGTAGAGCGGTGAGTTGGCGCACCAGGTCTGCGATCTGTTGGTCTTTCGCCAGAAGGGCTGCGCCCAACGCCTCGGAACGCTCGTCGAGCTTCTGCTGCTCTTGATCAAGTTCATTGCGTGTGGCAGCCAGTCCCTCAACTTGTTGTTCCAACATGGATCGGTCTATGCGTACCGATTCGGCGGCCTTTTCTTGGGCATGTTGCTGTGCGCGCCCCCACAGCGCCCTTGCCGCCCGAAGTACCGGTGCCGGCAAAGTGCCCTTCTCGCCGGCGCCATCTCCGCTATTTCCTGCGTCCAGGCGCTTGCCCAACGAGGCGTACCAGGCATCGAGCATCGGCGCCACGGTGTTCGGCGATCCGCGACCGAGGTGCGTGCGCACGCGCTCGATCGTGGGCCGCTCGCCTTGGGCGAGCACGGCGTCGGCCGCCGCCCAAACCTCATCAACTTGCACGCCCCGGGAGGCTCTCGTACTTTTAGTTTGCATCGCCCTGCTCCGTGCTGTAAATTACCCACGATAAGAGAGTGTTATCGAGACTTATCGACCTGATTCGTATCAAATCATACATAGTATGTGCACTAAATCCCCATTCGTCACCCTGCCCTGAACATGCGCCTGCCCATCCTCCAGAAAACCCCTGCCCTGCAGCCGCATGAGCTCAGCGATGTGACCGCGCAAGCCGTGGCCGATCTGCTGCGCGAGGGTGAATCGCTAAACACGCAGCTGAGCTACCGCAGTGCACTTCGATATTGGGCGGCCTGGTACGGCATCCGTTACGGAGCTCAGATCAGCCTGCCGTTGCCAGCGGCCTGCGTGCTGCAGTTCATCGTCGACCACGCGCAGCGCACCACGGCCAAGGGCTTGGTGCACGAGCTCCCGGTCGAAATCGACGCCGCGCTGGTGGAGGCCGGCTACAAAGGCAAACCGGGACCGATGGCGCACAACACGCTGGTGCACCGCCTGGCAGTGCTCTCCAAGGCGCACCAGATGCGTGACGTGAAAAATCCCTGTCAAGACCCCAAGGTGCGTGAGCTGCTCTCCCGCACGCGCAAGGCCTACGCCAAGCGAGGTGAGTTGCCGAAGAAGAAAGACGCGCTGACCAAGGATCCGCTGCAATTAGTGCTGGCCACTTGCGACGATTCGTTGAAGGACAAACGTGATCGTGCCCTCCTCCTCTTTGCCTGGGCCAGCGGCGGTCGCCGGCGCTCCGAGGTGGCTGCGGCCGACATGAAGTTTTTGAAGCGCCTGGCCCCGGGGGAGTTTTCTTACGAGCTGGCGTTTTCAAAAACGAACCAGAGCGGTGTCGACCGGCCCGAGAACCACAAGCCCGTGCTCGGTGCTGCTGGTGCCGCAATTGAAGACTGGTTGTCGGCGAGCGGAATCCGAGAGGGCGCCCTCTTCCGGCGCGTGCTCAAGGGCGGCCACTTGGGTCGCCCGCTGTCGGCAGCTTCCGTGCGCGACATCGTGCAAGCCCGGTGTTTGTTGGCGGGGATTGAGGGAGAGTTTTCTGCGCACTCGCTGCGCTCCGGCTTCGTGACGGAAGCCGCAACGCAAAACGTTTCGCTTGCTGACACGATGGCCATGACAGGTCATCAGTCCGTTGCCGTGGTGTTGGGATACCAGCGTCGCGGTGAGTTGTCGAACAGCCCAGCCTCTAGGCTGGGCGGATAGGCGTCAACGGACAGCAGTTTTTCTCGCGTTTCCTTGATAACCAGCTACGGTGCCAGAGTAACGGCATCCACCCCAAACCATTTCTGAAGGGTTGCCACGGCTGCGGGTGACAGCAGTTGGGTGAACAGGATGGCAAGCCGCTTCTGAGGCCTGGAACAGGCGACGTAAAACAGGTTGCGGTTGCGCTCGAATGCTTCCTCCTTCGCGGCAGGAATAGCCTGGGCGCCGGCAAGCTCCAGCATTTCGCCGAAGTTGTATTGGTTCCAGCCGCGCCCGACCACCACCAGGACGTTCTCGAACTCGGCTCCCTTGACACCATGCTTGGTTTCAAACGGCGAATGACCATCGAGGTAGCGGCGAAGTGCCTTCACCTCGGAATAGGCGACTCCTCGCAGCTTCTCCAGTTCTTCCAGACCCCTCGGCATCTCGATGCCAGCAGACTTGTCGAAGTCGCGCAGCTCCCGCTCGCGCTTTTCGACCGCATCAGGAAGTCTCGGCTTTCGCTGGGCACGCAGGTGCTCAACAACCTGCCCTACGGTCCCGACTTGGCGAAGGGCCACCAGTTGCGTCATGGCATCGTGCCATACCGTCTTGTCCGAATGGCTGCGCATCTGTGGTGTGGTGCCGCCAAGCGCCTCGAACATCGCCCCGTACCTGCGGGCAATGAAAGCATCGCATGCCGGCTCCAATTGATCTACAAAGAAGGCAATGTGTTCGTGCTCCTTCTTGGTAAACGCATCGTTGAATCGGAACGTCGCGGCGAGATTCGAATAGCCTTGCTGACTCGCCAGCAGCCGATGAGTCAGCATCAGAATCTTGGTGTGGCTGGGTGACAGATCCCACCCGGTCTGTTCCAGCTCGACCTTCACGCGCTCAAGGGTGGCCTGGGCGTCGGGTGAAGGCAGATCTCCGCCCCAGTGGGCGCCCTTTTGCCGTTGGCCCTGCCAAGAGTTCGTATGAAAAACACGGACCTGTCCTTCGGCATTCGGATCTTCAACAAACTGCTGCAGTTGCGGCCGCATTCGATTGAGAGCGTCGACGACAACCTTGACCGAACGGAAGTTGGCCTCTTTGCCAATCTCCATCACGTTTGCATGCTCCAGCTTGCCGCACCCGCCGCCGTAGATCTTCTGCCAATGATCGCCAAAGAAACCAAACAGCGGTGAGCCGGGTTGTCCGAGAAAATGAGCCTTGATCGCCTCGACCCAATCGCTATCTGTGTCCTGGTACTCGTCGACCAGAATGATCGGGAAGCGCGCCGCGGTCATGCGACGGAACTTCTCGTGCGCCATGAGTGAAATCGTCAGCGGCAGGACATCGTCATGGTGGATAGACACGCGATGGTCGCGAATAGAACGGTGCCCGAGGCTGTACTCGATGGCTCGCGTGCCCACGCTGCCGCCAACCTCTTCGAATTTTTCCTTCCAGTCAGGCATCGCTTCAATGAGCGCCCTGAGCGGCTTCTGAAAGCCACTGATCAGGGACCAACAGAACGCGTGGTTGGTCTCGCAAAAAACCATGGGGCTACGGTCGGTCCGTGCCGCAATCTCGTCCTTGGCGACGTTCGTGAAGGTGATGCATGCAATCTGCTGACTGCGTTTTGGAAAGGTATCTTTGTTGCGCTCAATCAGGAACCGCAACGCCTTGACTAGAGAGTATGTCTTGCCCGCACCGGCACCAGCCTCCAGGCGGAAGCTCTGTCCCGCTTCAAGACAGGCATACATGGCTTCCAGCGCGCGCCGGCTGGCGGTTTCCGCAGGTGACTCAATCTCAGGCATGGCCGCCACCTTCTTCCACGGGCGCTACGGCTGCCTCAACAGCCAACGCCAGTGCCGGGTCAGGGGCGACAACATCACCGCGAGCCAACCAGCGGACGCCTTCCACAATGTACGCAGGTGCGAGCCACTCCGTCTCAGCGATCGCATGCTTCAATGCGAACTCCGATTTTTTCCACTCTTCCGCCTTACTCCGCGCCTCCAGTTCAAGCCCATGAGGAGTCTTCTCGGTCAGGGCGAACAGCTTCGGGTTCGCGAGGATGAACGCATCTTCGAAGGTCCGCCCGCAGGGATCGCCCTCTTTCTCAGCGCGTTGATAGGCGATGCGATTTCCGTTGAGCACCTTTCCGGCGTCTTTTTTGGCAAGCAAGCCCGCCAACGTAAAAGGATCATCCTCGGAGTACCACGCCTTCAAACAGGCGTTGCTGGAGTATGTGCCCAGATGAACCGCACACGCCTTGCCGCCGGGTTTTTCAACGGCATCAAGGTCTGTGATGATCAGACTGCGAAGTTCGAGAAACTTCAGCAGATCGAAGAACAGATGCGCGTATGCACCACCAACCTCCATCACCGTCACGTACTGGCTCGACAGCCTCGGACTATTGGGCTCAGCAGCTTCAAGCTTCGCGACGATGACAGGAAGCAACAAACGCTCGCTCAGTCCCTCGACCAAAACCGCCTTGTCAGCGAAGAACAAGTCACAACGCGTCAGCGTCATGTACTGATGAAGAAATTTCTTGTCCTCTGGTTGGATATCCTCAAGCCCCTTTCGCAAGTCCTTGACCCTTGTTGTCCGAACTCCCTCCTGGGCTCCAGGCGCCGGAGCGCCCAGGAAGTACCGAATGCTTTCGAATCCAGCCGCATTGGCGATGTGCGATGAATGCGTGGATACGACGAACTGAACCGGCCAGGGCCTCTTGTCCTGCGCACCGTCAACCAGTTGCTGCGCAATCTTGGCAAGCTGGCGAATGAAGACCTCCTGCATTTGTGGGTGCAGGTGCGCTTCGGGCTCCTCGATGAAAATCAGATGCACGCCGGGTTCGGTCGTCTCTGCGCGAAACGCTTTGTAGAAACCGGCCAGTTGAAGCAGGATAAAGATCAGGTTGCGTGCGCCGAGGCCGTTGTATGACTCGGGCAACGTGATACCGCTGTAGCCCGCGTAGCGGACCTTCGTGAAGTTGGAAAGCAGCTTTCGAACATCAAGCAGGGTTTCGGTATGGAGCTCCTGGCCTCCCAATCCCGGGTAGCCGAAGGTCTGAAGCGCAGGAATCAGGCTTTTGAGTTGGCCGCCGAAGTTCTCGTCGATCTGGACCTGGATGTCCTGGACCGCGGTTTTCAGCGCATCGGCAATTAGCTTGTCCGCCGCATCGGCCGACGCCGATGAAGCTGTCGCGAAAAGGCCCTCCACGGTCTTGGCCAGCACGTCGGATTCTCGCGAGGTCACATCATCGAGGCCCCGCTGCGCATTGATGAACCCAGTCTTGACCAAGCCTCGCAGTGCGCTTGGTGGCAACTGGCGGCGATTGTCGGGATCATTGGGATCTTCCGCCCAAATCTTCACGTTGAATTCGGCAGGAATCCGCTCACGCAACGCACGGAAGAATGCAATACGCGTTTCCGGGGTCAGCGCCTCTTTAGGCTGGCCTTCGAGAAAGCTCGCCAGTTGGCCGTCCTTGAGTTCATAGCGAACCACCACCAATGCATCGGTGCATGCTGGATCAAGGTCGATCACGAAAGGGCCCAGAGGGCCTAGCTGAGGTTGGGCAGGGTCGTAGGCGCACGTCAGCCGCAGCTCAATAGTCGGGATGAGCGCGCGCACGGCATCTTCTTCGGCACCCTGATTCAACGCTTGCAGCGCTTCGCAAAAGTGGTCGTAGCAGGCACTGGAAAAGTCCTCCAAGTGGAACCCTGCGCTGCCCTCTGACAGGAGCCTTCGCATCACCTCAGAAAGAGAGGTTTTTCCACTGTTGTTTCGCCCGACGATGACAGTCGTTTGATCTTCTAGGACAAGTTCAACATCTGCCAGAAGACGGAAGTTCTTGATCTCGACTTGACGGATGCGCATGTGCCCCCCTTTTTTTGGCGACGCTTGGAAGCTCACTTGTCACGCTTTAATTTACACATTCTCACATCTTAAAGGGCTATGGTGATTGAACGAAGCTTCAAGCAGGCCAAGTCACTTTACCCGGCCCAAAGCGATCAATCTGGGCCGATCGCTGGCCTTCCTTGAGTTGTGCCGCTAGGGGCAGGCGCTTACGGTGAATGGACAGTTCAACAGCAGGTGGTGGTGTCCAACATGAAACAAGGCTTCTGTATCAATTTGAGGATGCATTCTCCTGGGGGATTCCTGGCGGCTGCAGACACCGCAAACAGGCGGGATTACTTTGGAATCGATGCAAGATGCCTACCGCGTGTGCACTCCGCGCGCTGGTCGCTACACACGGGTCCTGCAGCACAGCTTCAGTTCGACCGTGCTACCGCTCGCTGCGGGGGCGCTAATCTGGCCAGTGACGACCGACATCACGGCTTAGTGAGAGTGCACGTCAACCTGTGGCTTCTGCACCGACCGCATCTTTCTTGCAGGTGTTGCGTGAGATTCGACGAATTGCGGTAAGCGCGCTGCCATCCCAACCGGCAAGCCACTTGGCAGTTCGATGGCGCAAGACGAGCAAGCGGCCCATCAGCGAGCGCGTTCCCCTGCAACTGTCACCCGCAGTCAACTAGGTGTGAAGGATGGATTTTGTGAGCGACAGTCTCTCGGGTGGAAGGCGTCTGAAGTACCTCGTTTCCATACTTACACTTAAACCGGCAGTTTGCGGTTCATGCAACCATTTCGAATCCCTGAGAGACTTCAGATAAGGGTCACCTCCGCCAGCCCATGAACATCACCAACGCGGCCACCACCAGGCCGCTGCCCAGCCACTGCAGCGCAGTGACCGTCTCGCCCAGCAACACGATGGCGGCTACAAGGCCCACAACAGGCACTCCCAGGCTGAAGGGCGCTACCCTGCTGGCCGCATGCCGTTTGAGCAGTTGCGTCCACATGGCGTAGGCCGCAACTGTGGCGACCAGGCCCAAGAACACCACGCTGGCCCACGAGGAATCTCTCGCACCGAGCCAGTTCCAACGCACCTCAGCTGGGTCCAGCGCCCACGCAAGGGCGATGAACGGAACGATGGGAACGAGCGAAATCCAGACCACATACTGCAGAGCGTCAAAGTCAGGGTGTGCACGTTGCGCCCGGCGGGCCACGATGTTGGCGAACGCCCACATGCCAGCTGCCGCCAGATTGAGGAGAAGCCCGGTCAGCGTGATGGCGCCGCCTCCCTGCACCGCACTGACAGCAAAACAAACCAGGCCAACGGCTGCCAGCAACAACGCATAAACCCCCTTCTTGGCAAGACTTTCGCCCAGCAAGGCAACGCCCAGCAAGGTGGTGAAAAACAGCTGCGTCTGCAGGATGACCGACGCCATGGCGGCCGTCATCCCATCGCGCAGCGCCAGAAAAAGAAAAGCGAACTGGCCCAGTTGCGCCAGCCCTCCTGCCACGATCCAGCCCGCAGGCAGACGTGGCCGGGGAATGAAAAATACCAACGGCAGAAAGGCAAACACATAGCGCGCTGCGCCAAGCTGAAAGGGCGCGAAGTCCCGCAGAGCGTATTTCATGGTCACGAAATTGAGGCCCCAAATCAGAATGACGCCCAAGACCGCGCCGACGTCTGCCAGCTTGAACGGGGGGTGGTTGAAATCGGTAGGTATTTGACGCGCCATAAACAGCCGATGAGTCTAGTCCAGCGACTTCTTGAAAGCCGCCTGCCCGGGTTTCGTGCATTGAGCCCGGCCAAGCGACCGCCCGCTAGACGACTGGTCTAATATAATTTTGGTTTTTCCTCTAACTGCCTCTGCTCATGAACCAAACCACTTCGACCCCGGCCCCCAGCGCCCTGTTCTCTCCCTCCGTCCTCGGTAGCGTCTCGTTGAGCAACCGCATAGTGATGGCGCCGCTGACGCGCAGCCGCGCTGCTGCCGGTAATGTTCCCCACGCCTTGAATGCGCGCTACTACGCGCAGCGCGCCAGTGCCGGTCTGATCATTTCCGAGGCCACGCAGATCACTCCGCAAGGCCAGGGGTATCCCAAGACACCGGGCATCCACAGCCCTGAACAAGTGGCTGGCTGGCAGGGCGTGACGCAGGCCGTGCATGCCCACGGAGGCAAGATCTTCCTGCAGCTGTGGCACGTCGGGCGCGTCTCCCACCCGCTGACACAGGCCGACGGCGGCCTGCCAGTGGCGCCCTCGGCGATCCGTCCGGCCGGCGAGATCTACACCGAACAGGGCATGAAGCCCTTCGAGACGCCGCGCGCCCTCGAGACCGAAGAGATCCCGGCGCTGATTGAAGACTTCCGCCGTGCCGCCGTCCAGGCCAAAGAGGCTGGTTTCGACGGGGTCGAGATCCATGCCGCCAACGGCTACCTGATCGACCAGTTCCTGCGTGACGGCACGAACCATCGCACGGACGGCTACGGCGGCTCGGTGGCCAACCGAGCCCGCCTGCTGCGCGAGGTCACGGAGGCGGTGCTGACAGTGTGGGAAGCGGGTCGCGTCGGCGTCCGTCTGTCGCCGGTGAACGCGTTCAATGACATCGCCGACTCAACGCCGCAAGCGACGTTCGAAGCCGTCACCGAACAGCTCAACGCCTATGGATTGGCCTACCTTCACGTGGTGGAAGATGTCAGCAGCGGCTTCGACTTCCAGAAGCTGCGGCAGATCTTCAACGGCGCCTACATGGCCAATGGCGACTACGACCGCGCCCGGGCAACGGTGGCGATCGCTCAGGAGCAGGCCGACTTCATTGCCTTCGGCAAGCTTTTCATCGCCAACCCGGACCTGCCCGAGCGGCTGCGTCGTGACGGCCCGTACAACACGCCGCGACCCGAATCGTTCTACGCTGGCGGCCCCGAAGGCTACGACGACTACCCAGCACTCGAAACGGCCGTCGCCTGACGCACCGCTCGCATACTCCTGCGGCCATGAACGCAAATCCGGTCGTCGATACGCGCCAGCAGATACTGGACACCGCGCGGGCGATCATCGTCAGCAAGGGTTTCGCCGCGGTGGGCCTGAGCGAGATCTTGGCTGCGGCGGGGGTGCCCAAAGGCTCGTTCTATCACTGGTTCCGCTCCAAGGACCAATTCGGCGAGGCCTTGCTCGAGCGGCACTTCGAGGGGTACTTGGAGCAGACGGATGCCCTGCTGGCGGCGCCAGGGCAAAACGCTGCGGCGCGGCTGCTCGCTTTCTTCGGCCGGTGGCATGCGCTGCAATCGGGTGATGACCTGACCGAGCGCTGCCTGGTGGTCAAGCTGAGCGCCGAGGTCTGCGACTTGTCGGAGTCGATGCGCGCGACGCTGGAACACGGCACGACCCAAGTGCTGGCCCGGCTGGAAGGCTGCCTGAGGCAAGGCATCTCAGACGGCGAGCTGACCCGCTGCCCCGACCCGGCCGAGGTGGCGGAACAGCTCTACCAGCAGTGGCTGGGCGCCACCTTGCTGTCCCGCGTGCAGCGCAGCTCCGGGCCGCTCGACCGAGCGCTGGCGCAGACGCGGCATTGGGTGGCGAACCAGGCCGGGCTGACCTGACTGCAATCAACCCGTTCCGCGCGCAGCAGGTGACCGCCAAAGGGTAGAAAATTCACATCCATCTTTTTCGCAGCTCCCCTCTCCCCCGCTATCTGGCCGCTAATTCCGCTGGATGATGTTGACCCGCTAGCCTGTCGGACATCGGTCGAGGCTATTTGGAAGCAACCTTAACTTTAGTTTTGAGAAGTCCGGAGTTCGGGGGAGACGTCAGGCGCTTCTATACGCCTACAGGTAGACGGTGCTCCGGGCAATTCTGGTGCAGCGCACGGCTTGATACCGCTTTCCCGTAACATGAACTGTCCACCTGTACACCGCTTCGTGTCCTTCTTCCCAGACACCTGAGCAACCCCGTTCATGACCACCCCAACTGACTACGTACCACCCGCTGTCTGGACCTGGAACGCGCCCAACGGCGGCCAGTTCGCCAGCATCAACCGTCCGACTGCCGGCGCCACCCACGATCAGGAACTTCCAGTCGGCCAACACCCGCTGCAGCTGTACTCGCTGGCCACGCCCAACGGCGTGAAGGTGACCGTGATGCTCGAAGAGTTGTTGGCCATGGGCCACCGCGGCGCTGAATACGACGCCTGGCTGATCCGCATCTCCGAAGGCGACCAATTCGGCTCGGGCTTTGTGGCCGTCAACCCCAACTCGAAAATCCCGGCGCTGCTCGACCGCAGCGCGGATGTGCCGCAGCGTGTGTTCGAGTCGGGGAATATCCTGCTGTACCTGGCGACCAAATTCAATGCGCTGCTGCCCAAAGATCCGGCCGCACGCACCGAAGCGCTGTCGTGGCTTTTCTGGCAGATGGGCAGTGCCCCTTACCTCGGCGGCGGCTTTGGCCATTTCTACGCCTATGCGCCGGCCAAGTTTGAGTACCCGATCGACCGCTTCACCATGGAAACCAAGCGCCAGCTCGACGTCCTTGACCGCCGCCTGGCGCAATGTCGCTATTTGGGCGGTGACGACTACAGCATCGCTGACATCGCGGTCTGGCCCTGGTACGGTGCTCTTGTGCTGGGTCATCTCTACAACGCGGCTGAATTCCTGCAGGTTCAGACCTATGCAAACGTCCAACGCTGGGCCCAGGACATCGCTTCGCGACCGGCGGTTCGCCGCGGGCGCATGGTCAACCGCAACTGGGGTCCAGTAGAAGAGCAGCTGCACGAGCGGCATGACGCCCAGGACTTCGACACACGTACCCAAGACAAGCTGTCACCAGCAGCCGGCTGAGCCATCCAGCGGCCCGACACCGCGCTGCCCCCCCTCGTCACCACGGAGACCTTCATGATCAAGTTCTACTCCCACCCCTCTCCCAACCCGGCCAAGGTCGCGCTGTTGCTCGAAGAAACCGGACTGCCTTACGAACTGGTGCCGGTGGATACGCGCAAGGGCGAGCAGCACGAGGCCGCGTTCACGGCGATCAATCCCAACGCGAAAACGCCCGCCCTGGTCGACGGCGACGCGGTGGTGTTCGACAGCAATGCCATCCTGCTTTATCTGGCAGAGAAGACTGGTCAGTTCCTGCCGCCGGACACGCCTGAGGCCCGTGCGCAGATGCTGTCTTGGCTGATGTTCATCGCCACCGGGATCGGCCCGTATTCCGGGCAGGCGGTTCACTTCAAGCACTTTGCCCCGGAGCCCAAGGCCTATGCGGTCAATCGCTATGACTTCGAAGCCTGGCGGCACTGGAAGATCATCGACCAGCAACTGGCCCAGCATCGCTACATGCTCGGCGAGACCTACACCCTGGTCGACATGGCTGTCTGGGGCTGGGCGCGAGCCGTGCCGTTTGTGCTCGGGGCCGCCGCCTGGGAGCAGTTGCCCAACGTCAAGCGCCTGCTCGATGAGATCAACACCCGTCCGGCAGCTCAACGTGCCGAAGCGCTCAAGGCCAAGCACGCCTTCAAGGCCGAGATGGACGAAGAGGCAAGGGCAGTGATGTTCCCGCAAAACGCTCGTTTGACCGCCTGAGCGCAGGCGGCGGCGTCGGTGCACCAACGGGCGGCGCTCGCCTGACCGCAGCCGCCTGGTCCGGCAAGTGGCACCGGGCTGACGCGATCCCGCTCAAATGACGGCCCATAACGCCCGAAGAGGGCTTCGACGTTCACCGACTCACCTGGATCAACGAACGACAACCGGTCGACACTGTTTGGCATCCGGGATTCGAACAAATGGCACGATGACCTGCAGCCAGGCAATCCTGTGATGGGCTGCAACCACCTCAACTTTCCTCCATGCAAGTTTCCGAACAACCGATCCTGCGCGACCTTGTTCTCGTCGGAGGGGGTCACAGCCACGTTGTTGCGCTGCGCATGCTCGCCATGCAACCCGAGCCTGGCCTGCGGATCACCCTCATCTGCACCGACATCGACACGCCTTACTCCGGCATGCTGCCTGGCTACATCTCGGGCCACTACAGCTTTGACGAGGTGCACATCGACCTGGGCCGTCTGGCCTCGTTTGCCGGCGCGCGCTTCATCCATGGTGAGGTGACAGGCCTGGACCGGACCAACCAGCGTGTGCTCCTAAAGGATCGGCCCTCGGTGCCGTACGACCTGCTGTCCATCAACACCGGCTCCACACCCAATGTGCGCCAGGTGAAAGGCGCGCAAGCACACGCAGTGCCCGTGAAGCCCATCGCCCAGTTCAACCTTCGCTGGCTGAATCTCCTGGAACGCGTGCGCCTGCTGCGCGATCGATTCACGATCGCGGTGGTCGGCGGCGGTGCGGGCGGGGTTGAACTGGTGCTGTCGATGCAGTACCGGCTGCGCAGCGAGCTGCAAAAACTGGGACGCAATCCCGATTGGCTGCACTTTGTGTTGCTCACGGCGGGGGACTCCATCCTGCCGACGCACAACCCCGGGGTGCGCGCGCGCTTTGCCCGCGTGCTCAAGGAGCGCCATGTGGCGGTGCACACGCGTGCGGAGGTGCATCAGGTCGCGCCCGGCTGCCTGCACACGCTGGACGGTCGAACCTTCGATGCCGACGAAACGATGTGGGTCACGCAAGCTGGTGGGCCGACATGGCTGCAAGGCACCGGTCTGGCATTGGACGAGAACGGCTTCGTCAAGGTCAACGACCGGTTGCAGACACTGGACGACCCCAAGGTATTCGCGGCAGGGGATGTGGCCTCGTTCACCAACCGCCCGCTGGAGAAGGCCGGTGTGTTTGCCGTGCGCATGGGCCCACCGCTGGTGAAGAACCTGCGTTTGAGCCTGCGCGGTCAGCCGCCGGTGGCTTTCAACCCGCAGCGCAAATGGCTGGCGCTGATCTCCACCGGAAATCGCTACGCCGTGGCCTCGCGCGGTTCCATCGGGTTTGCTGGTGCGTGGGTCTGGACCTGGAAGGACTGGATCGATCGCCGCTTCATGCGCCAATTCACCGAGCTGCCCGACATGGCGCCCGGTGCCGCCCCGTCGGCCACACCGGCCAGCAGCCTGGCGCTGAGCGCCGAAGAATCCCGGCAGGCCATCTCGGCCATCGCCATGCGCTGCGGTGGTTGCGGCGCCAAGGTGGGCGCCAGCATCCTGACCCGCGCGCTCGGCAGCCTGCAGCCGATCGAGCGCGACGACGTACTGATCGGGCTTCACTCGCCCGACGACGCCGCCGTGGTGCGCGTGCCGCCGGGCACGGCCATGGTGCACACGGTGGACTTCTTCCGCAGCTTCATCGACGACCCCTACCTGTTCGGCAAGGTCGCGGCCAATCACGCCCTGGGTGACATCTTCGCGATGGGCGCCGAGCCGCAGTCCGCCACAGCCATTGCCACCGTGCCTCCCGGCCTGGAATCCAAGGTGGAAGACCTGCTGCTGCAGATGATGACCGGCGCGGTCGAGGTGCTCAACGCCGCGGGATGCGCCCTGGTCGGTGGGCACACCGGCGAGGGCCGGGAACTCGCACTGGGCTTCGCCATCAACGGACTGATCGACGAGAACATGGACAGCGTCATGCGCAAGGGCGGCATGCAAGCGGGTGACGTGTTGCTGCTCACCAAGCCCATCGGGACCGGCACGCTGTTCGCCGCCCACGCGCGGCACGCAGCGAAGGGCCGCTGGATCGATGCGGCGCTTAAATCCATGGTGGTGTCCAACCAGGTCGGCGCGCAGATCCTGCGCGAACATGGCGCCACCGCCTGCACCGATCTGACCGGATTCGGCCTGCTGGGGCATTTGGTGGAGATGACACGCCCCTCGGGCGTGGACGCAGAGCTGCAACTGGGCGCCCTGCCCTTGCTGGATGGCGCGGTGGAATGCATTGAAGCGGGCATCGTCAGCTCGCTGCAACCGGCCAACGTGCGGCTGCGCCGTGCCCTGCGCAACGCCGGAGACTTCGTGAAAGACCCGCGCTACCCGTTGTTGTTCGATCCGCAGACGGCGGGCGGCCTGTTGGCCAGCGTGCCGGCCGACCGGGCAGCCGACTGCATCCGTTCCCTGCAGGCGGCAGGCTACCTGCACACAGCAGCCATCGGTCGTGTCAGCGGCGCGTCCGACTCGCTGGAACCCGTGGTGCTCAGCGCATGAAGAGCCAGCACCGATTCGCGCCCTCCGAAACCAACTGTAACGAAAGAGAGCCCGGCGGCGACTGAAGAGCATTCGGGCAATCAACGATTGCCAAAGCTTGAACCCACGAAGCCTTCGCCGCATGAAAAGAACTCTGATCCTCGCCACGGTCGTAATACTGGTGGTCGCCTATTTCTGGCTTGGGCTGGACCGCTACCTGACACTCGCCGCAGTGCAGGACCGCATGGGAGACTTCGAAGCCATCCGCCAAGCCTCTCCCATCGCCACCGCGCTCGGTTTCTTCGGTCTGTATGTGCTGGCCACAGCTCTGTCACTGCCCGGTGCGGTGATCCTGACGCTCGCGGCTGGCGCCCTGTTCGGATTGGCCGGCGGCACGCTGATTGTCTCGTTCGCCTCCAGCCTGGGCGCAACACTGGCTTTTCTGGCCTCCCGTTACTTGCTGCGGGATAGTGTTCAAGCGCGTTTTGGAGACCGACTCAAGGCCATCAACGACGGCATGGCCAAGGACGGCGCGTTGTATCTGTTCACACTGCGCCTGATCCCGGCCTTCCCGTTTTTCCTGGTCAACCTGCTCATGGGCTTGACGCCCATCCGCACGGGCACCTACTACTGGGTCAGCCAGCTCGGCATGCTCGCGGGCACCCTGGTCTACGTCAACGCCGGCACCCAGCTGGCCCAGCTCTCTAGTCTCTCGGGCATTTTGTCGCCGGGTGTTCTGCTGTCCTTTGTCCTGCTCGGCGTCTTTCCCATGATCGCCAAAGCCGCTCTCGGTTTCCTGCAACGCCAGCGCGTGTACGCCAAGTGGCAGCGACCCAAAACCTTTGACCGCAATCTGGTGGTCATCGGTGGCGGCGCTGCGGGCCTGGTCACTTCCTACATCGCGGCCACCGTCAAGGCCAAGGTCACGCTGGTCGAAGCACACAAGATGGGTGGCGACTGCCTGAACTACGGCTGCGTGCCCAGCAAGGCATTGATCAAGTCGGCCAAGCTCGCCCACCAAATGCGCCACGCCGATCACTATGGCCTGGAGGCTGCCACACCGGCCTTCAGTTTCCGGCAGGTGATGGCGCGGGTGCACCGGGTCATCAGCGAGATCGCTCCGCACGACAGCGTGGAACGCTACACCGGGCTGGGTGTCGAGGTCCTGCAGGGTCGCGCCAAAATCGTGGACCCCTGGACGGTCGAAGTCACCCTCAACGACGGTGGCATCCAACGCCTGACCACCCGCAGCATCGTCATCGCCGCGGGTGCTCGTCCCTTCGTGCCGCCGCTGCCTGGGCTGGACGACGTGGGCTATGTCACCAGCGACACCCTGTGGGACGAGTTCGCAAAACTGGATGCACCACCCGCGCGTCTGGTGGTGCTGGGAGGTGGTCCGATCGGCTGCGAGCTGGCGCAAAGTTTTGCACGCCTGGGCTCACAGGTCACGCAAATCGAAATGGCGCCCCGGATCATGATCCGGGAGGACCAGGAGGTGTCCGACCTCGCCCGCGATTCGCTGCAACGCGACGGTGTGGCGGTACTGACCGGTCACAAGGCTCTGCGCTGCGAGCGGGATGGAGACCACAAGTTCATCGTGGTGGAACACCAGGGTCAGGAGAAGCGCATCGGGTTCGACACTTTGCTGTGCGCAGTCGGCCGATCGGCACGGCTACAGGGCTACGGACTGGAAGATCTGGGCATACCCACCGAGCGCACGGTGGTGGTCAACGAGTACCTCGAAACGCTCTATCCCAACATCTTTGCCGCGGGTGACGTCGCCGGGCCATTCCAGTTCACCCACACGGCGGGTCATCAGGCCTGGTACGCCGCTGTCAATGCTCTGTTTGGCAGCTTCAGGAAATTCAAGGTCGACTACTCGGTCATCCCCTGGGCCACCTTCATCGAGCCCGAGGTCGCCCGGGTGGGGCTGAACGAACAGGACGCCAGGGAAAAGAACATCCCTTACGAAGTCACGAAATACGGCATTGACGACCTGGACCGCGCCATTGCCGACGGTTCGGCACACGGATTCGTCAAGGTGCTGACCTTGCCGGGCAAAGACCGTATCCTGGGCGTGACCATCGTGGGCGAACATGCAGGCGACCTGCTGGCCGAGTTCGTGCTGGCCATGAAGCACGGGCTGGGACTGAACAAGATCCTGGGCACCATCCACACCTATCCCACAATGGCCGAGGCGAACAAATACGTCGCCGGTGAATGGAAACGCGCTCACGCTCCTCAGCGCGTCCTGGCCTGGTTGGGCCGCTATCACGCCTGGCGCCGAGGCTGAACAATGACCGCCATGGCCCTGGCGCCCAGCACTGCGGTCGGCCGACCTGGTGTTTTATGAAAACCTTCGTGCCTCACACCCCCACGCGTCTGTCCATCATCGTCCCCATGCTCAACGAAGCAACGGGGCTGCCCCGCCTGCTGAATCGGCTGTCCGTGCTGAAGAGCCAGGGATGCGAGGTACTGATCGTGGACGGTGGAAGCGATGACGGCTGCGCTGAATTGGCCGCTCGAACGGGCTTGCAGGTTCTGACTTCGCCAAAAGGTCGCGCCCGGCAGATGAACCACGGCGCCGCTCATGCGACGGGCAACGTGCTCCTGTTCCTGCACGCAGACACCGTTCTGCCCGAGGGGGCGATCATCACCATCCGCCGAGCGATGCAAAGCTCCGGTGCCGTCTGGGGCCGTTTCGATGTGGTCATCGACGGACCTCATCCCATGCTACGCGTGGTGGCCCAGCTGATGAACCTTCGCTCGCGCTGGACGGGCATCGCCACTGGTGACCAGGCGATGTTTGTCACCCGCGAGGCCTTCAATGCAGCGGGTGGATTCCCCGACCAGCCCTTGATGGAAGACATCGAGTTGTCCAGGCGCCTACTCGAACGATCGCGCCCTGCTTGCATCGGAAACACCGTGTTGACGTCGGGACGCCGATGGGAGAGCCGTGGCATCTGGCGAACCATCCTTCTGATGTGGCGGCTGCGCTGGGCGTACTGGCGAGGAGCACCTGCGGATCAGTTGGCGCAGCTGTACAAATAGGACACCACATGAACCACTCTGTCCACATCATCGTCTTCGCCAAAGCACCCGTCGCAGGCCTTGCCAAGACAAGGCTGATCCCGGCGCTGGGAGCAACGGGCGCTGCCCGCCTGGCTGCCTTGATGTTGAAACATGCGGTAGCACAGGCGCTGGCCAGCGAGGTGGGCACTGTGGAGGTGTGTGTGACGCCTGCGCCTGAAGATCTCATGTGGTCGGAGCTGTTGCCGCAGCACGCAGCGCTGCGCATCAGCGATCAAGGCCATGGTGACTTGGGAGAGCGAATGGCGCGGGCTGCTCAACGTGCGTTGGACGCGGGCCACGCGGTGCTGTTGATGGGAACCGATTGCCCGGATCTCACCGCCGAGCGAATTCGAATGGCGGCAGCGAACTTGCTCACCAGCGATGCCGCGCTCGTGCCAGCCTTTGACGGTGGCTATGTCTTGCTGGCACTGAACCGCTTTGATGCCAGCCTATTTCGAGACATCGCCTGGAGCACCTCCAGCGTGGCGCAGGTCACGCGGTCTCGGATGGGCCAGTTGGGCTGGAGCGCGACCACCTTGTCAACGCTGCACGACATCGATGAGCCCGATGATCTTCGTTTGCTGCCCGAGGCTTGGCTGCCGGCTGGCAATGAGCAGCCGAAGTGATGTGATCAGTTGGCAGTCGCCGCAGCGGCGATACCTTCGAGCGCCTTGCGCAGGTTCTCGACCACGGGGCACTGCGCAACACCATGGCGCTGGGCGAGAAAGGCTGGGTCGTTGTAACCCACCCAGACTTGGGCTGATGCGTCTTCCCACACCAACGCCTTGAGCGGCAGGTCGATGCCAACCGATTGCGCGCACTCCATGAAAGGTGTTCCGCCCTGCGGATTGCCGAAGATGAGCACTTCGGTGGGTCGAAGGGTCTTGCCGACCTTGGTCGCGCCAGCGGCATGGTCGATGCGCGCGAACACGTTCAGGCCCCGTTGTTTCACGAGCGCCTCCAGTCGGTCCATGGTCGCCTTCGCGCCGTGGGGACTCTTGACCGCGATCAGACCATCGGCGGCATTGACCAGGCCGAGGGTGGATGTCAGAACGAGTGCAGCGATGGCGTGAAAAATTCGCATAGGGGTCTCCTTGGTGTTGGGGAAGCGCAGGTTGGCAGCTTCGAGGCTTGTGCGACGCACTCGGGTACTGACAAGTTCTTCGGTGTTACTCAAAAGACTTCAAGACGGGATCAAGACCGGAGTTGGGAAACCCAGGTCTTCTGAAGTTCGGACATCGCATCGTCGGGCGTGAGCAGCGCACCGGTGAGCGCTGTCCGGATCGAGGTTTCTGGCACCGGGAGCGTTTGCGACAACAGCGCGTCCAGCAGGCGACGTGCCTTGGCCAAGCTTTGGCCGTAGAGCTCGAACACGGCCGACACACTGACGTGTTGCGTGGGATCGTCGAGCCAGCAGTCGTAGTCGGTCACCAGGCCAACGGTGGCATAGGCCATCTGGGCCTCGCGCGCCAGAAACACCTCGGGCGCGTTGGTCATGCCGACCAGGTGGCAACCCATCTGCCGCAGCAAGTGGCTCTCGGCCTGGGTGCCCAGGCGGGGGCCGTCCACGCAGGCGTAGGTCAGTCCGCGGTGCACTGAGAGGCCAGACTTGTCGGCAGCGGCCATGACCGCATCCACCAGCGCGCTGCTCACCGGCTTGGCGGTGGAGACATGCGCAGCGACACCGCCACCGAAGAAGGTTCGCTCGCGCGCACCACGCGTCCAGTCGATGTATTGCTCGGGCATCGCCAGGTCGCCAGGCGCGACTTCCATGGCCAGGCTGCCCACGGCCGAGAACCCCAGCATCATGGTGGCGCCGGCACGCTTGAGCGCATACACGTTGGCGCGGTAGTTCACTTCGTGCGGCAACAGCCGGTGACCGGCCCCGTGGCGCGCCAGAAACAACACCGCCTGGCCGTGCATGGTGCCGCGCAACACCTCGCCCGATGGCGTGCCGAACGGCGTGTCGCCGTCCAGGCGTTCATGGATGTCGAGGCCGTCGAGTTCGTAGAGGCCGGTGCCTCCGATGATGGCGAGCATGGTTCAGTTCTCCAGTGGGCGCACGGCATCCTGCAACTGATAAGCCGGGCCGTGCTGGATGCGGTTGAAGTAGGAGGCGTGGGCATCGCTGCCCTCGGGCCACAGTTGCTGGAACTGTCGCTGCCAGGCGGTGCTGTCGATCTCGATGGCGATGGCGTCGACATGGACACCGCGCTCGACCACGCCGAAGCGACGCTCCGAGCCCGTGTACGGCGCGAGCGCGATGCGGGTGATCAGGCCCGCCGCATCGCCCTGGAAGTTGGGCATGCCGGTGGCGCCGTTGTTGAACACCCAGCGTGCGTGTGCGTCCGGTCCCGACCTCAGGCGCTGGAACACGGGCAGGCAAGTGTGCGTGCTGGCAAATGCGTGCACGTCAGCCTCGTCGAACCAGCGTTTTACCGCCTCACGGTGCGCGGCGTCGCGCAGGTGTTCCTGCGCAAAGCCCCAGCCGGCGAGCGACTGCGCGTCGCCATGTACCACGCCCAGACGCAGTAAGCCGACATCGGCGCGCAGCCACATCGGCAAGGACCGCAGTTCGTGCTGCTGCTCAGGTGTGACGCAGCTGCGCAGCGCTTTGTGAATGCGGTTGGAGCGTTCGACCACCTGGTCTCCCACCCAGTCGGGGTAGGCGCAGCCACAGCCAGCATCGGCGTCGGCGCTTTCATCGGCGTTCTGGTCGGCCAGCTCGGTCTCCACATTGCCACGCAAGGCATCGAAGCGCATCACCGATTGCTGGATGCGGGTGAACACGGCGGGATCGGCGTCAAACCAATGAAAGTCGCCGTTGAACACCATCCGGGCACGTCCACGCTCCTGCTCGAACAGTTCAATCACGCGCTGCAGCGCGGCCTCGTTGCCATACAAGCCGCCCACCACATAAAGCACGTCGAGATTTGTCAGGTGCTCAGGAGCCTCGCTGGCGAACACTGAGGGCGCGTAGCGGTAGTGCAGCGGGCAGGTTCTGCCGGCGGCCGCAGGCGCGGCATTGAGCGTGGGTGCGTCAATGTTCATGGGGTGCTTCTTTGCATGGTTGGTAGACAAGCCATCAGCGACGGCGTCGGGCCTGGGCTGGGTGTTGAACAGAGGTCGGTTGGAATTGGGTTTGGACTGGATTCATACAGCGCCTGCAGTCTTTCGGCATCGACCTGAGCGATCGACAGGTCAAATTCCAGCGCGCCGTCTCGAAGGCCGATCACCCTGTCGGCCAGCAGCGGCAGCAGAGCGGGCTGGTGCACCACGGTGATCAGGGTGGCGTCATTGGCGATGCTGCCCAGCCATCTGCAGGCATCGGCAGCGGCGGCCGGGTCCAGATTGGCCGTAGGTTCGTCAGCCAGGATCAAACTCGGGCGCTGCAGGCGCAACCTTGCAATGCTGAGCTTCTGGCGTTCCCCACCCGAGAGTTGGTCGGTGCGCGTATCGCCCAGACCCTGCAGGCCAACCAAGGCGAGCGCCTCGTCAGCCTCGGCAACAAGCGTCGCAGGGTACAGGCGGCTCCAGCTGCGCCAGCCGCTCAGGCGTCCCAGGGCGCCGATCAACACGTTCTCGCGCGCGCTCAAGCGCGAGACCATGTGCAGCCCCTGCATGACCTGGCCCACCTCGCATCGCCAGGCGCGCAGCGCGGCGTCGGACACCGGCTCCTGCAGCGGCCGCCCCAACACGCTGACCGATCCCTCGGTGGGAACCAGCAGGCCACCGAGCACCCGCAACAAGGTCGATTTGCCCGCACCGTTGTGCCCGACGATGGCCACCCGTTCGCCGGCGCCAATGTGCAGTTCGTTCAGTCGCAGCAAGGTCCGCGCACCGGCCTTCACGGCCAGATCACGGATGCGGATGTCGTGTGTTCCGGCGCTCACAGCAAAGCCTGGCGTATGCGCCGCGAAAAGCTGTCGAACGCCACCACCAGCGCGATGACGACGAGCAGGATGGTGGCCAGGCGGCTCCACTGGAACAGGCTCACCGCCTCGGAGATCAGCAAGCCGAGGCCGCCCGCACCGATGAGGCCCAGGATGGTCGAGTCGCGGATGTTGAACTCCCAGATGTAGAGGTGATTCGACACGAACTGGGGCAACACGGCAGGCCATACGGCGTTGAAGAAGACCTGGGTGCGCGACGCGCCAGTGGCTTGCACGGCGTGGATGGCTCCCATGTCCAGCGACTCGACCGACTCCGCGTACAGCTTGCCGTAGGTGCCCATGGAATGCAGCGCAATGGCCAGGATGCCGGCGGTCGGGCCCAGGCCGACGATGCCCACCAGCACCAGGCCGAACACCAACGTATGAATGGCGCGTAGCACGTCAAGCAGACCTTTGCTTGCCCAAGCCAGCCAGCGAGGTGCGCCCAGGTTGCTCGCGCTCAGCAGGCCCAGGGGCAATGCCAACAAGGCACCCAGCAGCGAACCCAGGGTGGCGATCTGGAACGTGACCCAGGTGGCACGCCCCAGTGCCGCCAGAAAATCGGCCTCCACAACACGGCGGTCTTCCACGCGCAGCAGCGTGCCGTCGTCGCTGCGGTATTCCAGGCGCTCCGGCCCGAACCACACATCCAGAAAACTCGGGTAAGCGAATTCACCGATCGACTTGATCAGGTTGGCCACGGGGTTGCGCCCTAGCGACAACTCTCCCGCCACCCAGAGGCTGCCCAGGCAGACTCCGACAAGCAACGCATAGGCCAGCACCAGGAGCGCAAAACGCGCCCGACCGGACCAACGCGGTGGCGAGAAAGGCGGCTGGATCGGCAGCGCGCTCACTTGGGCTGCAGCGTGCCAGTGGCCAGACCAGCGTCCCTGATCGGCTTGTAGGCCCGGTTGTCGCTGTTGATGAAGCCGGTGTAGCTCGGCGGCATCAGTGCAGGCTGCGTCTTGAGCAAGGGGCCGACTTCAGCCAGCGCCGCCTGCAGGCGCGCCACGAAGGCCTTGTCCTTGTAGAGCGCTTCGCTGACGGCAAACGCGTCGTTGGGCAAAGGATCGGATTGCCAGATGATCTTCGAGCGCTCGGCTTTGATCAGGCCCTGCGCGATCATCGCGTCGCGGTTGCGGTTGTAGTCGGCGCCAGCGTCGATCTGCCCGGCAGTGACCTGGGTCTGGATCGCCTGGTGCTTGGTGTGAAGCACGCGAGAAAAATGCTTCGCGGGATCGATGCCTTGCTTCATGAAGAAATGCAGTGGAATCAGGTAGCCGGAGGTGGATCCTTTGTCGCCGAAGGCAAAGGTGCGCCCCTTGAGATCGGCCACCGAATTGATGCCCGAGTCCGGGTGGGTGACGATCATCGCGAAGTATTCGGGCTTGCCTTCGTACAGGATGGTCGAGACCACCTGGGCATTGGCGGCCTGGTTGGCCAGCACGTAACCCCAAGGCCCCATCAGGGCCAGGTCGGTTTCGCCATTGGCCAGCGACTTCGCTAAGCCTTCCCAGCTGTCAACGGTGCGCAACTCGACCGGGCGACCCAGGCGCTGCGACAGGTGTTGAGCCAGCGGCCGGTAGGTGGCGTCGTTGCGCTCGCGATCGGGCTGGAACAGGCCGACACCGAATTTCAGCGGCGCGACTTGCGCCTGCGCGGTGAACGTGCCGAGCAGCAGAAAGAGGCTGGCTAGCCAGCGGGAGAACAAGCTCATTGGATCTCTCCTGAAGTAACGGTTTGGGCTGTGCCGTTGTGCTGGGCATGAACGGAAATGGTCGCTGTGGCTGGGCCAGCCGACTCAAGCGCACCCCCACAACTGCTGCCCTGTCCTGCGGTGCAGCCGTAGCAGTGGTCGGCAATCCGGATGGCTTCGCCTTCGGGATCGGCCTGCAACAGCTCCCGCAGATGCGGGCGGTAGGTCTTGCCCAGGCGGGCCGGCAGACCCAGCATCTGGTTGAAATCGCAGTCATACAGATCGCCCTGCCAGTCGACGCTGATCATGGAGCGGCACATCACGGTGTTGAGGTTGTCGACCTGGTACGCCTGCTTCAGCAGCTGCATGTAAGCGCCAAACGTTCCCTTGGACACCAAGGTGCTGCCGAAACGTTGCACCGGCATGTTGGTCAGCGCAAACAGGTGGTTGAAGCGGATACCGAAGTGCTGTAGCAGCTCGCGCTTGTAGTCGGCCTCCAGCGCAGCCTGCGGCGGAGGCAGCGACGGTCCTTGCGGGTTGTAGACGAGATTGAGTATGAGACCGCTGTCCGGGACGCCGTAACCGAGCGCGTTGAGTTGCTGCAGCCCGGTGATGCTGAGATCGAACACACCGTCGCCCCGCTGCCGATCGACATTGGCAGGGGAATAGCACGGCATGGAAGCCACCACCTGAACACTTTGCTCAGCCAGGAAGGCCGCGAGGTCTTCCTGACCGGGCTCGCTGAGGATGGTCAGATTGCAGCGGTCAATCACCTCGACACCCAGGGCCCGGGCCGCCACCACCAGGCGCCTGAAGTGGTCACTGAGCTCCGGCGCGCCGCCGGTGAGGTCGAGCGTGGTGATACCCCTGGCCTGCAGCACCTCGATCACCAGGTCCACCGTTGCCCCGTCCATCATTTCGGTGCGGTTGGGGCCGGCGTTGACATGGCAATGCAGGCAGGACTGGTTGCAGCGGTAACCGAGGTTGACCTGCAGCGTGGTCAGGGGTTGGCGCCGGATGGCGGGAAAGTCGGTGGCGGTGAGCAGCGGCAGGGTGTCGTGCATGGGACGGACTGGTGAAGTTGAAGGTTCGACACCATCAGTCGTTCACAACCGATTGTTTGTTACAGCCCGGCAGAAAAATACCGCCAAGGGCGTTGTCGCTGCCTCACCACCTCACCACCACAGCAGCCGCGGACCGAGGACCGCGCCCAGCAGCCCTGTCAGCAGGACTCCCAGCGAGTACCAGACCGCCACAAACGTGGCCGAGACCTCAGGACACACCAGGGAATAACCCATGGCGCCCAGTGCGCCGGCCATCAGTCCAGCATTGAAGCCGGCAGCCCGCAGTTGGGTGGGTGCGAGTCCGCGAAGCGCCCACAGTGCGCCGGCCAGTGCCGGCAACGAAAGCGCCACCACATTCGTTGGGCAGCTGAGCCAGGTTTCGCCAAACAGGGCCTCCATGCGTTGATCTGGCGCGCTGGTCACCAGCGTGAGAGCGCCCAGGGCCAGCATGGTGGCAAACACAGCCAAAACGGCCCGCACGGGCCATTGTGTGCGCGCCACCGGCCGGGAGAGCCTGGCCGTCAACCAGCCCGCCGCCAGCGCCAGGCTGACGCCGTACATCAGCTTCAGCCACGGCGCCTGCGTAGCCCACATGACCGCAGGGATCGGTCCCATGCTCATCAGGGCGAACAAGGCGCTCGCGATCAGGCCAAGTGCCACGACCGGGGCGAGGCGCCGCAGCGCGGGCGCCTGCGGGGCAGGCCCTGCGCCCTTGGCCAACATCTCGATAAGCGATTGCGTTTTCATGTTCCTGTGTCTTTCACCCATTGCGCCAGCCGCTTCAACCCTCTGTGCACCTGTACCTTGATGGCCGACTCCGAGATACCGGTGCGCATCGATGCTTCAGTCACCGACAGCCCCTCGATCTTCGTCAACACGATGGCCTGACGTTGAACATCCGGCAACTCCTGAAGCAGCCTTTCAAGGTCGCGCGGCGCACCATCTTCGACCGGTTCGGCTGCCAGCAAGGCCTCGTCCACATCGTCCAGCGCGTCGTGGAGGCCATCCCGCCGCCCACGGCGTCTCCAGAGATCGACCAGCTTGTGGCGAGCGATCGCCGTGACCCAGGCGCTGACCGGCAGAGTCGGGTCAAAGGTTCCGCGTTGCAGATGAAGTGCCAGCAGCGTTTCCTGCACCAGGTCTTCGATGTCATCCGGCGTCGACTGCATGCGCCGCCGCAGAAATCCGCGGATGCGCAACGCGATCTTCTCCAGCGCCTCGCGGTAAGCGACCTCATCGCCTTGCTGCGCACGCAGCCACAGCGGTCTCAGGCTGGCTTCGAAATCGTTGGGACCTGTCTCTCTTGGCATTTCGTGGCAGCGGCTGCTTTGGTTACAAAAATGGGGGGGGGCATGAGCAAGTACCGACCAAAGGCATGGTTGTTGGCCCGGGATTCTGCACTGCCTGTAACGGAAAGGCCTCCGGATTCGTAAAGCAAAGGCCCTTCCATCCCTTTCAACCCGTCAAGACAAGCCAGATGAAAACTTCTTCCACGTCCGCCTCGCGCGTGGTCACGACGCAGCCCTTGTCCCTGGGCCCTGTCATGAGCACCAGCCGACGCCAGTTTCTCCTCTTCACTGCCGGGTGCCTGCCGGCCTTGTGGCCCCTGGGCCACAGCCATGCTGCAGTGTTTGACCACAGCCACGCCGCCTGGACCAGTCTGCTCAAGCGGCATGTCGTGCTGCTTCGCGGCGGGCAGGCATCACAGGTTCGCTACGCAGGCTTCTCAAAGGACCGCGGGGACCTCACGGCCTATCTGTCGTCCCTTTCCACTGTCACCATTGACGGGTTCTCTGCCTTCTCCCTGGCGCAGCGCCAGGCGTTCCTGATCAACGCCTACAACGCGTTCACAGTCGAACTGATCCTCACCAAATACCCGGACCTGACGTCGATCAAGGAGTTGGGCAGCCTCCTCTCCAGTCCCTGGAAGCCGAAATGGATTTCCCTGCTGGGCAGCAAGGTGTCGCTGGACGACATCGAACACGGTATGCTGCGCAAGCGGGGCGTCTACGACGATCCCAGGGTGCATTTCGCCGTGAACTGCGCGTCCATCGGATGCCCGATGTTGCGCGAAGAAGCCTTCGTCGCAACGCGCATCGACGCCCAGATGGAGGAGCAGACGAGCCGCTTCATGGCCGACCGCACGCGTAACCGCTTTGACGAAACCGCAGGGCGACTGCAACTCTCGCGCATCTTTGACTGGTATGCCGACGATTTCAAGCGAGGTGATCGGGGCGTCACCTCATTGCACGGTTTTGCCGGGCTGTACGCCGAACGCTTGTCGGACTCTGCAGCGGGCCGAGATCGGATCCGCAGCGGGCGCGTTGACATCACCTACCTCGACTACGACTGGTCCCTGAACGACGCAAGCCGCTGAGTCGTTTTACTGAGGGTGACGCACGTCTTCGCGAGGCAGCTGGCTTCTGCTGACTTCGTTTTTGGCTGCGCTGTAGCTGGACACGAGGTAGGGCACCAGGTAGTTGAGTGCCACATGCATCCACGAGGGCGCGTGAGTGGCCAAGATGGCCTCACCCTGATTGATCACATTGAGTGCAGTGCCGACAACGGCAGACACACGCAGTGCGTTCAGGACGATGGATCTGGACAAGGCTGTGCTGATGAGATTTTTCATTTGAGGGCTTCATGTGATGGCGGGTTCGTTCGCTTGACCCGATCGGTTACATCGCCGATCAAGAAAAGAATCTTTTTTTGATGTAACGAACCAGACGCGCTTTCGACCATGCAGGGTAGGCCAGATTGTCTGACCTGCCCGCTCGGAGAAATTTCCATGAGCGGATTTGCCAACCACTTGCAGGAGTCATTCATGGAAAACACTGTCGATCGCCGCACCGCCACCCGCCTCGCATCCGGAGCCGCCCTAGCCCTGGCCATGGGTGCCGCGCTCACGCTGGTGGCCGCACCGGTTGCCGCGCAGAGCGCGGACAAAGAGAAATGCTTCGGCGTTGCGCTGAAGGGCAAGAACGATTGCGCCGCCGGGCCAGGCACCACCTGCGCCGGCACCTCCAAAGTGGACTACCAGGGCAACGCCTGGTCGCTGGTTCCAAAAGGAACGTGCGAGAAGACCGCATCGCCCAAGTCGCCATCCGGATTCGGGCAATTGAAGGAGTTCAAGGAAAAGGCTTGATCCGCCTGAGTGCACTCTCACCAACCAGGCCTTCTCATGGAGCTCACCGCCCAGCATCGCAAAACCGCCTTGGGGTTTGGCGCGCTCCCAATGCGGGGTGGGTTGGGCCTGAAGGCAGAGCACTTCGCCCACGTTCGGGACACCCGTCCCGACGTGGGCTTCTTCGAGGTCCATGCCGAAAACCATCTGGTGGCGGGTGGGCCGATGCTGCGCCACCTTGCAGCGGTCCGCGCTGACTACCCGCTGACCCTCCATGGTGTCGGTTTGTCGATCGGATCGGAAGCCGGCCTGGACGAAGAACACCTCAAGGCGGTAACGGCGCTGGTGCAGCGTTTCGAGCCGGCGGTCTTCTCCGAACACCTGGCATGGTCGTCCCACAACAGCACGCACTTCAACGATCTGCTCCCATTGCCGTACAACCTGCCTACCCTTCACAGGGTCTGCCGGCACATCGACCAGATCCAGAACCGCATAGGGCGGCCTTTGTTGCTGGAGAACCCCTCCACCTACTTGTCATGGGCGGCGTCCACCTGGAGCGAGGGCGCCTTCATGAGCGAGGTGGTTCAGCGAACCGGCTGCGGTCTGCTGCTGGACGTGAACAACGTGTACGTGTCGGCGATCAACCAGGGCGAGGACCCCGTCGCTGCCCTGCTCGAACTGCCACTGCGCCACGCCGGGCAGATTCACCTTGCCGGGTTTGCCGAATCGTTTGACAGCTCGGGCGTACGGCTGCTCATTGACAACCATGGCGCCAGCGTCGCCAGTGCGGTCTGGGCCTTGTTCGACACGGTGCTGGCTCGGGTGGGGCCCGTGCCCACCTTGCTGGAGCGTGACCAGAACATCCCTGCGTTTGCAGTGCTGATGGCCGAGGTGGGTTTGGCAGACTCGAAACTGGCGCGTGCCAACCGATCACTGGACGCTGCAGCCTTGATCCAGGCCATGACACCCGAGGTGGTGCGATGAGCCACCACAGCTTCGCCCACGCGCTGCTGGACCCCACCCTGCCTGTGCCGGCGGGTCTTGTGTTGCGGGGTGGTGGGAATCTGGCCGATCGCTTCGCGGTGCACCGCAACAACACCGTCGTCTCGCTGGTCGATACGTTGCTCGCCATTTACCCAGTCACGGCAGAGCTGGTTGGCGAGCCGTTCTTTCGCAGCATGGCTACGGTCTACATCCGGCAGTCCCCTCCCCGCCAGCCTGTGCTGATGCGCTACGCGGCGGATTTCGATCGCTTCATTGCGCAGTTAGAGCCCGCTGAAAGCGTGCCCTATTTGCCGTCGGTGGCGCGCGTCGAAGCGGCCTGCATGCACAGCCTGCATGC
>NZ_JBLYYB010000003.1:0-5282 GCF_048549895.1 Hydrogenophaga sp.
GTTCCTTGCCGAATTTGAGCAGCAACACGAGCATGGCAATGATCAAACCGATGAAGAACGGCGCAAGAATCCAGCGGCTGGCGAAGATGGCCGATTCCATGAATCGCTCGAAGGAGTTGGACGGGTTTTTCATAGGCGCAGGCAAAGTGGCAAAAGGGTTCTCAGGGGTGGTGGCTGGCGGACTTGCCGCGCATGATGCTCACCACAAAGGTGATGATGGTCAAGGGCAGCACGAAGCTCAGCATGGCCGACGAGAAGGCTGGCAGCGCATCGTGGTGCTGTGAGGCCAGGATCATGTAGGCCACATAGGCCACGTAGTCGGCCAGAAAGACGCCGCCTTCCCAGCGCGCAATCTCGCGCCCGCTCAGAAACACGGGCAGACAGGCGAGCAAGGCGGCCAGCATGACCCAGATGTCGAAGGTCAGGATCGACGGCGCCAGACTCAGGCCGAGGTCGCCCGAGACGAGGCTGCTCAGGCCCAGACAGCCCAGGATGTTGAAGGTGTTGCTGCCCACCACATTGCCCACCGCAATGTCGCGCTCGCCCTTGAAGGCGGCGGTGAGCGAGGTGGCCACCTCGGGCATGGAGGTGCCTGCGGCCACGATGGTCAGGCCGATCACGAGATCGCTCACGCCCAGCGCCTTGGCAAACACCACCGAGGCCGAGACCAGCCAGTCGGACCCCACCACGAGCAGCGCCAGCCCGGCGACGATCAGGGCCACCTGGGCTGGCCACTTGCCGTCCCAGGCATCGTGTCCTGCGGGCTTCAGCCCGGCATCAAATTCGCCTGTGTTGGCGGTGGATTCGCGGCGCGACTGCACGATGAGGAACACGGTGTAAGCCACCATCAAGGCCATCAGGATGGCGCCATCCCACAGGCCGAGCTTGCCGTCCAGGCCGAGCGCCAGCAGCAGCAGGGCCGAGCCGATCATGATGGGCACCTCCTGGCGGATCAGCTGTACATGCACGATCAGCGGGGCCACCAGCGCGCTGATGCCCAGGATGAACAGCACGTTGAAGATGTTGCTGCCCACCACATTGCCCACCGCAATATCGGTCTGACCGCTCAGCACGGCACCGGTGGACACGGCCATCTCGGGTGCGCTGGTGCCAAACGCCACGATGGTCAGGCCCACGACCAGGGGCGATATGCCGAACGACAAGGCCAGCTTCGACGCGCCGCGCACCAGCGCGCTGGCACCAAAGACCAGCGCAACGAGGCCAGCAAAAAACACGGACATCTGAATCAACATGGAGCAGCCCTCACGAAACGAAAAAAGGTCCCAGGATCAACACCGCCGCCTTGATCATGGCCCACACCACCCCCCAGACCACGGCACCGGCCACCGCCGAGGCCAGCAGCCCGAGCGCGATCCACGCACCGTCGCGCTCCAGCACGCCCAGCGCAAGCACGCTGATGGCCAGCGCGGGCAAGGTGTTGCCCAGGGGCACGGGCAGCATCAACACCGCAGCCAGCACCAGGCAGATCAGTCCGACGGCATATTCAACGGGCGGCCGAACCAGCACATGCAGGCGGGGCTTGAGCAGTTTCTCGGCCTTGGCCAGCCAGGGCACGATGCGCCGCACCAGGGTGGCGAGGTCATCGCGCGAGAGCGAGCGCCGCGTCACAAAACCCGGCAGCCAGGGCCGCAGCCCCAGCATGAGCTGGGCCGACAGAAACAACAAGGGCGCACCCAGCAGCGTGGACACCCCCGGTGGCACCGGCAGGATGTTGGGTGCGGCGAAGAAGAACATCAGCGCACCGATGGCGCGGTCGCCCAGGGCCGCCAGCAGATCACCCACCGCGATGCGCTCGCGGCTGTTGTCGTTCGCCAGGCGAAACAGCACCACCGACAGGGGCACGCTGCCATGGATCTCTTGGCCAGACGGTGAAGGGCTCATATGCCGGTGGGCGCTTCCTCGGTGTCGCCCTCGGCAGGTGCCGCGATGCGCGTGGCCAGCACCTTGTCGATGGTGCGGCCGTCCATGTCCACGATCTCCAGCCGCCAGCCTTCCCAGGTCACGGTGTCGGCCTCCTTGGGCAGGCGCCCGGTGAGCAGCATCATCAAACCGCTGAGCGTGTGGTAGCGGCCGCGCTCCTCGTCGGGCACGCTGTCGAGCTGCAGGCGGTCCTTGAGTTCGGGCACCGGAATGTGGCCGTCCAGCAGCCAGCTGCCGTCTTCGCGCAGCATGGCCCACGAGGTCTCGGGGTCCTTCGGGCTGAACTCGCCGGTGATGGCCTCGATCAGGTCCTGCAGCGTCACGATGCCCTGCACTTCGCCGTACTCGTCGATGACGAACGCCATGTGCACGTCGGACTGGCGGAAGTTGTCCAGCAGCTCCATGCCGGTGATGGTCTCGGGCACGTACAGCGGCGCCTGCAAGGGCTGGCCCGCCAGTTCGCGGTGTTCACCGCGCAGCGCCTGAGAGAGCCACTTGCGCGCATTGACCACACCCACCACGTTGCTCATGTTGCCGTTGACCACCGGAAAACGCGCATGGTCCGACGCTTCCACCCGCGCCATGTTCACCTCGAACGACTGGTCCAGGTCGAGCACCACCACGTCGCTGCGCGGCACCATGAGCGAGCCGATCTGGCGATCGTCCAGCCGGAACACGTTGCGCACCATGGTGTGCTCGTGGGTCTCGATCACGCCCGCCGTCGTGCCTTCGGCCAGCATGGCGTGGATCTCTTCTTCGGTCACCGCCGCGCCGGTGTTTTCTTTCACACCGAGCAGCTTCATGAGCGCGCGGGTGGACACCGAGAGGAACAACACGAAGGGCTTGGTGGCCATCGCCAGCCAGTTGATCGGCCGCGCCACCAGGCGCGCCAGCGCCTCGGGGTTCGACTGCCCGATGCGCTTGGGCACGAGTTCACCCACCACGATGGAAAAGTAGGTGATGAGCACCACCACCAGGCCGGTGGCGGCGTACGCGCTGTAGGGATCGGCCACGCCCAGCGAGGTGAGCCACAGCGCCAGCGGTGCGGCCAGCGCGGCTTCACCGACGATGCCGTTGAGCACACCGATGGAGGTGATGCCGATCTGGATGGTGGAGAGAAAACGCGTCGGGTCTTCGCCCAGCTTCACGGCCGCTGCGGCCGCCTTGTCGCCTTCATCGATGAGTTTTTGCAGACGCACCTTGCGTGCGGTGACCAGCGCGATCTCCGACATGGCAAACAAGCCATTGAGGAGGATCAGCGCGAACAGTATGGCAATTTCCATGGGAAATCAAAAGCTCCAGAAATTCAACACAAGAACGAAAGACAGGGATGCGCGAGCTCAGGTGGCGCGCGGCACGCCCGTGGCCAGCAGAAACGAATAGCGCGCCGCGGCTTCACGGCTGTAGCCCATGAGCAGGCCCGCGGTGATGGTGCCGCCCGAGCGCGACACACCCGGAATGAGCGCCATGGCCTGCGCCAGACCGAAGAGCAGACCGTGGCCCCACGAGAGTTCCTTGAGCGCGCGCTGTTTGCTGCCCACGCGGTCTGCAATGGCCAGCAACACACCGAACACGATCAACATCACGGCGGTGATCGTGAGGTTGCGCAGCGTGCCTTCAATCGCGTCCTTGAAGGCCAGACTCAGCAAGGCAATGGACAATGTGCCGATCAGGATCAGCCAGCCCATGCGCGCATCGGGGTCCCGGCGCCACTCGGCTTGCGTCAGCGACAACCACCAGGCCCGCAGGATGCGCAGGTGGGCGCTGGACGACACAGGCAGGAACTCGGTGAGTCCCTGCACCAGCCCGAGAAAAGCCGCTTCGGCCCAGGCCGTCGCGCTCACGACCTCAAGCGCATGGGCCCCCCACAGCCAGCTTCACTCGTCGCGCGAACCGCCCAGACCCAGCAGCATCAGCAGGCTCTGAAACACGTTGAACAGGCTCAGGTACACGCCCAGGGTGGCGGTGATGTAGTTGGTCTCATGGCCGTCCTGCACGCGCTTGAGGTCGTACAGGATGAAGGCCGAGAAGATGCCGATGGCCAGCACCGCGAGGGTGATCATGAGCGCGCCCGACTGGATGAACACATTGGCGATGCCCGCCACCAGCAACATGATCGCGCCGATGAACAGGAACTTGCCCATGCTGGTGAGGTCGCGCTTGATGATGGACGACAACGCCGCCATGCCCAGAAAGATCGCGCCGGTGCCGGCAAACGCCGTCATCACCAGACCCGCGCCGTTGGCCTGGCCCAGCACCGAGCCGACCAGGCGCGAGAGCATGAGGCCCATGAAGAAGGTGAAGGCCAGCAGCACCGGCACGCCGGCGGCCGAGTTTTTGGTCTTCTCGATGGCAAACATGAAGCCGAAGGCACCGCCCAGGAAAACCGCAAGGCCCAGAAAGCCCGTGAGGCCGGAGGTGATGCCTGTGGCCACGCCGACCCAGGCGCCCAGCACCGTGGGAATCATCGACAAGGACAACAGCCAGTAGGTGTTGCGCAGCACGCGGTTGCGTTCGACCAGCGCGGCGCTGGCGGTGGAATGGGCAGAAAGACTCGTGTTCATGGTGAGGTCCGTTCGGTGGATGAAAACAAAAAGGGATGGGGTGCAGCGAACAACTCGCAACGCTTCAGCGCTGCGGGCTCACGGATGTGGGTGGGGTGTGGGCCGCCTCAGCGGTCCCACCTCAGGCCGGGTGTGGGGCCTGTTGTGGCGGGCGGAGCAATCCGTCCAGCGAGGGCGGCAAGACGGCGCGTTGCCGGTAGCCGATGGTGGGGCCGACGTCGACCGGAGGCCGCTGCGCCATCACGATCCTGGGCAGGCTGTCGGGAAGGTCGGGCACCTGGTCCACCAGGGCGTGGTTCACCGCCGACTCCGCCAGGGCCTTGCCCTGCTGTGCGCTGTCTTCAAGCGCGGCGGGCGCGCCCTGCAATGCGGCGACCGCCTGGGCCTGTGTTGCCGATGCGCTGTGCGCGCCCCCAAAAGCAAACGCGCTCACACTCAGAAAAAAGTGGAGCGCGAAAATCGCGATGAGGCAGCGGCGCATGGTGTGGGGAGTATATCGGTCCCAAAAAAAAGGCCCACTGACGTGGGCCCTTCTTCGCGTTCAGGCGAATTACTTCTTCTTGCACTCGTCTTTGGCTTTGTTTTCGTCTTTCATGCAATCCACTTTCTTGTCGTCCATTTTGCCGCCGGCATGGCTGGCAGCAAACGCAGGAACGGACGCCATCATGAATGCAGCGATCATTGCGGAGATGAGAGTTTTCATAGATTACCTTTGGGATTGAAATGTCTTTTGACACCGGCTCACAATGGGAAATCGCCCATTGCTGCCAAAGTCAA
>NZ_JBLYYB010000004.1:0-20381 GCF_048549895.1 Hydrogenophaga sp.
CTGACCGATGTGCGCAAGGCGCATGAGAGTCTTGAGGCTCGCTCCACCACGGGTTGCACGGTTTTGTTGCCGTGATGTAGCTGCCTGCAGTGTTGGTCGCCTGAGAGCCCAGGGCGATCGACTCCGCGAATGTCCCCCGGCGGCTGGAGCCGCCTCCTCCTTTATTTCGCTGCGTCGTTCGCCCTGTGCTCTCAGGCCGCGAGCGTCAGAGCAATCCAACGTTTGAACGCAAGCACGCCTTGGATCGGGGCGTGATGGCGCTCTGCGCAGCGAAATAAAGGAGGAGGGGCCAAAGGCCCCGGGGGACATTCGCGGAGCAGAGCGCCGTCATGCCCCGATCCCGCGAGGTAGACGACAGCAACGCTCAGCGAGCAACAACCTCAACTCAAGCAGGCTGCGCCTGCCGAGGCGCCACCTCAGCCAAAGCCCGCTCAAGATGCTGCAAGGTCGAAGGCACGTCGTGCCACTTGTCCAGGCCGAAGAGACCGATGCGGAAGGTCTTGAACTCGGGGCCTTCGTCGCATTGCAAAGGCACACCCGCGGCCGTCTGCAAACCCACCGCCAGAAACTTCTTGCTCGACTGAATCTCCGGGTCGGTGGTGTAGCTCACCACCACGCCCGGCGCCTGGAAACCCGAGGCCGCCACGCTGGGGAAACCATGGCGCTCCAACAGCGCGCGGACCTGTGACCCCAAAGCGATCTGCTCCTGGCGCACCCGCTCGACGCCATAGGCTTCGGTCTCCACCATCGTCTCGCGCAGCCGCGTGAGCGCGTCGGTGGGCAGGGTGGTGTGGTACGCGTGGCCGCCGCCCTCGTAGGTTTCCATGATCTGCAGCCACTTCTTCAGGTCCATGGCAAAGGTGGTGCTCTGTGTGGCGTCGATGGCGGCGCGTGCGCGTTCGCTCAGCATCACCATGGCGCAGCAGGGTGAGCTGCTCCAGCCCTTTTGCGGCGCCGAGATCAGGATGTCCACACCCGTGGCTTTCATGTCGACCCACATCGCGCCCGAGGCAATGCAGTCGAGCACGAACAGGCCACCGACCGCGTGCACGGCGTCACTCACGGCCTTCAGGTACCCGTCGGGCAGGATCATGCCGGCGGCGGTTTCCACGTGGGGAGCGAACACCAGCGCAGGCTTCTCGCGCGCGATGGTGGCCACCACTTCGTCAATGGGTGCCGGGGCCCAGGGGGCTTGTGAGCCTGCGCCGGTGCGCCGGGCTTTCATCACCGTGTGGCTGGTGGGGATGTTCCCCATGTCGAAGATCTGCGTCCAGCGGTAGCTGAACCAGCCGTTGCGGATGACGAGCACATGTTGGCCGTGGGCAAACTGCCGCGCCACCGACTCCATGCCGAAGGTGCCACTGCCGGGCACCAGCACCGCCGAGTGCGCGCCGTAGACGCGCTTGAGCATGGTCGAGATGTCGGTCATCACGCCCTGGAACCGTCTGGACATGTGGTTGAGCGCGCGGTCGGTGTAAACCACCGAAAACTCGAGCAGGCCATCGGGGTCGATGTGGGGCAGCAGTCCGGGCATGTTGTCTCCTGGCGGGTCGCAAAACGGAGAGCCAGCGTAGCACAGCACCCCTGTTTTCGCAGCCTCGCCGCACAAGGCCCGCAAGCGGTCAGAGGCGGCTGGCGTCCACCGCCGGTGGCTCGCGCAGGCGGCTGGGCGCGAGCACGCCGGCGCTGTCCAGGATGGGGTAGGCGATCGAGCAGATGTGCGAGTTGATGCGCTTCAAGTCGCTGATCAGATCGAGGTGCAGCGCGCTGGTGTCCATGCTTTGCTGGCTCATGTCGGACAAGCGGTCGAGGTGGGTGGCGGCGTAGGCACGTTCCTTGTCGCGAAAGCGCACCTTCTCTTCCAGCAGGCGCTGCGCGTCGCGCACATTGCCGTTGAGGAACACGCTCATGCCCAGGCGCAGGTTGTCGATCAGGCGCGCGTGCAGCTCGGTGATCTCGGCCATGCCGGCCTCGGAAAAGTCGCGACCCTTGCGGATCTTCTTGTCCTCGATGTCGAGCAACACGCGCTCCACCGTGTCGCCGATCTGCTCCATGTTGATGGTGAAGCTGATGATGTCGGTCCAGCGACGGCTCTCGGCTTCGCTGAGCTGCTGGCGCGAGATCTTGGTGAGGTAGTACTTGATGGCCGAGTACAGGCTGTCCACCGTGTCGTCGAGCTTGCGCAGGTCTTGTGCGAGCTTGAGGTCGTTGGTCTTGATCACGGTGACCACACCGCGCAACATGGTTTCAACCACATCGGCCTGGTGCATGGCTTCGCGCGCCGCGCACGAAATGGCCAGCGAGGGCGTGGCCAGGGCCGAGGGGTCGAGGTGGTTGGGCCGGTCCAGCGGGCCTTTGTTGGCCTGCAGCGGCAACAGCCGCTCCACCAGCCGGGCCACCGGTTGCGTGAGGCCGATGAACACCGCGCCCACCAGGAGGTTGAAGCTCAGGTGGAACAGCACGGTGAGCGTGGCCGGGTCCTGCACCAGCGGCTGCATGAAGCCCAGCCAGGTGGGGATGAGCCAGATGGCAATGGCCACGCCGAACACCTTGAAGAGCAGGTTGCCCAGCGGCACCTGGCGTGTGCTCACGCCCGACTTGGCGGTGGTGATCACGGCCAGCAGGCCACTGCCCAGGTTGGCACCCAGCACGATGCCCAGCGCCACATCGAGCCCCACCACCTGCAGTGCCAGCGTGGAGGCGAGCAACACCACCGCCAAGCTTGAATACGCCACCACCGCCAACGCAGCGCCCAGCAGGATTTCCAGCAAGCGGTCGCTGGCAAGCGATTCCAGCATCAGCTGCACCGCCGGGTTTTGCGTGAGCACGTTGGTGGCGCCCGAGATCAGCTGCAAGGCCAGCAGCATCAGGCCCAGGCCGATCAGCACGCGCCCGAAGTCGCCGGTGGACGTGCCCTGGCGCGAGATGAACAACGTGACGCCGAGGAAGATGAACAGCGGCGAGAGCCACGACAGGTCGAAGGAAAACACCACCGCCATCAGGCTGGTGCCGATGTCGGCACCCAGCATCACGGCCAGCGCGGCGGGCAGTGCGATCAGCCCACGGCCCACGAAGGACGCGGTGATGAGCGCGGTGGCGGTGCTGGACTGCACCAGGGCCGTGACGCCCAGGCCCGAGAGCGCTGCGGTGAAGCGGTTGCCCATGCTCGCGGCCAGCACCTGGCGCAGGTTGCTGCCGAAGACGCGCAGAACGCCGTTGCGCACCAGGTGCGTGCCCCAGACGAGCAGGGCGATGGCCGCCAGAAGGTCCAACAGGTGTTTCATGGACGGAAGTTATACGCCCGCGTGCAACGTGATTCGGGCTGTGTGGCCGCGCGGTGCGGGCCGCCGGGTCAGCGGCTGCGCCGCCAGCGCAGGATTTCGTCGAGGATCAGCGAGACCGCGCCCACGGTGATGCCCGCGTCGGCGATGTTGAAGGCCGGAAAGTGCCCGCCCGGGAACATGCCGGCGAGCACGCCCCAGTGAAAGTCCAGCCAGTCGACCACATAGCCGTGGACCAGGCGGTCGACCACATTGCCGATGGCGCCACCCAGGATGCAGGCCAGCGCGAACGCGAACAGTTTCTCGCCCGGGTGCGTGCGCAGCATCCACACGATGAACACCGACGCTGCCACACCCACCCCGGTGAAGAACCAGCGCTGCCAGCCACCGGCCTCGGCGAGGAACGAGAAGGCCGCGCCGGTGTTGTGCACGCGCACGACGTTGAAGAAGCTGGTGATGAAGGTGCTTTCACCGAGCTGGTAGTTGGCCAGGATCAGCAGCTTGGTGACCTGGTCGGCCGCCAAGAGCAGGGCGGCGAGCCCGAGCCAGGGCCAGATGCCACGCGTTGGGGCGTTGCTCATCAGGCCACCCAACGGGTTTCACCCGCGCCGAAGAGGTTGCTGGTGCAGCGGCCGCAGAGCGTGGGGTGCGCAGCGTCCACACCCACGTCGTCGCGGTAGTGCCAGCAGCGCTCGCATTTGGCGGCGGTGGCCGGGATCACATCCACCTTCGCATCGCCTTCGAGCAAGGCCACCGTTGACACGATCAGCACGAACTTGAGGTCGTCGCCGAGCGAGGCCAGCAGCGCGAGGTCGTCGGCCGGCACGGTGAGTTGCACCGTGGCCTGCAGCGACGAGCCCACACCGCCAGCCGTGCGCACCGTTTCGATCTCCTTGTTCACGGTTTCGCGCACCGCGCGGATGCGCGACCACTTGGCCAGCAGCGCGTCGTCCACCTCGGGCAGCTTCGCAAAGGTCTCGAAAAAGATCGAACCCTGGTTCTGCGCACCGGCCAGCACGGGCCAGGCTTCTTCGGCCGTGAAGCTGAGGAAGGGCGCCATCCAGCGCAGCATGGCGTGGGTGATCTGGTGCAGCGCGGTCTGTGCGCTGCGCCGCGCGAGGCTGCCGGGTGCGGTGGTGTAGAGCCGGTCCTTGAGCACGTCGAGGTAGAACGCACCCAGGTCTTCCGAGCAGTACACCTGCAGCTTGGCCACCACCGGGTGGAACTCGTACACGGCGTAATGCGCCAGCACCTCGGCCTGGAACTGCGCCGCGCGCGCCAGCGCGTAGCGGTCGATTTCCAGCATCTGGTCCAGCGGCACGGCGTCCTTGGCGGGGTTGAAGTCGCTCACGTTGGCGAGCAGAAACCGCAGCGTGTTGCGGATGCGGCGGTAAGCGTCGACCACGCGGGCGAGGATCTTGTCGTCGATGTTGAGGTCGCCCGAGTAGTCGGTGCTGGCCACCCACAGGCGCACGATCTCGGCGCCCAGCTTGCTCGTGACGCTTTGCGGCTCCACCGTGTTGCCCAGGCTCTTGCTCATCTTGCGGCCTTGGCCGTCGGTGGCGAAACCGTGGGTCAGCAGGCCTTTGTAGGGCGCGCGGTCATAGAGCGCGCAGCCCAGCAGCAGCGAGCTGTGGAACCAGCCGCGGTGCTGGTCGTGGCCTTCAAGGTATAGGTCGGCCTCGGGGCCTTCTGTGTGGAACGCGCCATTGGGGTAGGCGTTGGCGTGGCTGCCGCGCAGCACGTGCCAGAAGGTGGAGCCGGAATCGAACCACACCTCCAGGATGTCGGTGCTCTTGGTGTAGTGCGGTGCGTCGGTGGCGCCCAGGATGTCTTCCGACGTCACACGGCTCCAAGCCTCGATGCCGCCCTGCTCGACGATGTCGGCCGCCTGGTCGAGGATCTCCATGGTGCGCGGGTGCAGTTCACCGCTGTCCTTGTGCAGGAAAAACGGCACCGGCACGCCCCAGCTGCGCTGGCGGCTGATGCACCAGTCGGGCCGGTTGGCGATCATGTCGCGCAGGCGGGTGCGGCCGTTCTCGGGGTAGAAGCGGGTGGCGTCGATGGCGTCGAGTGCCAGCTGGCGCAGCGTCTTGGGTGCTTTGTCTTTGGTGAACACCCCCACGCCTTCGTCCATGCGCACGAACCACTGCGCTGCCGCGCGGTAGATCACCGGCGTCTTGTGGCGCCAGCAGTGCGGGTAGCTGTGGGTGATGGTTTGCGTGGCCATGAGGCGCCCGGCGGCTTTGAGCGCTTCCAGGATCACCGGCACGGCTTTCCAGATGTGCAGGCCACCGAAGAGAGGCCAGTCGGCCGCGTAGGCACCGTTGCCCTGCACCGGGTTGAGGATGTCGTCGACCGACATGCCGTGCGCCACGCAGGAGTTGAAGTCGTCCACGCCGTAGGCCGGCGAGGAGTGCACGATGCCGGTGCCGTCGGCATCACTCACGTACTCGGCCAGGTACATGGGCGAGAGGCGGCGGTAGCCGGCGTCCGCGTCGAACAGCGGGTGGCGGAAGTTCAGGCCGCCCAGGGCCTTGCCCGGCGCGGTGGCGATCACGGTGCCGGTGAGGCCGAAGCGCTCCAGGCATTTTTCGACCAAGGTTTCGGCCAACACCAGGCAGCCCATGGGCGTGTCGACCAGGGCGTAGGTGAACTCGGGGTGGGCGTTGAGCGCCTGGTTGGCCGGGATGGTCCAGGCGGTGGTGGTCCAGATGACGGCGAAGGCGGACTTGCCCGCGGGCAGAGCGCCCAGGCCGAAGGCTGCTGCGAGCTTCGCACCGTCGTCCGCCTCGAAGGCCACGTCCAGCGTTTCGCTTTTCTTGTCGGCGTATTCGATCTCGAACTCGGCCAGCGAGGAGCCGCAGTCGAAGCACCAATACACCGGCTTCAAGCCGCGGTACACGAAACCACGCTCGATCACGCGTTTGAACGCGCGGATTTCGCCCGCTTCGTTGGCCGGGTCCATGGTGCGGTAGGGGCGCTCCCAATCACCCAACACGCCCAGGCGCTTGAAGTCCTCGCGCTGCTGGCCGATCTGCTCGGTGGCAAACGCGCGGCTCTTGGCCTGCATGTCGTCACGGCCGAGGTTGCGGCCGTGCAGTTTTTCGATCGCGTTTTCGATCGGCAGACCGTGGCAGTCCCAGCCGGGGATGTACTGCGCGTCAAAGCCCGAGAGCTGGCGGCTCTTGACGATCATGTCTTTCAGCACTTTGTTCAGCGCATGGCCGATGTGCAGCTTGCCGTTGGCGTACGGCGGGCCGTCGTGCAGCACGAACAGCGGTGCGCCGGCACGCGCGTCGCGCAGGCGCTTGTAGAGGCCGCCTTCGTTCCAGCTGTCGACCCAGCCCGGCTCGCGCTTGGGCAAATCCCCGCGCATCGGGAACGGGGTGTCGGGCAGGTTCAGGGTGCTGCGGTAGTCGGCGGCAGCGGGGGTGGATTCAGACATGGCGGGATTCCGTGGTGGCTTCGACAAGCTCAGCCCGAACGGGGGAGTGAGGGGAGACAGAAAGAGACACCGTTCGCCCTGAGCCTGTCGAAGGGCAGCGACCGGATAGACGCGAGGTCTAAATTCGGTCGCGCGTGGTCTGGCGGTGGGTTTGGGTGTGCAGCGAGGCGAAGAAGGCGCGTGCGTCGTCGCAGTCGCGCGCGATGCCCTGGGTCAGGGCGTCCAGACTGTCGTATTTCAGCTCGTCATGCAGTTTGTGCAGCAGTTCCACGCGGACGATTTTACCGTAGGCCTCCCCGCCGGGCAGGCTCTCGGCCAGAGCCCGGGGCCAGTCGAGGCAATGGGTTTCGAGCAGCACGCGCCCGCCGTTCACGTCATCGGGGTCGAGCGAGGGCCGCACGCCGAGGTTGGCCACACCGGGCAGGGGCGCCGAATCGGCATGGGGGCCGAGGCCATGCACCAGCACCGCGAAGATGCCGCTGGCCGCGGGCTTCCAGTGGGCAAAGCGCAGGTTGAGCGTGCGAAAACCATCGCCGCGCCCCGGGGCGCTCTCGGCCAACTGGCGGCCGAGCTTGCGCCCGTGCACCACGTGGCCGCTGATGCTGTAGGGCCGCCCGAGCAGGGCCGCCACGTCTTCCATGCGGCCGGCGCCCAGCGCCTGTCGCACGGCCGAGCTGGACACGCGCAGGCCGTGCACCTCGTAGCTCTGCATGCGCGCCACGTCAAAGCCCAGGTGGTTGCCGGCAGCGTCCAGCATGGCGTAGTCGCCCGCGCGTTTGGCGCCGAAGCGGAAGTCATCGCCCACCAACACGTATTTCACGCCCAGCGAGCCGACCAGGATGTCTTCAATGAAGGCCTGCGGCGTTTGTGCGGCGAGCTGCGCGTTGAAGGGCAGCACCACACATTCGTCCACGCCGCAGCGCTCCAACTCCTGCAGCTTGTCGCGCAGGGTGGCGATGCGCGCGGGCGCCAGGTCGGGCTGGTGGTGCAGGGCAGCAAAGTAGTCGCGCGGGTGTGGCTCGAAGGTCATCACGCAGCTGGGCACGCCACGGTGCCGGGCTTCGTTGTTGAGCAGCGCCAGCATGGCCTGGTGGCCGCGGTGCACGCCGTCGAAATTGCCGATGGTGAGCGCGCAGCCGCCACGCGCCGCCAGTGGGTTGCCAGGGAGACGGCCACGCAAGCCGCGAAAGATTTTCATGCCGGATCGGTGGGGTGAGGGTGCTCTTGCAAGCCCGCTGGCGGTGGGGAATGTGCCTGTTTGACGGGCTGCGTCATCAAAGCGCGCTATATTGACACACGACGATACACGTGCGCGGGTGCCACCTGCAGGCCGTGTCGGGCCTCCCGAGGCCTGTTTTCCGGTGATGCCATTGCACAAAGGAGTCCGTCTTGAAGGTCTTGAAGCTCTCAGCCCAGGGTCTGCCGCAGTCGTGGATCAGCCTTGAAGAAGCCGTCCTGCACTACGCGGCGGATGAAGTGCGCTGGGAGATGGGGGCCGAGATCGCGGTGTTTCATGGCGGGCACAACGCGATCACCGGACGCCAGTCCGTCATCAACGTCAATTCCATCATCGGCACCCAGGGCGTGCCGCGCATCAACCCCTTTGACCTGCGACCCACGCTGACCAACAGCAAGCTGTTTGCGCGCGACCGCAACGTGTGCGCCTACTGCGGCGAGCATTTCCACGAAGAAGAGCTGACCCGCGAACACATCGTGCCGCTGGGCCAGAACGGGCGCGACCTCTGGATGAACGTGGTCACCGCCTGCCGCTCGTGCAACCACCGCAAGGGCAACCGCACGCCCGAGCAGGCCCACATGGGGCTGCTGTACGCGCCCTACGTGCCCAGCCTGTGGGAAGACTTCATCCTTCGCAACCGCCGCATCCTTGCGGACCAGATGGAGTTTTTGATGTCGCACCTGCCGAAGACCTCACGCCTTCACGCCTGAGGTAGCTTCGCCAGGCGGATCGGCTCAGGCAAACACGCCGGCTGTGTCCTGCATCCGTGCGGACACCTCACCGAGGTGGTGCAGGCTGTCGCCGAAGGTCATCTCCAGCTGGGTCAACTTCTTGAAGTAGTGGCTCACGATGTATTCGTCTGTCACGCCGATGCCGCCGTGCAACTGCACCGCCTGCTGGCCCACGAAGCGCATGGACGTGCCCAGCTGCACCTTGGCGCGCGCCATGGCCGCGCGGCGCTCGGGCGCCGGCGCATTGAGCTTGAGGCTGGCGTAGTAGCTCATGGAGCGTGCCAATTCCAGCTGCATCTTCATGTCGGCCACACGGTGGCGCAGCGCCTGGAAGGTGGCGATGGCCACGCCGAACTGCTTGCGCGTGTTCATGTACTCGACTGTGATGGCCACGGTCTTGTCCATCACCCCCACGGCTTCGGCGCAGGTGGCGGCGATGCCGATGTCCACGCCGTGTTCCAGTGCTGTCAGTCCATCGGCGGTGATCAACTGGGCCGGCGCGTCCTTCAGCGTCAGGTCACCGGCGCGGCCGCCGTCCTGCGTGTGGTGGCCGCGGGTGCTCACGCCAGCGGCGGTGCGCTCCACCAGGAACAGGGCGAGCTTGCCACCCGCCATGGCGGGCACCACAAACGCATCGGCCTGGTCGGCAGCGGGCACCACGTTCTTGGTGCCTGAAAGCGTCCAGCCACTGCCGGCCTGCGTGGCGGTGGTTGCGCACACATCGAGCTGGTAGCGCGCCTTGCGTTCCTGGTGCGCGAGCACCACCAGCGCTTCACCCGAGGCGATGCGGGGCAACCACGCGGCCTTGAGTTCGGCCGGGGCATAACCGCCGAGCACACCCGAGGTGATGAGCGTCTGCGCCAGCGGTTCCAGCACGATGCCGCTGCCCAGTTGTTCCATCACCACCATGCCCTCGATGGGGCCCATGCCCATGCCGCCGTCGTCTTCGCTCACATACAGGCCGGCCAGGCCGAGCTCGGCGAGTTCGTTGTAGGCCGCGCGGTCAAAGCCGCCCGCGGTCACGATGGCGGTGTGGCGCTCGAATGTGTAGGCCTTCTCCACCCACTTTTGAACGGCGTCGCGCAGCGCGCTTTGGTCGTCGGAAAAATCGAAGTCCATCTTTGAATCTCCTCAGCCGAGCACGGTTTGCGCGACGATGTTGCGTTGCACTTCGTTGCTGCCACCGTAGATGGTGGTCTTGCGCATGTTGAAGTAGGTCGATGCGAGCGGCGCGTTGGCGTTGACGCCGCCGGGGAAGTCGCCTTGCCAGCCGGCTTCCATGGCTTCTTCAATGAAGGGCAGGCTGTAGGGGCCGGCGGCCAGCATCATGAGTTCGCTGTAGCGCTGCTGGATTTCGCTGCCCTTGATCTTGAGAAGGCCGGCAATGTCGAGCGAGTTCTTGCCCGATTTTTCGGCCGACAGCACGCGCAGCACCATCATCTCAAGCGCGACCACGTCGACTTCGAGCAGGGCGATCTGGTCGCGGAAACGCAGGTCGTCCCACACGCCTTCGGCCTTGGCGATGCGCTTCAAGCGCTCCAGCTCGCGCTTGGCGCGGTTCACGTCGGCGATGTTGGTGCGCTCGTGGCTCAGCAGGTGCTTGGCGTAGGTCCAGCCCTTGTTCTCTTCACCGATCAGGTTCTCGGCTGGCACTTCGACGTTGTCGAACCACACTTCATTGACCTCGCACTCGCCGTCGAGCAGCTTGATGGGCCGCACCGAGACACCGGGCGACTTCATGTCGATCAACAGGAAGGAGATGCCGGTCTGCGGCTTGCCCTCGGTGCTGGTGCGCACCAGGCAGAAGATCCACTCGCCGTACTGACCCAAGGTGGTCCAGGTCTTCTGGCCGTTGACGATGTACTTGTCGCCTTGGCGCTCGGCGCGGCATTTCACCGAGGCCAGGTCCGAGCCCGAGCCCGGTTCGCTGTAACCCTGGCTCCACCACACGTCACCGCTGGCAATACCGGGCAAAAAGCGCTCTTGCTGCGCCTTGTTGCCGAAGGCCATGATCACGGGCGCCACCATCACCGGGCCGAAAGGCACCACGCGCGGCGCGCCGGCCAGGGCACATTCTTCTTCGAACAGGTGCTTCTGCACCGCGTTCCAGCCCGGGCCACCGAATTCCTTGGGCCAGCCCCAGCCGAGCCAGCCCTTTTTGCCGAGGATCTTGGCCCAGCGCTGCATGTCGTCGCGTGACAGGCGCAACGCGTTGTGGACCTTGTGGGCGATGTCGGCGGGCAGGTTGGCCTTGACCCAGCCGCGGATCTCCTCGCGAAACGCCTGCTCTTCGGGCGTGAATGCCAAATCCATGGGGTGTCTCCTGGTGGCCGCCACGGGAATGTGCCGGCAAATTGAACAACGCCGAGCAGTTTGGCACGACCGTTCGTTTTATCGCTGTCCGGGCTGCGACAAGCCGAGTTGTTCGTTCAGATTTTGCAGCTGGTCCTGCAGCGCGGCCACGGTGTTTTCCAGCGTGGTCACGCGGCGCGTGAGGTGGATCAACTCGTCTTCGGTGGCGGCGCTCGCGTTGTTTTGCGGGCTCTGCATCAGCAACGAAGCGTCCACCGGGCCACACAGCAAGTGGGCCCAGCGCTGCTCGCGAGCGCCGGGTGCGCGCGGCAGTTTCACCACCAGCGCGCCGCCTTTGTCTTCGCTGCGTTCCTGCAGCTCTTCCAGAAAGGCGTCGACCGAGGCGATGTCGAGGAATTTGTACCAGCGCTCGGTGTTGAGCCGCAGTTCACCGGCCGTCTGCGGTCCGCGCAGCATCAGCATGCCCAGCAGCACGGCCGATTGTTCGGGCACGGCCACCGCGCGCATGAAGTTGTGCTCGTAGCGCGACACGCGGCTGCCGCTGCTCTCCAGCACCAGGTGCAGGGCGCGCAAGGCGTCCAGCGCTTCGAGCACGGCGGCGTCGGCCAGGTTCATCACCGGCTCGCGGCTGGACTTCTGGTTGCAGCCGGTCACCAGCGTGTTGAGAGTGAGCGGGTAGCTGTCGGGCACGGTGCGCGCCTTCTCCATCAGCGTGCCGAGCACGCGGGCCTCGGTGAGCGCGAGCGGGCGCTGTTGAAAATCGTGGCCGCGCGGGCGGCTGCTTGAAGGGGTTTGCTGGTCTGAGGTCATTACACTTCCCGGCCATGTCTGGCGTGAACAAAAACATCGTGATTCTGATCTCCGGGAGCGGCTCGAACATGGCCGCCATCGTGGAGACATCCCTCAAAGAGCGCTGGCAAGCTCGCTTCAAGGCGAGCGTCGTTGCGGTGATCAGCAACAAGGCCGGTGCCCAGGGGCTGGCATGGGCCCAAGAACAGGGCATCGCAACGGCCTCGCTGGACCACACGGCCTACGACAGCCGAGACGCCTTTGACGCCGCGCTGATGGCCGAGATTGATCGCCATGCCCCCACGCTCGTGGTGCTGGCGGGTTTCATGCGCATCCTCACGCCCGGCTTCGTGCAGCACTACGAGGGCCGGCTGGTCAACATCCACCCCAGCCTGCTACCGGCGTTCACGGGCCTGAAGACGCACCAGCGCGCCATCGACATGGGTTGCCGCTTCGCCGGCGCTACCGTGCACCGGGTGACCAGCGAACTCGACCACGGCGAGATCTTGGACCAAGCGGTGGTGCCGGTGTTGCCAGGGGACACGGCCGAGACGCTGGCGGCGCGGGTGCTGACGCAGGAACACGTCATCTACCCGCGTGCGATCGAAAAACTGCTCTCCGCCTGAAGTGCTTTGCGCCCTCTCCCGCTGGGAGAGGGCTGGGGTGAGGGCGCGCCTTCAAACCCCTTTCGCGAACACCAGCCCCGCGTGCTCCCGCATCGCGTGGAACTTGATCTTCGGCCAGTTCGCCTCCACCGCGCGCAGCGTGGCCGCGTGGTCGACCAGCAGCGTGGGCGCGTCCACGGCGTCCAGCGCCACGCGGTGGCTGTTGGCGTCGATGAATTTTTTGAGCTCGATCTCGCCGCCGTCCTCAGGCGCACAGGTCACCCAGCGCGCCACCTGGTAGGGGCTGTTCATGATGCGGGCCTTCACACCGTATTCGTGCTCCAACCGGTGCGCCACCACCTCGAACTGCAGCTGCCCCACGGCACCCAGCAGCAGCACCGAGCCCGCGACCGGGCGAAACACCTGGATCGCGCCCTCTTCGCCGAGCTGCGTCAGGCCCGAGCGCAACTGCTTGCTGCGCAGCGGGTCGGCCACTTCCACGCTGCGGATGATTTCCGGCGCGAAGAAGGGCAGGCCGGTGAACTGCAGGCTCTCGCCTTCGGTCAGCGTGTCGCCCAACTGCAGCACGCCGTGGTTGGGGATGCCGATGATGTCGCCGGCAAAGGCTTCGTCCAGCAGCTCGCGCCGTTGCGACAGAAAGCTCACCACGGTGTTGGGGCGCAGGTCCTTGCCCGAGCGCACCACCTTGAGCTTCATGCCGCGCTCGAAATGGCCGCTGGCCACCCGCACGAACGCAATGCGGTCGCGGTGCGCCGGGTCCATGTTGGCCTGGATCTTGAAGACCACGCCGCTGAATTTCGGCTCGTCGGGGCGCACCGTGCGTTGCATCGCGGGGCGGTCGCCGGGCGGCGGTGCCAGGTCCACCAGCGCGTCGAGCACCTCGCGCACGCCGAAATTGTTCACCGCCGAGCCGAACAGCATGGGTGTCTGGCGGCCTGCGAGGAACTCTGCTTCGTCAAACGCGGGTGATGCGCCTGCCACCAGCTCCAGCTCGTCGCGCGCCTGTTCGAACTCCGAGCCGAAGCGCTTCACGCTCTCGGGGTTGTTCAGGCCCACCAACACGTCCTCGTCGCCGCCACGGCGGTCTTCACCGGCGGCGAACACGCGCATCTGGTCGGTGCGGCGGTCGAACACACCTCGGAAGGTCTTGCCCATGCCCACGGGCCAGGTGAAGGGCACCACCGTCATGCCCAGTTCGCGTTCCAGCTCGTCCATCAGGTCCAGCGGGGCCTGCACCTCGCGGTCCATCTTGTTCACGAAGGTCAAGATCGGCGTGTTGCGCGCACGGCAGACCTGCAGCAGGCGCCGCGTCTGCGGCTCCACGCCGTTGCCCGCGTCGATCACCATCAAGGCGGCGTCCACGGCGGTGAGCACACGGTAGGTGTCTTCAGAAAAGTCCTGGTGACCTGGCGTGTCCAGCAGGTTGATCACGCAGTCGCGGTATTCCATCTGCATCACCGACGATGCGACCGAAATGCCCCGCTGTTTCTCGATCTCCATCCAGTCGCTGGTGGCGTGACGCGCGGCCTTGCGCGCCTTCACGCTGCCGGCGATGTTGATCGCGCCGGAGAACAGCAGCAGCTTCTCGGTGAGGGTGGTTTTGCCCGCGTCGGGGTGGGAAATGATGGCGAAGGTGCGGCGGCGGCGCACCTGTTGGGAAAGTTCGGACATAGCCGCTGATTATCGACGGAGGACAATACGGGCCATGCATCCAAAAGCCCTCCTGGACGAAAGCGCCATCCTGATCGAACAGGTCTTCAAGTTCGAACACCCCACCGACGCCGTCGTCGCCCGCCACTTTCGTGAGAACCGTTCACTCGGTTCCCGCGAGCGCGCCACGCTGTCCGACACCGTCTATTCCATCCTGCGCCAACGCCTGAAACTGGAATGGCTGGCCCGCTCGGGCAGTGGCTCCAAGTGGCGCCGGCTGGCGATCCTGGCGTTTCCGGGCGATCGGGATTTCATCAAGAGCGCACTGACCGACGCTGAGAAAACCTGGCTCGACCACTGCGACGCCGTCACCGACGCCGACCTGATGGCGCAGCACCGCCACAACCTGCCCGAGTGGCTCGCCACCGCGTTGCGCGAGCAAGTGGGCAGCGAATTTGATGCCTTGGTGGCCAGCCTGAACCAGCCCGCGCTGCTGGACCTGCGGGTGAACCTGCTGAAAGCCAAGCGCGAAGCGGTGCTGGCCTCGTTGCACAAAGCCGGTCTGACCGGTGTTGCCACGCCGTATTCGCCGCTGGGCATCCGCCTGCAGGGCAAACCGTCGCTGGCCAAGTTGCCCGCCTTCACCGAGGGCGAGGTCGAGGTGCAGGACGAAGGCTCGCAGCTGCTGGCCCTGCTGCTGGACGCCAAGCGCGGCGAGATGGTGGTGGACTTTTGCGCCGGCGCCGGCGGCAAGACCCTGGCCATTGGTGCCGCCATGCGCAACAGCGGGCGGCTCTACGCGTTTGACACCTCCGGCCACCGGCTCGATGCACTCAAACCGCGCCTGGCGCGCAGCGGCCTGTCCAACGTGCACCCGGTGGCCATTGCCCACGAACGTGATGACCGCATCAAACGCCTGGCAGGCAAGATCGACCGCGTGCTGGTCGACGCCCCGTGTTCGGGCCTGGGCACACTGCGGCGCAGTCCCGACCTGAAGTGGCGCCAGAACCCCCAGACCGTGGCGGCGCAGGCCGAGTTGCAGCTGGCCATCCTGAACAGCGCGGCGCGCCTGCTCAAGCCGGGTGGGAGGCTGGTCTACGCCACCTGCAGCTTGTTGAAACAGGAGAACGAGAACGTCTGCGCGGCCTTTGAGTCGGTCCACGCCGACTTTGAGACGCTCCCTGTGTCCAGTTTGCTGGACACCGCGCAGGTCAAAGATGCCACCTCACTGTGCCAGGGTGACGAAGGGCGCTGGCTCCGCTTGTGGCCGCATCGGCATGCTACGGATGGCTTCTTTGCCGCCGTCTGGCGGAAAAAGCCTTGAAATGCCGCCAATTCACTTGATCTGGGGCAGTAGTTTCCACATGGGAGGTCGGTTGTGGGTTGGTGATTGCGACCCCCGCCCTTAAAATCGTGGTTTCTCTGCTCCGGGTGTTCTGGAGCCCACTCGGTATCCATCCGCGCCCTTGAGCGTTTATTGGGAAATCAATGTTTTCTTCCGACTTCGGCATTTTTTCGTCCATCTGGGACGGCCTTATCCAGTTTCTTGCACACGGTGTGACCGGTGCAACTTGGTGGCAAACCATGATCGTGGCCTTGGTGTTCACCCACATCACCATCGCCAGCGTCACCATTTACCTGCACCGCCACCAGGCCCATCGCTCGCTGGACCTGCACCCGATCGCATCGCACTTCTTCCGTTTCTGGCTCTGGATGACCACCGGCATGGTCACCAAGGAGTGGACCGCCATACACCGCAAGCACCACGCCAAGTGCGAACACGAAGGTGACCCGCACAGCCCCGTGGTGTTCGGCATCAAGAAGGTGTTCTTTGAAGGCAGCGAGCTGTATCGCGCCGAGGCGAAAAACCAGGAAACCCTGGACCGCTACGGCCACAACACGCCCAACGACTGGATCGAACGCGCGCTCTATACCGGCCGCTCGCGCCTGGGCGTGAGTCTCATGATGATCATCAACGTGGCGCTGTTTGGCGCGCTGGGCGTGACCGTGTGGGCCATCCAGATGATCTGGATCCCGATCACGGCCGCCGGCATCATCAACGGCATCGGTCACTGGTGGGGCTATCGCAACTTCGAAGCCACCGACGCCAGCACCAACGTGTCTCCTTGGGGCATCATCATTGGCGGTGAAGAGCTGCACAACAACCACCACACCTATCCCACGTCGGCCAAGCTGTCGGTGAAGCCCTACGAGTTCGACATCGGCTGGATGTACATCAGCATGCTTCGCTCGGTGGGTCTGGCTTCGGTCAAGAAGTTGCCGCCCAAGATGGCGTTTGGTGATGTGAAACCGGTGGCCGACGAGAAGACCCTGGAGGCGATCATCGCCAACCGTTACGAAGTGATGGCCGGTTATGCCCGCGAGATGCGCGCGGCCTGCAAGCGCGAGCTCGAGGCGTTGCAGCAACGCCGGGGCGACGCCACCGTGTTGCAGTCGGCTCGCCAGTGGTTGCACCGCGACGACGACAAGGTGCCCGCCAGCATCAAGCCCCAACTGGCCCAGGTGCGTGCCGAGCACCCCGTGCTCGACAAGATGGTGACCATGCGCGAAGAACTGCGCGCCCTGTGGTCCAGTACCACAGCCACCCGTGAGCAATTGGCGGCTGACCTGCAGGCCTGGTGCCGTCGGGCCGAGGAAAGCGGGATTGCTGCGCTGCGCGATTTCTCCATCCGCCTGCGTTCAGCCCACGCCTGAATCCGACCGCTCCAGAAAAACCACCCTGCGGGGTGGTTTTTTCATGGACGAACGGGTGTCGATGGCGCACAAAAAAGCCGCTGGGTGACAGCGGCTTTTTGTTGGAGGAAATCCAGCTTACTTCAGCTTGATTTCTTTGTAGTCCACGTGCTTGCGAGCTTTTGGATCAAACTTTTTGATCAGCATCTTCTCGGGCGTGGTCTTCTTGTTTTTGGTCGTGGTGTAGAAGTGGCCGGTTCCAGCGGTGGATTCCAGCTTGATCTTCTCACGTGCGCCTTTGGTTGCCATGTTCGGTTCTCCTTAAGCTTGACCGCGTGCGCGCAGGTCGGCGAGCACGGCGTCAATGCCGTTTTTGTCGATCAGGCGCAGAGCGGCGCTGGAGACGCGCAGACGCACCCAACGGTTTTCGCTCTCGACCCAGAAGCGGCGGTATTGCAGGTTCGGCAGGAACCGGCGCTTGGTTTTGTTGTTGGCGTGGGAAACATTGTTCCCGACCATGGGCTTCTTGCCCGTGACTTCGCAGACGCGTGCCATGAGGACACTCCGATCATTTCAAACAGCTGCGGACCACGACCGGAAGACATTCCGTGCCTGGCCACTCAGCCTCACCTCGCCAGGAAAGGGTGGCGGTAACCCGAATTTGCAGATGCGCCGGACGGACCGGTCAAACTCAGCAAAGCCCGCGATTATAGCCAATCGGCCATCTGGCGGGGTCTGCTGGCGTTCAGGACGCGTTCTGCTCCAGGAAACGCTGGGCGTCCAGCGCGGCCATGCAGCCGGTGCCGGCGCTGGTGATGGCCTGGCGGTAGACGTGGTCCTGCACATCGCCAGCGGCAAACACGCCGGGCACGCTGGTCATGGTGGCCATGCCCTGCAGGCCCGAGCGGGTGGTGATGTAACCGTCCTTCATGTCGAGCTGGCCCTTGAAGATGTCGGTGTTGGGCTGGTGGCCGATGGCGATGAAGCAGCCTTTGAGGGTGATGTCTTCGGTGGCGCCGGTTTTCACGCTTTTCAGGCGCACGCCGGTTACGCCGGTCTGGTCGCCCAGCACTTCGTCAAGCGTGCTGTGCAGCTTGAGTTCAATCTTGCCGGCGGCGACTTTTTCCATCAGCTTGTCGATCAGGATGGCTTCGGCCTTGAAGGTATCGCGGCGGTGCACCAGCGTGACCTTGCTGGCGATGTTGGAGAGGTACAGCGCCTCTTCCACCGCCGTGTTGCCACCGCCCACCACGCTGACTTCTTCCCCGCGGTAGAAGAAGCCGTCGCAGGTGGCGCAGCCCGACACGCCTTTGCCCATGAACGCTTCCTCGGACGGCAGGCCGAGGTACTTGGCCGATGCGCCGGTGGCGATGATGAGCGCGTCGCAGCTGTATTCACCGCTGTCACCCTTGAGCACAAAGGGGCGTTTGCTGAAGTCGACCGCGTTGATGTGGTCGAAGATCATTTCGGTCTTGAAGCGCTCGGCGTGTGCCTGAAAACGCTGCATCAGATCGGGCCCTTGCACACCGTCGGCGTCTGCGGGCCAGTTGTCCACGTCGGTTGTGGTCATGAGCTGGCCACCCTGTGCGATGCCGGTGATGAGCACTGGATTGAGGTTGGCGCGAGCGGCATACACCGCAGCGGTGTAGCCGGCGGGGCCGGAGCCGAGGATCAGTACTTTGGCGTGTTTCATGGTGCAAGTCCCCATCGCATTCAGGGGCAAGTGGTTTAGAGTCAGTGGTTATATTGGTGCGTCAGGTCGGCAGCCTGCGGGCAGGGGCCTTGACTTCAGGTCATTGTATGAAACGGCGCTGCTGGCGCTAACCAGAGCAAGGAATACACGCATGTCTCTCCTGTCCAATCTCGATCTGATCCGCCGGGTGCCGTTGTTTTCCACGCTGACCCAGGCGCAGGCCGAGTCGGTGGCCGACTCGGTGATCAAGCGGCGCTTCAAGCGCGGAGAGTGCATCGTCGAACAGGGCAAAAAATCGAACTGTCTGGCCATTGTGTTGACCGGGCGGGCCCGTGTGGTGACCACCGATTCGCGCGGTCGCGAGGTGATCCTGGCGACGATGAACCCCGGCGACTACGTGGGCGAAATGAGCCTGATCGACAACCAGCCGCATTCGGCCACGGTGCGCGCCGAGGTGCAGACCGATGTGTTGATCCTGGGCCGTGCCGAATTCGCCCGTTGCCTGCCTGAAAACAGCTCCATGGCTTACGCAGTGATGAAAGGCCTGGTGCAGCGCCTGCGCCACGCTGACCGCAAGATCGAATCGCTCGCTCTGATGGACGTGTACGGCCGGGTGGCGCGCGCGTTGCTGGAGTTTGCCCAGCCTGACAAGGACGGCCAGCTCACCATCAAGGACCGGGTGTCGCGCCAGGACGTGGCCAAGATGATCGGCGCTTCGCGCGAGATGGTCAGCCGCGTCATGAAAGACCTGGAGGACCGGGGCTTCATCGAGATGGCGGAAGACGGCAGCACCATCATCAAGGAACGGCTGAATTCCCTCGGCTGAACCGTTGGGCCACCGACGTGTGGCCGGGTCTGACGGACATGGGATCGGGGTGGGCTTGGGGTAAGCTTGCTGCTGGACATTTGAACAGCCCATGACCTACTCACTGAACACCCTCAACGCCGACCGTGCGGGTCAACCGCAGGTCGGCGTTTCCCGTTTTGCCCAGGAGATCGGCCTGGTGCTGGGTGCCGCCGCGTTGGCCTTCTGGCTGCTGGCTCTGCTGAGCCACTCGCTGGCCGATCCGGCGTGGAGCACCACCGGCACCGCCACCGAGGTGGGCAACTGGGGTGGACGGCTCGGTGCGCTGTTGGCGGACTGGAGTTATTACTTGTTCGGCTTTTCGGTCTGGTGGTGTTTCCTGACCGGTGTGAGGGCCTGGTTGTCGGCCTTGGCCGGCTGGATTCGCGGAACGCGCGCCGATGCGGGCGACGAACAGGATTCGCGCATCTGGCATCGCCCCTGGGCGCGCCGCGGGCTGTTCTGGCTGGCACTGATCACGCTGATGGCTGCGAGCACGGTGCTGGAGTGGAGCCGCCTCTACCGTCTGGAGGCGCTGCTGCCGGGCCACGCGGGCGGTGTGCTCGGCCATGGTCTCGGCGCGTTTTCCATGCGCTGGCTCGGATTCACCGGCTCGGCGCTGACCATGCTGGCTTTGCTGTTGGTGTGCCTGCCGAGCGTGTTCCGTTTTTCTTGGGGCCATTGGGCCGAAGAGGTTGGGCACACGCTGGACGGCTGGTTTGAAGCCCGACGTGAAAAGCGCGAAGCGGTGGAAGACCAGCGCATCGGCGAGCAGGCCGCGCGCGAACGCGAAGAGGTGGTGAAGGTTGAGCGGGTGGAGATTGAAGAACACCACGCAGTACCGGTGGTGATCGAGCCCACGCTGGTCGACGTGCCCAAGAGCGATCGTGTGGCCAAGGAGCGTCAGAAGCCGCTCTTCACCGAACTGCCCGACAGCAAGCTGCCGCAGGTGGACCTGCTCGACAGCGCGCCGGTGCACCAGGCCGGTGTGGACAGCCAGACGCTGGAGATGACCAGCCGCCTGATCGAGAAGAAGCTCAAGGATTTTGGTGTGGACGTGCGCGTGGTCGCCGCA
>NZ_JBLYYB010000005.1:0-5355 GCF_048549895.1 Hydrogenophaga sp.
AGCGCGCCGATGTAGATGATGTCCAGGTGGCGCTTGAGGTCGGCCATGTCCATCTCGGAGGCGCGAATATCGCGGTAGTGGCCGGCGCAATACACCACCAGATCCAGCGGCCCCTGCGCCAGGATCTCGCGGGTGGTGGCGGTGACCGCGTCGGCATCGGTCACGTCCAGTGGCCAGGCCTGCGCGGTCACGCCGTGTTGAGGCGGGTGGTTCAGCACAAAACGGTCCAGCGCTTCGCGGCTGCGCGCCGACACCAGCACCTGCGCACCGCGCGCATGCAGGGCCGAGGCGGTGGCTTCTCCAATGCCGCTGGAAGCGCCCACGAGCCACACGCGCAGGCCGCGCCAGTCGGTGATGGGTGGGTTCATGGGTTTGAAGAACGAGAAGCCGCGCGGCGCAGTGGCCACCGCAGCTGTCTGCGCCGGCGATTCCACAAAGGCGTGAGGCGTGCTCATGGCGCTCGCCTCACGAACGACAGCGTGACCTCGCCAAGGCGGATGCCGAACTTGCTCATCTCGGCCTTGTTGAGCATCACGCGCGAATCCATCAGGTACATCCAGTCGTCGAACTGCACCTCGTAGGTTTTGCCGTCGACGGGCAGCAGCAGCGTGTAGCCCCAGCGGAAGGCATTGCCCTGCTGTTCGCCCAGTGCGGTGCCCACCACGTCGTCTGCCGTGCCGCTGAACCGGCCATTGCCCAGATGCTTCATGCGCCAGATGCGTTTGCCGGTGGTGCCGTCGCTGTAGTTGAAGGTTTCGTCCAGCACGCCGTCGTCGCCGTTCCAGGTGCACACCATCACCACGGTGAAGCGCTTGACCACCGCGCCCGAGCGGTCGGTGAACACGCCGTAGGCGTCCAGCGTGCCGTTGAAATAGGTGCGCAGATCGAGCAGCGGTTTTTCGCTCGCGTACTGGCCGATCTGCGGGCCGGCGCAGCCCGCGAGGGCGGCGGCGGAGGTGATGCCGGCGGCGAGCAAGAGTCGTCTTTGCATGGGGTGGTCTCAGGAAGGAATGGAGGTTTGCGGGACGAGGCCGGCGCGCTGCTCGGGCCGGATCACCAGCGCATACAGCGCGCCGCTGGCCAGCAGCTTGAGCACACAGGGCAGCAGGCAGTAGGCGATGGTCAGGGTCTGCAGCGCGGCCGGGTCGCGCGCGCCGGGCTCGTAGCCGAAGAGCGCAAGCAGCGGCAGCGCCAGGCCCGCGGCCAGCGCCAGGTTGAGCTTGGTGGCGAAGCTCCACCAGCCGAAGTAGGCGCCCTCGCGTTGGCCGCGTTCGCCCAGCTGGCCAATGAGACCGGCGAGCATGGCGCCGGGCAGGGTGAGGTCGGTGCCCAGGGCAATGCCCGAGAGCGCGCAGACGACGAGGAAAGGCAGCACATCGCCCGCACCCAGCGTGGCGGCCCAGATGAAAACCGCCACGGCCAGCGCCATGCCCACCAGCCAGGTGCGCGCCAAGCCGATGCGCGCGACCAGCCGCACCCACAGCGGAATCGACAGCGCCGCGCACAGGAAATAGGTGGCCAGAAACGCGGGCTCCACCGAAGGCGAGGCTTGCAGGCGGTCCTGCACGAAGAACAGCACCAGCGTCGCGGGCACGGCGCTGGCTGTGCCGTTGATCACGAACACGGCGAGCAGGCGCAGAAAGGCGGGTTGGCGCAAGGGCGATGGACCCAGGCGCAGGGCCGGTCCAGCGGCTTTCAGGGCAATGGGTGTGGCCGAGCGGCTCCAGGCCCACCAGCCCAGCGTGAGCAACACCGCGAAGGTGGACACGGTGGCGCCCAGGCCCAGCGTGGCCGGCAGCACGGCGGCGATCAACACGCCCAGCAGCGACAGGCCTTCGCGCCACGCCACCACGCGGCTGCGCTGCGCTTCGTTGCCGCCCAGCCGCGCGCCCCACGACTGGTGCGCCACCGACACCACGCTGTAGGCGGTGTAGGTGATGGCCATCAGCAACCCGGCCCAGGCCAAGAGCAAGTTGGTGCCGGCGGCGATCACGGCACTGGGCGGAAACAGCAGACCCCACAGGCCCAACGCAAGCACCACCGCCGCCACGGCCGAAGCGCCGAGCACGGCGGCAATGGAGCGCGCAAAGAGTCGGTCGCACCAGCGGCCGATCAGCGGGTCGAGCACCGCGTCCACCAACCGAGCGGCCAGCAGCACCAGACCCAGCAAGGCCAGCGGCGCGCCGAATTCACGCGCGTAGTGGTTGGGCAGGATCACATACAGCGGCAGTGCCACAAAGGCCAGCGGCAAGCCCAGCAGGCCGTAGCTCAGGCCCCGGCGCCACGCGCCCGCGCCCACGAATTGCGCGGCGGGTTCGGGGGCAGTGGCCGGCGCCAGGCTCATCGCGGTGTTCCGCCCAGGCCCTGGATCAGCGTTTCGCGCATGCGCGGCTGCGAGGTCTTGGGCGAAAGCCAGATGCCGAAGAACAGGCGGGAAAACGCGTCGTCCGCCACCTCGCCGAGCAGCTTGCCGTTCAAGTAGAAGCGCGCGCCGCTGCCGGGAACGTGCACGCCCGTGATGCGGTCGCCGCGCTTCACGTCGGGGAACAGGCTGCTCATGGCCTGCGTCCAGCGCGTGGCCTGCGCGGGCTCGATGGTCGCGAGATCGTTCATCTCGTCGATCGAACGCTCGGCGATGTCGGCGCCCTTGAAGTCGCGCAGGTAGGCCAGTTCCAGGCCGAAGCGTTGCGTTTCAAACTGGCCGATGTCGAAGCCTGGCCGAGCCCACAGGCTGGCGTCGTACACATCGAAGCCCCAGTAGCGCAGGCGCGCTTTGCCCACGGCGGTCTTGTCTTGCAGGGCGGCGCTGAGCGTGGGCTCGGGCGCTTGCGCCAACGCGGGTGAGCCGGCCAGCGTGCCAAGGGCCAAAGCGAAGGAAATGACAGCGCGTTTCATGGCGTGGGCCTCAGAGTGGCTTGCGCAAGGTGTACTGGACCACGTCGGTGCTGCCCTGCTCGAACGCGGCTTCGCAGTACGCGAGGTAGAACTCCCAGATGCGCAGGAAGCGCTGGTCGAAGCCGAGTTGCAGCACCCGTTCCTGCTCGTGCAGGAAACGCTCGCGCCAGATCGCCAGCGTGCGCGCGTAGTCGAGGCCAAACGCAAATTCGTCCACCACCTCCAGGCCGGCTTTCGCCGCCTGCGCGCGGAACTCGCTGGGGCACGGCAGGCAGCCGCCGGGGAACACGTACTGCTGGATGAAGTCGGTGCCCTTGATGTAGCGCTCGAAGTGCTCGTCGTCGATCACGATGCTCTGCACGCAGGCCTTGCCTCCGGGTTTGAGCAGGCGCGAGACGGTCTGGAAGTAGGTCGGCCAGTACTCGCGGCCCACGGCTTCCACCATCTCGATCGAACAGATCGCGTCAAAGGGGGCGTCGCTGATGTCGCGGTAGTCCTGCAGGCGCAGATCGGCGCGGTCTGCGCGGCCGATGCGCTGCATGCGTTCGTTCGCGAACTCCAGCTGCTCGGTGGACAGCGTGACACCGGTGACGTGCGCGTCGAACTCGGTGGTGGCCTTTTCGGCCAGCGCGCCCCAGCCGCAGCCGATCTCCAGCACGCGGTCGCCGGGCTTCACGTCGGTCATGCGCAGCGCACGGCGCACCTTGGCGTGTTGCGCGGCTTCCATGGTCTGGTCGGGGGTCTCGAACCAGGCCGACGAGTAGTTCATCGTGTCGTCCAGCCACAAGCCGTAAAACGCGTTGCCCAGGTCGTAGTGGGCGTGGATGTTCTTGCGGCTGTTGGTCTTGCTGTTGCGGTTGAGCAGGTGCTTGACGCGGTAGGCAAAACGCCCCAGCCACGAGCCGTAGATCACGTCTTCCACCTCGCGGCGGTTGGCCACCATCAGCGAGAGCAGCGCGGGCAGGTTGGAGGTGGTCCAGTCGCCGGCGATGTAGGTCTCGGCAAAGCCGATGTCGCCCGACTTGAGCGAGGCCGAACACACATTCCAGTTGTTGAGCTTCATGCTCGCGTGCGGCCCGTCGACCTGGCCGAAACGCTGCACCGAGCCGTCAGGCAGTTGCAGCGTGAGGCTGCCGTGCACCAGGCGCTGCAGCAGTTGCAGTGTGGTGCGCGCGGCGGCGGGTGCGTTGCGTGGCAGCGAGAAACCGGCGGGGCTGGTGGAGGCGGTGGGGCTGTTCATGGGTGGCTGTGTTCGGCGTTCACGGGAGACGCCGGCAGGGAGGCGGCGGTGACGAAGTCGCCCGGTGCGGGCGGTTGGCGGAAAAAGGGTGCGCGTTTGATCCACAGGCGCACGGCCTGCCAGTGGATGCGGGCCACGACACCGAAGGTCATGGCGGGGTAAGACCACAGCGCGCGGCGCAGGCTGCACGCGTTCAGCGGCTGCAGTTCACCGCTCACGCTGGTGTTGAGCAGGGGCTGGTCGCTGTGATCGCCATGGGTGTCGTCGAAGTAGTCGATGCGCGCCACGGTGCGCGGCGTGGCACCGTCGGCGCGCATGAAGACAAAGCGGTAGCGCCCGCGCACCGGGCAAAACGGCGACACGTGGAACACCTTGCTCGCCTCACACGGCTGGCCGTAGTGCGGCGCGTCGAGCAAATAGCAGTGGCGTTCGCCAAAGGTGTTGTTCACCTCGGCCAGCACCGCACGCAGCGTGCCATCAATGCGGTGGCAGTACCAGAAGCTCACCGGCTTGAAGGTGTAGCCCAGCACGCGCGGGTAGGTGTGCAGCCAGACCTCGCCCTGCGCATCGTCAATGCCGTGCTGTTGCAGCAGCTCGTCGAGCCACTGCAGGCTGTCGGCGCGGCCGTCGCCGTGGTCGGCGTCGTTGAAGCTGAGTGCCGCGCGGCGGTTGCGCGCCAGCGCGCCGGGGCCGTGCTGGCGCAAGCTGCGCATGGGCAGCATCAAAAAGTAGGTGGGGTAAGCGAAAGCGTTGCGCTGCGGACGGTGGCGCGTGTGGCGCACCTGGCCGAAGCCGATCTGGGCCACCGATGGCGAATTCACGCAAACACCCCGGGCAAGGCGGCGCGCTGGGCTTCGGCGCCCTGGGTCACCGGCACCAGTTGGTGCGCATCGATCAGCGAACGCGCGGCGTGCAGGCCCGACTTCAACCCGTCTTCGTGGAAACCATAGCCAGTCCAGGCGCCGGCAAAGTACGTGTTCAACCGACCCTGCATGGCCGGCACACGGGCTTGTGCGCGAATGGCGGCGAGGTCGAACACCGGGTGGTCGTAGGCGTACTCGCCCACCACGTGTTGCGCGGCGATCTCGCGCTGCGGGTTGAGCGACACCACCACCGGCTGTGCCACCGGCAGCGGCTGCAGGCGGTTCAGCAGGTAGTGCAGGCAGACCTGCGCGGACTCCACACCTTGGCTGGGTGCACGTTCGTAGTTCCAGGCGGCC
>NZ_JBLYYB010000006.1:0-4623 GCF_048549895.1 Hydrogenophaga sp.
ATAGCCGCCGCGCGCTTCGTACTCTTTGATGCTCCAGTTCGTGCCATCCAGGCCCGCATAGATCTGCGGGTTGATATGGCGGTCGTGGAAGCAGGTCTGGACGCCCGTGGCCTGGAACTGCGAGAGGATCTGTGCAGCGGCGGTCATGCTTGTCCCTCCGCCGCGCGCAGGCCGTCGACCAACTGGTCGAGCTTGTCGTTGTCCATGAAGCTGCACATCGTGCGGTCGTTGACCAGCATCACGGGCGCATCGGCGCAGGCGCCCAGGCACTCACACTGCTGCAGGGTGAACAGGCCATCGGCCGTGGTCTCGCCCATGGTCACACCAAGCTTCTTTTCAAGGTGGTGCAGCGCCTTCTGTCCGTCGCGCAGCTGACAAGGCAAGTTGGTGCACACGTTGAGCTTGTACTTGCCCACCGGCTGCTGGTTGTACATGTTGTAGAAGGTCGTGACTTCATGCACGGCGATCTGGGCCATGCCCAGATACTCGGCAATCACCGCTTCACTTTCAGCACTGACAAACCCCTGCTCCTGTTGCACGATAGACAGGCAGGCCATCACTGCAGACTGCTTCTGCTCGGCGGGGTACTTGGCCACTTCACGCGCAAAACGCGCGCGGGTCGATTCGGTAATCATCGGTCAATCTCTCCGAACACGATATCCATGGTGCCGATGATGGCGACGGCGTCCGCAATCATGTGGCCGCGGGCCATTTCATCGAGCGTGGCCAGGTGCGCGAAGCCTGGCGCACGGATCTTGAGGCGGTAGGGCTTGTTGGCGCCGTCGCTCACCAGGTAGATGCCGAATTCGCCCTTGGGGTGCTCCACGGCGGCATAGGCCTCGCCTTCGGGCACATGGAAACCTTCGGTGAACAGCTTGAAATGGTGGATCAGCTCTTCCATGTTGGACTTCATGGATTCGCGGTCGGGTGCGGCCACCTTGTGGTTGTCGGTGATGACCGGGCCGGGGTTGGCGCGCAGCCAATCCACGCACTGCTTGATGATGCGGTTGGATTCGCGCATTTCGTGCACGCGTACCAGGTAGCGGTCGTAGCAGTCGCCCGTCTTGCCCACGGGCACGTCGAAGTCCATGCGGTCGTAGACGTCGTAGGGCTGGGTCTTGCGCAGATCCCATGCGATGCCAGACCCACGGATCATGGGACCGGTCATGCCCAGGTTCAGCGCGCGCTCGGGTGGCACCACGCCGATGCCCACGGTGCGCTGCTTCCAGATGCGGTTGTCGGTCAGCAGGGTCTCGTACTCGTCTACGCAACCGGGGAAGCGCTTGGTGAAGTCGTCGATGAAATCAAGCAAAGAACCTTGGCGGTTCTGGTTCATGGCCTCCAGGGCCTTGGCGTTCTTGATCTTGCTGACCTTGTACTGCGGCATGGAGTCCGGCAGGTCACGGTACACACCGCCTGGACGGAAATACGCCGCATGCATGCGCGCGCCAGAGACGGCTTCGTACATGTCGAACAGGTCTTCGCGCTCGCGGAAGGTGTAGATCAGGATGGTGGAGCTGCCGCAGTCGTTGCCATGCGAACCCAACCACATCAGGTGATTCAGCAGGCGCGTGATTTCCGAAAACATCACGCGGATGTACTGCGCACGCAGGGGCACTTCCAGGCCCAGCAGCTTTTCGATGGCCAGGCAGTAGGCGTGCTCATTGCACATCATCGAAACGTAGTCCAATCGGTCCATGTAGGGCAGCGACTGGATGTAGGTCTTGTGTTCGGCCAGCTTTTCGGTGGCGCGGTGCAGGAGACCGATGTGCGGGTCGGCTCGCTGTACGACTTCGCCATCGAGCTCCAGCACCAAGCGCAGCACGCCGTGCGCCGCCGGATGCTGCGGACCAAAGTTCAGGGAATAGTTCTTGATTTCAGCCATGGTGGTTCACATGGGGCGCGGGCGCCTTAGTGCAGGCCTCCGTACTTGTCTTCGCGGATGATGCGCGGCGTGATCTCCCGCGGCTCGATCGACACGGGTTCGTAAACCACCCGGCGCAGCTCTGCGTCGTAGCGCATCTCAACATGACCAGACAGCGGAAAGTCTTTGCGGAAGGGATGGCCAATGAAGCCGTAGTCGGTCAGGATACGGCGCAGGTCGTTGTGGCCGTCGAACACAATGCCGAACAGATCAAACGCTTCGCGCTCGTACCAGTTGGCGGAGTTCCACAGGTCGGAGACCGAGGCCACCACCGGAAAATCATCATCGGCGCAGAACACCTTGACCCGCACACGCTGATTCAGACTGACGGACAACAGGTGCGAGACCACGCAGTAGCGGGCTCCTTCACGCACGGCATCGGCATATGCCGAATAGTCCACGCCACACAAATCGATCAGTTGCTCAAAGCGGCAACCTTCAGCGTCACGCAACACGCGCATGGATTCGAGGTAATCAGCCGCATCAACGACCAAGGTGACCTCATCCAACGCCACTGTGATCTGACGCACCATCGCCCCCAGGGCGGCGGCAATATTGTCTTTGAGTTTTTCAGGCCGAATGGCAACAGCGGTCATCATCAACCCTTCAGACACGAGCAATGGTGTTGGTACGGCGAATCTTCTGCTGCAGCTGGATGATCCCGTAGATCAACGCCTCCGCCGTGGGCGGGCAACCTGGCACGTAGACATCCACCGGAACAATGCGATCGCAACCACGCACCACGGAGTAGCTGTAGTGGTAGTAACCGCCGCCGTTGGCACACGAGCCCATCGACAACACCCAACGCGGCTCGGACATCTGGTCGTACACCTTGCGCAACGCAGGCGCCATCTTGTTGCACAGCGTGCCGGCCACAATCATGAGGTCAGACTGGCGCGGGCTCGCGCGGAACACTTCCGCCCCAAAACGACCAATGTCGTAACGCGCCGCCGCAGCATGCATCATTTCGACGGCACAGCAAGCCAAGCCAAATGTCATCGGCCACAGAGAGCCGGTCTTGGCCCAATTCACCACCGAGTCGTAACTCGTGGTGATGAAGCCTTCCTTCATCACGCCTTCAATCATTGCATCATCCTTGTTGAGGCTCGCTCATTCCCAATCCAGGGCACCCTTTTTCCACTCGTAGGCAAAACCCACAACCAGAATGGCCAGGAAAATAACGACCGCCACGAAACCAGCGATCCCCACCTCATGCAGCGTCACCGCCCACGGGAAGAGGAATGCAATTTCGAGATCGAACAGAATGAAGAGAATGGCCACAAGGTAGTAGCGCACATCAAACTTCATGCGCGCATCCTCGAAGGCTTCAAAGCCACATTCGTAGGGAGAGTTCTTCGCGGCATCCGGGCGGTTGGGGCCCAGTATGTAGCCGAGTACAAGGGGGACAACGCCTACGGCGATGCCGACCAAGATGAACAAAAGGACGGGGAGGTACTGATCGAGGTTCATCTTGAGGATGTGCTCACCGCTGTGGCCTTGCCCGTCAGGACCCGAGCCGGGTCATGCAGGCAGGCCTTTGTTTTGGTGCCGTCGGCGAGACTCGAACTCGCACAGCTTTCGCCACTACCCCCTCAAGATAGCGTGTCTACCAATTTCACCACGACGGCTGATTTTTGCATCTGGATGGCATGAGGAACCTTGCGGTTTTGGCTTTCCAGACAATCCAGAATTCTACTCCGGAAAAACCCTGCTTCGGCTTACGGAGCCCAATTTAGTGCAGATTATTTGGTGGGGATCTGCGCTGCACCCGAGGCGGGCACGGCAGGAGCCACAGCAGCATCCGAAGCCGACAACGAAGGCGCACCTGCAGGCACTGCAGCAGCGGGATTTTCCAGCACGCTACCCGAACTGGCAGGACGCGCATTGCCGAAATAGGCCAGTGCCAGCGTTGCCACAAAAAACACCGCAGCCAGCACCGCCGTAGTACGCGACAAGAAGTTGGCGCTACCGCTGGCACCAAACAGGCTTCCGGAACTGCCACTGCCAAACGCTGCGCCCATATCGGCACCCTTGCCATGCTGGATCAGGATCAGGCCAATCATCCCCAAGGCCGTCAGCATCTGCACAGCCAACACCACATTCACGATCACGTTCATTCTCTGTTCACTCCTGATTGAATAGTTTGAAGGGCAGCCTCAACGGGCGGCCGCAATGATTTGAAGGAAATCGGGCGCTTTCAGCGAGGCACCGCCCACAAGGCCGCCATCGATATCCGGCTGGGAAAGCAACTGGGCGGCATTGGCCGCATTCATGCTGCCGCCGTACAGCAGGCGGATTCGATCCGCATGCTCGCTGGCCGCAGACAGCTGTGCCCGCAGCACTGCATGCACTGCCTGCGCCTGCTCAGGCGACGCCGTGCGGCCCGTGCCAATGGCCCAGACCGGTTCGTAAGCCACCACCACTTCGCTGATGCAGTGACCATTGAGGTGGATCACAGCCGCCAATTGACGCTTGACCACAACCTCGGTCTGCCCAGCTTCGCGCTCCTGAAGGGTCTCGCCCACGCAGACGATAGGCGTGATACCTGCCGCCAGTGCGCGTTGCGCTTTCTCGGCAACCACCACATCGGTTTCACCATGGTATTGGCGGCGCTCTGAATGCCCCACCAGCGCGTACCGCACACCAAAGTCTTTCAACATGGCGGCCGACACCTCTCCGGTGTAGGCACCTGCTTCGTG
>NZ_JBLYYB010000007.1:0-15670 GCF_048549895.1 Hydrogenophaga sp.
CCCAGGCTACGGCCAAATCTCGCGCCGAGTTCAGCAGGTAGTCGGTGATTACGATGCAGAGCTCGAAGACCTGCGCGAGCAATTGGCAGAGCTCAAGGACACAGAGCTTTCCAGCTTGAACGATGCCGTAGAGGCGGCACAGTCCGGCTTGGCTGTCTATCGTGCTCGAATAGATGAAAAAGACGCAGCCGCGATTCGATTGGCTACGGCGCTGCAGAACGCCGAGAGTTCGGTGGCTGCACTTCTTGGCGAGTTCCGCAATGAGAACGAACTCAATCGCAACGGAGCGCCGCGACCAAAGTATTTCGACCAAATTCCGGAACTCAAACAGTTGCCCTTTCCCGATTTTTCAACCGCGAGCGACCGGGATGCGTTGGCTGCACAGGCACAGTTGGTTGAAATTCTTCTGTCAAAAGTCGAGACATTTCGCGCTGGCATCCAGGATGCTTTTAACAACCAACGAAATCTGCTGCAGCCACTTGGCGCTCACTTCTAAAAACACGGGGGCCACGTCATGGTAGTCAGAGGAAAACGTGCCAAAGGCAGGCAACGCAATGACCTGTTCATAGGTATTGGACTATTCATACTGGTTTTTTTGGGTATCGGCGCTCTGGTTTATTACGAAGTCACCAAAGAGCCCGCCATCAATGCCGCCACGTTGTGTCCAGCAAAGGGTCCGACAGGTCATTTCGTGCTGCTCGTGGACACCACAGACCCCTTGAACTTCACGCAAAAACAATCCTTTGCTGTGTTTCTTGATGAACTCGTAAAAAAGCGCGTGCCCGAAGGTCATCTACTCTCGGTCTTCGTCTTGGGTGAGGACTTCAAAACGAATGCAGAGCCTCTGGTCGAGTTGTGCAACCCAGGTTCCGGAGAAAACAAGAGCGCGATGACCAGTAACGTCGAGCGTGTGCGCAAGACGTATGAGGAGAAATTCATCAAACCCTTGATGCGTCAGGGAGAAGCCCTGCAGGGGACACAACCAGCCAAAGCCTCGCCCATTCTTGAGATGTTGCAACTGGTGGCCATCAATGGGTTTCGTAAACACGACGTCAAGGGTGAGCGGCGCCTTTTTTTGATGTCAGACATGCTGCACAACGGAAGCGCGTTTTCGATGTATCGAGCGACGCCCAACTTTGAGGACTTCTCGGGTACCGACTACGGTCGTAAAACCCAAGCTGACCTCAAGGACGTCAAAGTCGAACTGCATTACCTGTTGAACGCCCCCCAGCTCCAGACCCGTCGTAGCCTCCTGTTTTGGGAGAACTACTTCATCAAGTCTGGAGCGCGCTTGGTGGACGTGCGTCCTTTAGAAGGTTGACCTGTGAACATACGCGACATCCGTGTTCAGAAGCTTTTTGCCATTGCATTGGTGCTCAAGGTCCTGAGCTCAGGTCTTGGCTGGTATTTGCAATCGCCTTGGATTCTCGGCTTTGGTGTGCCCATTTGCATCATGGTCGTCTACATCTGGCTCGGACTGTTCCGCCGTGATTCAGACGTGAGCGACGACAAGTTTGCTGATTCGGCCTACTACCTCGGCTTCATCTTCACCATCACATCCATCATCTTCAGTCTGTTCGACCTGCCCAACATCGGCGCCAAGATTCAAGACATCGCTGTGCGCTTCGGCGCTGCGATGGTGAGTACGGTGTTGGGCTTGGGCATACGGGTGTACCTGGTGAGCTTTCGCGTTGACGTGTCAGACGCCATCCGAGACGCAGAGGACACGCTTTTGGGTGCCACACGAGCATTCACTGAACGGTTGACGATGGCGCTCGAACGATTGCAGGACTTCGAATCCCGAGTGGATTTAGCCACCCGCTCAAGTATTGAGCGTGTCAACTTGCAAGTTGAAGCACTCTCGAAAAATCATGCAGACAAGCTGACTGGGTTTTTCTCAGACCTGACCAACCGAAATCAAGAGGGGTTCACAAAAGCTCTCGACGAAGTACGCGAGGCAAGTTCTCGCCTTGCTACATCCGTTGATGGCTATGCCTCTGGGATGCGAGGACACTTGGGAAGCATCGAAGTGCGAGTCGACGATTTCGCACACGCGGTGAGCACACGACTGCAAAAGACGACATTCCCAGATGACTACTTTGCCAAACGCCTCGCAGCTCCCCTCAATCAGCTTGAATCGGCAGCGGGCGAAATTGCCCTGAAAGTGGTGAGCGCCGGTGCGGAAATGTCAAAAACCGCAGAGGCTTTGTCGAGTTCACTTGTGTCTGTTCAGCACAAGTCTGCTGATGCTGAGACGGCGATGGATTCAATCCTTCGACTTTCAGGGCAGCAACACTTGGTCTTGGAGACGGCTCAGGGGCAACTTAACGCCTTGGTACAACTATCTTCAAAGCTTGAATCCTTTGATGCGTTGTTGACCTCGATGGTGGCAGAGCTCCGGGTCGGGCATGAAACCAGTTCCACGTTAAGCAGCCATGTAAGCAAATTGGTCGGCGAGACGGCTGACAGTCGCGAGGTGGTAGCCAGAAACATCCTTTTGCTGACCGAACAACTCTCCGTGCAAACGTCGGCCAGCACAGCACTTGCAAGTCGTATGGATGCCGTCGTCTCTGCGACTGACCGTGTCGTTGAGCAACTGGGAACCAGTGCAGCTGCACAAATATCTGCTTCGTCGCTCTTGCAATCCTCCGCCAGTCTGGCCGGTGAAGCCGCCGCGAAATATGGAGTGTCGGTGGAGGCCGAGCGAGTAACTTCGCGAGCCCTTGAAATGCTCACAGACCGTGCAGACCTGACTTTCACCAAAGTCAATGAGCTCGTACAAAGCATGCATGAGTTCGTGAAACAAGTAGGGCCGCTTACAAATGGGCATCTTGCTCATGCCGAAGGGCAACACCTCAATACCTGGCAGTCTCAGACCACGCGTTTTGAGGGCCAAATTTCGACAGCGCCTTCGCCCATTGCGTCCTTGAGCACCAATGGAGGGACTCTTCTGGCCGCTCCAAGAGCGCCACTTGGACAATCAGGCAGCTCGCCTGAAATCTCAGACTCAGCTTCGTCAACATGGGCGCCTGCTTCAGCGCCAGACACCTCGATGCCAGAGAAAGCCCCATCCACCGGAGGCGCCAACGGACAAGCGCAAGCAACGAAGACAAATCAGCTCGAGGGTTAACAAATGGCTGTCAACCCAAGAAGCGACCAAGTCTTTCAGCTGTCTCTCACCGAAATCGCATTCATGCTGATTTTCATTCTTCTTTTGCTGCTTGGATACCTTGTCGTACGCGAGCAGGCCGCACGAGAAGTGGCAGAGACAGCGTTGGCTGAAGCTCGTTCGACGGAGGAGACTTTGGCTGCGCTTCAGGCTGCGAAGTCGGAACTGTCACAAGCACTCATCAAGGCTGGAAGCGCGCCAATCCAACTCGAAGAGACCATATCGCGACTGACTTCTGCACAAGAGATACGCGTCGAACGAGACAAGCTCGTCATGCAAGTTGAGGACCTTGATGCCCAACTTTCAGCGATGACTGAGTTGCGCAAGGAACTCGAAACGGTCGCTGACAAGCAGAACGTCCCACCGGATGAGGTGCTCTCCGCATTGGTTCTGCAGAAGGAGGTTCGAGAAGCAATGAAGCAAGCCAAGGATTCGGCGGCAACCACGGACGTAAAACCCAGCAGTACAAAGACTGTTTCGCCCGAGCAATTGTTGCCATTCGTGCGGCGCTCAATCTCTACCGCCGAGCTTCTGAAGAAGAACCTCAGGGAGGGACTTGGCCAGACGCTTTCACCCGGCGACGAGTCCAAAACGATTGAGGCGGTGGTGGCTGCTGCCCGCGCTCAATCCGAGCTTGCAAAAAGTGGAGTGTCTATTGAAGTAGCTCGAAAAGAGAACTCCGACTTGCGTGGTCAAGTGGCCTTCTTCAAGCGCAGACTCGAGGCGCGTGGCGGGAGAGACCATCCACCTTGCTGGGCCAATGAGTCGGGCGCCCCGGAGTATTTATTCTCCTTGGAACTCAATCCAACAGGAATCGTCGTTCAGCCGGCGTGGCCAGCCCATCGTGAACCTGATGCGCGTTCGCTCCCGAATATCGAAACTGCATTGCAGTCACCTGTCAGCCTTGCTGACTTTGCGAGAAGCATTCAAGGCATCTTCAACGCAAGCAAGGCTGCAGACCCACAGTGCCGCCACTACGTCAGTATCAAGAACACGATTGCAGATGCAGTGGCCTCAGACCGAGCACGGTTGTCAGTTGAAAATTACTTCTACATCTACGAGGCGCGCAGGTAGTGTTCGTGAATCTATGTCGGCAACGAATTGGTCTCTTCTTGGGCGTTTTGCTGCTGAGTTTTGGAGGAAGCGCGGCAGGTGGGACGACCACGCTTGAAGGTGTCGTCATTGGACTTTCAGATGGAGACACTGTCACTGTTTTGGATGCGGCAAAACGCTCTCACCGTGTCAGGTTGGCGGGCATCGACGCACCCGAAAAAAAACAGGCATTTGGAGACCGCTCGCGTCAAAGCCTTTCCGAGTTGGTATTTCGCCAGGTTGTAACCGTCGAGTACGAAAAGGTCGACAGGTACGGACGCATTGTTGGCAAAGTGAAGGCTGGGAATCTGGATGCCAACCTTGTACAGGTCAGTCGCGGTATGGCATGGCACTACAAGGCATACGAACTTGAGCAACAACCGAAGGATAGGTTGGCCTACTCACGTGCAGAAGAGGCTGCGCGGGAGGCCCGCCAGGGGCTTTGGCGTGACCCTATGCCAGTTGCTCCCTGGGACTTCCGACGGATGAGATAGGGCTCCAACTGACAGTCATCCTGAGATTTCAGTCCCAGAGCTCTTCATATTGAGGCAGCATCATCTTGTCAGATGCGAGTCGCAACGGCATGCAAACGGCTGCAAGCCGTTTGCATGCGCACAGCTGAAGTCGAGGGTGGAAGGTCTCGCGGTTTCTGGTCCGTACAACGGACGAGGTTTACAAACGGTGCTGCGTTTCGGGTGGATGTCCTGGCGCCATTGACGTACGATTCAGCCCGACTTGCGACTGGTCACCCTGATGAAACTTGGACAAAAACCGATGAGACTTTGTGACGCTGGAGTTTTTTCTCCCCTTTTGCTTCAACTCGTCTCAGGTTATGGGTTCGACACGCCCGTAAGTCGTTGTGGCGCAAGGGTGAGGCTTCTTGCCTTTTGACTCCACCTACACTGCGCCCGCACCGGCCACGCTCTGAGTCGGTTCATGCGCGGCATGCTCGACTTCAGTTCGTGGTCCACCGTGCTCACCACGCTCTTCAGCCTGATCGTGGTGTCTCTCGTGTTCGTGGGTATCCGCCTGGTGTTCATGCAGACCTTCCAGCGTCGACGCGAACGCGAGAACCGGCAGATCAACGAACGCCTGAAGGTGCTGATTGCTGCTTACAAAACCCTCGGTGGGTCGTTCACCGGGGTGCTGGCCGTCGACCCTGCCCACCTGCGTGATCTGCGGCGGGTCACCGACACCGATGAAGACCGTGAGCTCGATGCCCTGGCCAGTGCCTCCGAGCGGCGCCGTCGCATCCGCGATGCCGTGGAGGCTGCGTTGTCCGACGTCATCTTGCTCGGCACCGAAGAGCAGGTGCGCCTCGCCGCGCAAGCGGCCAACGAAATGGTGGCGGGACGCAATGTGGAGGTGGCCCCGCTGGTGATCTCGCTGCGCGATTTCATTCGCCAGGCCCTGGACCTGACGCCCGCGCCTGCGGACTTGATTCCAAACCAGGGGCCGTTGCGCGTGACTGCAGGCGGCACAGGCGCACGGCGAGGCGGCGGTGCTGAAGCCCGTGGTGGGCGTGGCGGTGCCGGCGGCGGTATGGGCGGCGGCGCGGGTGTGACCGGCATTTCTCCGTCGAACGACGCCTCCTGATCCCGGCCGGTCCCGATCCATGTCCACCCAGACATTTCGCGCGCCCGCTGGCGAGCGCATGCCCTTCATCGACGCGCTCAAAGCCGTCGGCTCGCAGCTCATCGTGCTGCACCACCTGGCGTTCTACGGCCCCATGTCGGACTGGACGCACCAGCTCGCGCCCGATGTGGTGGGCTGGTTCAGCCAGCACGCGCGCATGGCGGTGCAGATCTTTCTGGTGGTGGCGGGTTTCCTGGCCGCGCGCAGTCTGGCACCCGATGGTTTTCTGCGCGCCGAGCGTCCGCTGGCTTTGCTGTGGCAGCGTTTTGTGCGGGTCAGCCTGCCGCTCATCGTCGCGCTCTTGCTGGCCATGGTGTGCACTGAGGTGGCCCGCTACTGGATGGCGCACGACTCGCTGCCGGCACCGCCCACGCTGTGGCAGTTCGTGACGCACGCGCTGTTGATCCACAGCCTGCTGGGAGTGGACTCGCTCTCGGCAGGTGTCTGGTATGTGGCCATCGACGTGCAGCTCTATGCGCTGCTGCTGGGCCTGCTGTGGCTCGGTCGGCGCCTGGGCGAGCCCTTGAGCATGGCCGCACCGCTGCTGGTGGTGGCCGTGGTGCTGGCCTCGCTGTTTTTCTTCAACCGCGACAGCGGCTGGGACAACTGGGCGCTCTACTTTTTCGGTGCCTACGGTCTGGGCGCCATGGCGTACTGGTTGAGCCGCGCAAACGCTGATCGCCACGCCACGGCGTGGCTGGCGGGCATGGCCTTGCTCACCGTCCTCGCGCTCGCCATGGACTGGCGCACCCGCATCGCGCTGGCGCTGGCCGTGGCACTGGCGCTGGCCTGGTCGCACCGCAGCGGCTGGCTCTTCACCTGGCCGCGCAGCCGTGCGCTGGGCTACCTGGGCCGCATTTCCTACGGGGTGTTTCTGCTGAACTTCCCGGTGGCGCTGGTGGTGAACGCGTGGTTCACGCGCTACGCCAGCCCCGATGCGGGCGTGCAGACGCTCGGGGTGCTGGTGGCCTGGCTGGCGTGCAACCTGGCGGGCACGGCTTTCCACCACGGGGTGGAGCAGCGCCTGGGCCGGGTGGGCCGGGCGCGCCCGCCCACTCAGGCGCTGGTGGCGGGAACGGGGTCGCAGCGCTCGCGCAAATAAGCCAGCGCGGCCTCCACCTGATCGATCAGCACCAGGCACAGATCGCCCGGCTGCAGGCGCGCGAGCGCCGTGTCGATGGCCACGAACTCGCCCTGGATGGTGTCGATGCGGCGGGTGCGCGTGGCGCCTTCGAGCCCCTGGCGCAGCAGTCCAGTGACTTCGCCCTCGGTGCGACCGCGCTGGCAGGCGTCTTCGTACAGGATCACCTCGTCGAACGCCGCACCCAGAATGCGGGTCTGCTCGCGGATGTCTTCGTCGCGCCGGTCGCCCGCGCCGCTGATGACCACGGTGCGGCGCTGGGCCGGCATGGCCTCGGCCGCCGCGACCAGGGCGCGCATGGCATCCGGGTTGTGGCCGTAGTCGGCGATCACGGTGGCGCCATTCAGGCTCATGAGATTGAAGCGGCCGGGCACGCTGGCGGCGTCGCTCTGGAACGTGGCCAGGCCCTTGCGGATGCGCGCCCACGGAATGCCCAGGCCCCAGGCTGCGGCCAGCGCGGCCATGGCGTTGTCCACCTGAAAACCGATGCGCCCGCCCATGGTCATGGGGATCTCGGCCAGCGCCACCTCGTGGCGGCGTTCGCCTTGCGTGGCAACGATGTTTCCACCCTCCACCCACACGGCGCGGCGGCCTTGCGCGCGGTGCGTGGCGAGCACCGGGTTGTGGCCGTCGCTGCAGAAAAAGATCACCTGGCCGGTGCACACCTCGGCCATGCGGATGCAATGCGGGTCGGCCGCGTTGAGCACGCCGTAGCCGGTGGGCGCCACGTTCTGGATGACCACGCGCTTGAGCACCGCGATGTCTTCCACCGTGGTGATGTAGTTCAGGCCGAGGTGGTCGCCCGAGCCGATGTTGGTGACCACGGCCACCTGGCAGCGGTCAAAGCCCAGGCCTTCGCGCAGCACACCACCGCGCGCGGTTTCGAACACGGCCGCGTCCACCTCGGGGTGCATCAGCACGTTGCGCGCGCTGCGCGGGCCGGCGCAGTCGCCGCTGTCGGTCTGGCGGCCGTTCACGTACACGCCGTCGGTGTTGGTCATGCCCACGCGCAGGCCCTGCGTGTGCAGCAGGTGCGCGATCAGGCGCGCGGTGGTGGTCTTGCCGTTGGTGCCGGTCACGGCCACCACCGGAATGCGCCCGTTCTGGTTGGGCGGGAACAGGTGGTCGACGATGGCCTCGCCCACGGCCCGGCCCTTGCCGTACGAAGGGGTCAGGTGCATGCGCAGGCCGGGCGCGGCGTTCACCTCCACGATGCCGCCGCTCTGGTCTTCCAGCGGCGTGAGCACGGTCTCGCACACCACGTCCACGCCACACACGTCCAGGCCCACCATGCGGGCCGCCGCCACGGCGCGCGCGGCCACCTCGGGGTGCACGTCGTCGGTCACGTCGGTGGCGGTGCCACCGGTGGAGAGGTTGGCGTTGTTGCGCAACACCACCCGCTCGCCTTTGGCCGGCACGGTGTCGGGCGTGTGGCCCTGGATCTGCAGGCGCGCCAGCGCGATCTCGTCGATGCGCATGCGCGTGAGCGAGGTGGCATGACCATCGCCGCGCTGGGGATCGGCGTTGACCATGTCCACCAGCTGGGCGACGGTGTGCACGCCGTCACCGGTCACCTGCGGCGGGTCGCGGCGTGCCGCGGCCACCAGCTTGTCACCCACCACGAGCAGGCGGTAGTCGCTGCCGGGCAGGAATTTCTCCACCATGGGCTGGCCGTGTTCGCTGGCCGCGCGGAATGCCATGTCCAGGTGGTCGCGCGTGACGATGTTCACCGTCACGCCCTTGCCCTGGTTGCCGTCGCGCGGCTTCACCACCACCGGCAGGCCGATGTATTGGGCTGCGGCCCAGGCTTCGTCGGCACTGTCCACGGGTCGGCCCAGCGGCACGGGCACGCCAGCGGCGCGCAACAGGTTTTTGGTGAGGTCCTTGTCCTGCGCGATGCTCTCAGACACCGCGCTGGTGCTGTCCACCTCGGCGGCCCAGATGCGGCGCTGGTGCGCGCCCCAGCCGAACTGCACCAGCGAACCCTGCGTGAGCCGGCGAAACGGAATGCCGCGCGCCACGGCCGCGTTGACGATGGAGCCGGTGGATGGGCCCAGGCGCACGTCTTCGTCCAGCTCGCGCAGGCGCGCAATCACGGCCTCCACGTCGAAGGCCTCACCGGGCCGGGTGCGCACCGCGGCAATGAGCTGCTCGGCCGCCTTGAGGGCTTCGCGCCCCACGGCCTCTTCGGTGTACTCCACCACCACCTGGTAGGTGCCCGGCTCCACGGTTTCGGTGCAACGCGAAAAACTCACCGGGCAGCCGGCCTGGGCCTGCAGCGCCAGCGCCACCAGCTTGAGCACGTTGGCCAGCGAGAGGTCGGCGGCCGGGCGCGGGAAACGGCCGAGCTGCGGAAACTGCGCACGCAGGGCGGCCTCGAACCCGGGCAGGGAGCTGAGCGAGCGCTCCTCGGGCGGGCAGTGCACGATGGCTTCGATGGCGGTCTGGCGGGTCCAGAGGTTGGGACCACGCAAGGCGCGGATGCGGGAGATGTCCATGGCAGCGGTGGAATTCGGTTGAAGGTGCGGGGGTGGCCGCGCGTCAGGCGCGCGGCAGGGTGTCAAAGCGCTGCAGGCCAGCGGCCACCAGCGCAGGGCTCAGACCGGCGGCCCAGGCCGCGGCGGCAGCACCGCACAGGCTGTGCGCGTCCTGCGCATCGGCAACGCTGGCCAGCGGCGCACGCGCGATCACCTCGTCGCGATCAAAGAGGCACACCTCGCCGCCTTGCCAGCGAACGGTGCGCGGCATGTCGATGCCGGCGGGCACGGGCGCGTCGCCAAAGCCCAGGCGGTCACCGTCGCAATGCACGGCCAGCTCGGCCACGCCGGGCTCGTCCAGGTTGAGCACGCAGGCGCCCTGGGCCAGCACCACGTCGACCTGGGTGCGCAGCACACGCGGCATGGCCGAGGCGTCGAAGATGTCGTGATGCGCCAGGCCTTCCCAGCCCCCGAGGTCGGTCACCACGCCGACCAGGCAGCGGTCGTAGGGCAGGCCGTGGTCCAGGATGAGCGAGGGCGTCGTCTCCACGGCCAGACCCTGGATGTCGCGGTTCATCAGCAGGCGCTGGCACTGGTCCCAATAGTCGGCGCCCGCGCGCTCGATGCGCCGGCGCCCGATGTGGATGCCTTCGCTCGACGCCAGACCAGCCGGAGCAGCGGCCAGGTCGAGCAGAAAGGCCACTGCGCGGGTGAGCAGCTCGGTGCCCCGCGTGCCGCTCACGCCGACCAGCGGAACACGCCCGGCCATGGGGGTGGACGGATCGAACAGCTGGGCCACGATGGCTTCACCCACCGGGCGCGGCTGGCCGATGGCCGGGCGCAGGTGCATGAGCAGCCCGGGGCCGGCGTTCACTTCCACGATGGCGCCACCGACCTCGTGCAACGGGCGGCCGATGTCCTGCGTGACCATGTCGATGCCGGCGATGTCCAGGCCCACGGCGCGCGCCGCGAGGCTCGCCATGTAGGCCACCTCGGGGTGAACCTCGTCGGTGCAGTCAAAGGCCATGTTGCCGTTGCGCTGCACCAGCACGCGCTGGCCAGCAGCGGGCACGGCGTCAGCCCCCAGGCCCTGGCGCTCCAGCAGCAGGGCCATGGCCGGTTCGCGCTCCAGGCGGATCGTCTCCAGCGGAAATTCTTCGGCCTCGCCCCGGCGCGGATCGCTGTTGAGCTGCAGGTCGATGAGCGCTTTCACCGTGGCCACACCGTCGCCGGTGACCCACAGGCTCTCGCCCCGGTTGGCCGCCACCACGCGCCCGCCCACCACCAGCACGCGGTGCTCGTTGCCCAGGATGTAGCGCTCCACGATCACGTCGCTGCCCTCGGCGTCGGCGATGGCAAAGGCGCGCTCGATGTCGGCCTGCTCGCTGAGTTCGAGCGAGACGCCACGCCCGTGGTTGGCGTCGCTGGGCTTGACCACCACCGGCAGCCCGATGTCCTGCGCCGCCTCCCAGGCCTCGGCGGCGCTGGCCACGATCTGGCCCTCGGGCACCGGCACGCCGCAGCTCTGCAGCAGGGTTTTGGTGAGGTCCTTGTCGCTGGCGATGTTCTCGGCGATCGCGCTGGTGAGTTCGGTCTCGGCTGTCCAGATGCGGCGCTGGCGCGCGCCCTGGCCCAGCTGCACCAGGTTGCCCTCGGTCAGGCGCAGGTGCGGAATGCCGCGCTCGGTGGCCGCGTTCACGATGGCCTGCGTGGAGGGGCCGAGCCACGTGGCGTCCACCACATCGTGCAGGGCCTTCACGGCGGCGACCACGTCAAAGGCTTCGTTGTTCAGTGCCGCCTGCAACAGCGCGTGGCCGTGGCTCAGGGCCGCTTCGGCGGTGGCGCGGTTGCGGGCGCGAAACACCATGCGGTAGACGCCGGGCTTGCTGGTGCTGCGCGTCTGGCCAAAGCCGGTGGGCATGCCGGCCAGGTTGAGCAGCTCGATCACGCAGTGCTCCAGCACATGGCCGGCCCAGGTGCCCTCACGCAGCCGCTGCACAAAACCACCCACCTCGCCCACGCCGCAGTGGTGGGTGGCCAGACCCGGCAACCAGGCCAGCAGTCGATCGGTCAGTCCTTCGATGGTGTGGGAGGGGCGCTGCTCCAGCGTTCCCAGGTCCAGCCACACCTCCATCGTGGAGCGGTAGGTCCAGACGTTCGGACCTCCGAGGAAACGGTGGCGAAGAACAGTCAGCGCGAAACGGTTTGAATCCATAAAACCCGGGATTGAACGCACAAAAGCCGGGCAGGTGGCCCGGCTGTGGACGCAGGGCGCCCGCCCTCAGACGCCGCCCAGCGCAAGTGCTTCACGCACTCGCAGCCCGCATTCTGCGCCGTCCCGGGGCTGTGCGACTGAGCCGGGCACGACAAATTGTGGCTCTATGTCACACCGGCAACGTTGGCGACTTGGCGCACAATTTCCGGTTCATGCAAACCACGCCCGCACACACCCGTTCCGCCGCCCTCGGCCCCGCCCCAGCCGACGCCACCCCGGCGGACGTGCTGGCCCGCATGGCCCTCGATCTGGATGCACAGGGGCACTTCGCCAGCGGCGAGCTGCTGCTCACCCCCACCGAGCTGGTGCAACGGCAGGCGAATGGTGGCCACCAGGCTTGGCCGCTGGACAGCGCGCAGCGCCTGCAACACACCGACCTCGCCGGCGTGGCCACGCTGGACCTGCTGGACGCAACCGGCCTGCGCCAGCGCTGGCGCTTCACGCTGGCCCAGAACCCTGACGCGCTGCGCCTGGTGCGCCAGTTCGACCACGCCATCACCCGCCTGCAGGGCGGCGCCGCGCCCACGCCCGAGGCGGGCCAGCGCTGCCCGTCGTGCCAGTCGCTCCTGAGTCCCGACAGCGAGGAGTGCGAGGTCTGCGCACGGCAACCGGCCGAGGTGCCGTCCACCTGGGTGCTGCTGCGGCTGTGGCGTTTTGCGCGGCCGTACCGCTGGCAGCTGCTGGCGGGTTTTCTGCTCACGCTGCTGTCCACGGCGGCCACGCTGGTGCCGCCGTACCTGACCATCCCGCTCATGGACGACGTGCTGATCCCGTTCCAGAACGGCCAGCAGATCGACACCGGCTATGTGGCCTTGCTGCTCTCGGGCTTGCTCGGCGCGGGGCTGGTGGCCTGGGGCCTGGGCTGGGCGCGTACCTGGCTCTTGGCGCTGGTGTCCGAGCGCATCGCGGCCGATCTGCGCACCAGCGCGTTCGACCACCTGCTGGGCCTCTCGCTCGATTACTTCGGGGCGAAACGCACCGGTGATCTGATCGCCCGCATCGGCTCCGAGACCGACCGGCTCTCGGTGTTTCTCTCGCTGCACGCGCTCGACTTCGCCACCGACGTGCTGATGCTGCTCATGACCTCGGCCATCCTGTTTTCCATCAACCCCTGGCTGGCGCTGGTCACGCTGCTGCCGCTGCCCTTCATTGCCTGGATGATCCACCGCGTGCGCGACCGCCTGCGCACCGGCTTCGAGAAGATCGACCGCGTGTGGGGCGACGTGACCAACGTGCTGGCCGACACGATTCCGGGCATCCGCGTGGTCAAGGCCTTCGCGCAGGAGAAGCGCGAATCGGGCCGTTTTCACGAGGCCAACGCGCAGAACCTGGTGGTCAACGACCGCATCAACAAGACCTGGAGCCTGTTCACCCCCACCGTGACCCTGCTCACCGACGTGGGCCTGCTGGTGGTGTGGGCCTTCGGCATCTGGCAGATCGCCGAGGGCGACATCACGGTCGGTGTGCTCACCGCCTTCATCGCCTACATCGGCCGCTTCTACGGCCGGCTCGACTCCATGAGCCGCATCGTCTCAGTCACGCAGAAAGCCGCCGCCGGCGCCAAGCGCATCTTCGACATCCTGGACCACGTGTCCAACGTGCCCGAGCCGGCCGACCCGGTGCAGGGCGTGCGGGTGCAAGGCGGGCTGAGCATTCACGGCATCGCCTTTCGCTACGGCAACCGCTCGGTGATCCGAGACCTCAGCCTCAGCATCCGCCCCGGCGAAATGATCGGCCTGGTGGGCCACAGCGGCTCGGGCAAGAGCACGCTGGTCAACCTGATCTGCCGCTTCCACAACGTGAGCGAAGGCCGCATCGAGCTCGACGGCCACGACATCCGCCGCTTCAAGGTGGCCGACTACCGCCGCCACATCGGCCTGGTGCTGCAGGAGCCGTTCCTGTTTTTCGGCACCGTGGCGGACAACATCGCCTACGGCAAACCCGGCGCCACGCGCGAAGAGATCGTGGCGGCCGCGCGCGCGGCCAACGCGCACGAGTTCATCTTGCGACTGGCGCACGGCTACGACTCGCTGGTGGGCGAGCGCGGCCAGGGCCTCTCGGGTGGTGAGCGCCAGCGCATCAGCATCGCGCGCGCGCTGCTGATCGACCCGCGCATCCTGATCCTGGACGAAGCCACCTCGGCGGTGGACACCGAGACCGAAAAAGAGATCCAGAAGGCGCTGGACAACCTGGTGCAAGGCCGCACCACCATTGCCATCGCACACCGCCTGTCGACGCTGCGCAAGGCCGACCGGCTGGTGGTGATGGACCGCGGCGAAGTGGTGGAGGTGGGCCCGCACGACGAGCTGATGGCGCGCCAGGGCCACTACTGGCGCCTGCACGAAGCGCAGGCCCGCCAGGCCGCCGCCGAAGACCCGGACCACATCGACAACGCCCTGGCCCACCACCTGCCGCAGCCCTCGGCCCACACCGGCAACCTTGCGCCATGAACCTACCTCACGACTTCGAACTCTTCTCCGACACGCAGGGCCGCTGGGTCTGCCGGGTGGCCGGTGGCGAGCCGCAGGTGGGTGTGCAGGTGGTGCGCTCGTTTCCGCTGAGTGCGCCCCTGGAAGCCATCTCCATCGTCGGCCCCGATGGACACGAGGTGGTGTTTGTGGCGCGGCTCGATGCGCTGGACGACACGCGGCGCGCAGCCGTGGCGCTGGCGCTGGCGGAGCGCGAGTTCTCGCCGGTGATCCAGCGCATCCGAACGGTGAGCACCTTCGGTACACCCAGCACCTGGCAAGTGGACACCGACCGCGGCGCGACCGAACTCGTGCTCAAGGTGGAAGAAGACATCCGCCGCCTGCCGGGCCAGCGCCGCCTGCTGATCACCAGCGCGCACGGCGTGGTGTTCGACATCCCCGACCGCAACGCGCTGGACCGGGTGTCGCGCCGCTACCTGGAGCGTTTCCTGTGAGCCGGCTCGACGCTGAGCGGCAGCGCCTGTTTGCTGACACCACCGCCGGCCACACGCGCACGCTGGTGCTGGGCCTGGCGCGGCCGGCCGACTGGACCCTGCTGCACCAGGTCTGGCAGGGCGTGCAGGCCGACCTGGAACTGCCCGCACCGGCCATCGCGGTCGACGGCAACGAGAGTTACCAACTCTGGTTGTCGCTGGCCCAACCGGTCTCGCTGGCGCAGGCGCAGGATTTCCTGGAGCAACTGCGCCTGCGCTACCTGCCGGAGGTGGCGAGCTCGCGCATTCACATGCTCCCGGGCGCCGATCCTTCCAGCCCGGGCCTGGTACGCAGCGCTGCGGCCGTGCCTGCGCGCCAGGAGACCACGGGCAACTGGTCGGCCTTCGTGAGCCCCGACCTGCCCGCCGTGTTTGGCGAAGACCCGTGGCTGGACACAGCCCCCGGTCTGGACCAGCAAGCCGATCTGCTGTCGCGGCAGAAATGCATCTCGGCCGACGCGTGGGAGCACGCACGGCGGTGCCTGCGACCGGCCGGGCACACGACAAGCCTGCAACAGACCGAAGCCCCCGGCACCGCACCGATGGAGCCCCGGGCATTCCTGCACGCGGTGATGAACGACACGGCGGCACCGCTGGCACTGCGCATCGAGGCGGCCAGGGCCCTGCTGTCTGCGGGTGAGCGCGCACGCACACCGTGAGCCACGCGCTCAGCGGCGGCGCACGATGTCGGCCACGATGGTCACGATGGCCATCACGATGAAGATGACGAACAGCAGCTTGCCGATGCTCGCCGCACCGGCGGCAAGCCCCCCGAAGCCCAGGACGGCCGAGACCAGGGCGATGACAAAAAAGACGACGGCGTAGTGCAGCATGAGAGGCTCCATGGTGGACGCAACGACGACCGTTGCGATGCCTTCACTGTAGAAACTCCACGCGCGCACCTCTGCAAGCCGACGCC
>NZ_JBLYYB010000008.1:0-10132 GCF_048549895.1 Hydrogenophaga sp.
CGAAGACTTTAGGAATCCCGCGTACGGCGGCTGAGCCTGACGTCAGGTCCGGCCGAGGGAATTTTGTCGACGATTCTCTAAAAACCGAGATGACCCCTTGAAGGGGCACGTTGCGGATGCTCCGCAAGGTGTGGCTAAACAAGCTTGCAAGCACGGCGCTCAAGCAGCGGATCAGCACGGGGTTTGGGTGCCAAGTCGCCTGCCACTGGCGTCCGCCGTCGGTACCGCCGCGGCAATGCTGTTTCACGCGAGACAAGCCCGCAGGCCAACCGGCTACCGTGCCAGCAACATGGACGCTTCCAGCACCGGTCTGAGCCCACTGCCAAAGCGCGCCATCGCGTGCCTGTGCTGGCGCAATTCGCTGTACGGCAGGTAGCGGATGCCCAACTCGGCCACCCGCATGAACGCGGGCCGGTGCAGTTGTTGCGCCACCTCGCCGCGACGCTCATCGGGTGCCACCAGAAACAGTGTGCTGCCTTCGCCCAGTGGCGAGCCCAGGGCCAAATCGAGCATGCGCACGATGCCGGAGTGGATCGACGTCGAGTGCTCGACTTCAAACGCGGCGGCGACACGCCGGGTCTGCCGGTCGAGCCAGATCACGTCGATCAGGCGCACCGACTCGGCCGCAGCAACACCTTCAGCCATGAGTGCCGTCAGACAACCGTCGCCCAACTGTCCACCGGCATAGGCGCGGCTGCGGTCATTGGACGCGATCCAGACATCGAAACCCAGCGCAAGGCCCAGGTCGCGTAACCAGCCCTGCATCTCGTGGTGCGTGGTGTCGGCATCTTGCTGTGCGGCGCGCAGCTTTTCCGAGGCTGCCGACTCCTCGCGCACACGCGCCAGATCAGCGGCCCAGGAGGCTTGCGCAGCGGCATCGTCGGTACGGGGAGGGGCAAGGTAGCGCCCGCTGCCCACGTCGAACATCAGGCCGGCAATCGCGCCGAGGTCGTTGGACAGCAGCCCTCGGTGGGCCGCGTTCATGCGCAGCGCACCCTCGCGAAGCGCCATATATTGGTCCCAGCGCCCGAGCTTGACGTTCGATCCCGTCAGCACGTTGTAGCCCTTGACGATGGCTGTATTGAAGGGCACCACCAGCGTAGGGTGAATGAAGTACAGCAGGTTGGCAACCGCAGGCCCAAGACCCTTGATACCGATGGCGTCGATTCGGCGGATGGCTTCGATCACCGCCTCGGCCGTGTCACAGCACTCACAATCGTGCAGCAGACGCGAGAAGGCACGCTGGTTGTCAGCGTTCTCGTAGATGTCAGGGATGCGCAGCTTGGGCTTCCACAGGAAGGCATGGTCCGCGCCCTTGAAGATCTGCCGCTGTTCGGCAATGGAGCCCACCACCACCTCAAGAGACGAACCACGATAGACGTTGCCGAACATGCCGGCGTCGATTTCACGAACCACGACCGTCAGGCCGCGGCGGATCGAACGGAAATTCTTCAGCCGCTCGTCCCACAGGAACCAACTGCGGTAGGTTCCCCCGGGGTCGGCCTTCCACCGCTCGATGAGCGGGCCCAGGGTGTCAGCGGGCGCAGACATCAGCGCTGGAGTTTCACCGTGATCGTCGCGGGTGCAGAGGACTTGTCGCTTCACATCCAGCAGTACCCCAGGTCGATCTTCATGTCGAGCATGTCCTTCATGCTGGCCACCGGGGCCATCTTCGACAGGAAGACCGCGTCCTTGCCAACGTGGTGGTGGACGTTGAAGTCCAGCGGCGTGTAGACGTCGAAACTCCAGCACAACTTCAATCCGGCCGACAGCTTGCCGCAAACCTCGGCGAACTCGGCCGGCGTAACGCTCACGCTGCGCTCGAAACGGCCATTGGCGTCCCAGGCAATGTCGACGATGTCGGCGGATAGACCGGTGGACGTGGCGGCCAATGCCAACGCGACCGCGGAGGTCGTTGTCGGGTGCCGCCAAGGGCGGTGCGTGTTGTGATCCGTTATCAAAGCTTGTCCCTCACAGTCTCAATGCGGTGCCACTAACCTACGCAAAAGTTTCCCCATCTTCAGCGCTGTGATCATAGGTGACATCGGCCCATCCGTGAACCGATCGTGGAAACCCGACCGCGATTGGACTCACCAGCCAGTTGTATAACGAAGCAAATCGATACCCTGTCGCAAGCTGGCGTCGGCAACCTGCCTGCGACGGTCAGCCCCGTCGGTTTCTGCTTGCTTTCGGGTAGGTTGGTCATGGGCGGCCCCTGTCCGATCGTGACGCGTAAGTCATCGACTACAGCGGCACAATCCATTCCACCTCGAACATTCGAGTCCAAGATGTCGGCAAGAAAACTGTCCGCAGAGCGGTATCGGATCCATCCAAGGCACGCAGCCGCACTGTTGATCGCATCGTGTGCGGGCTTGACTTGGCTGGCTAGGGCGTGTTAACACTAATAGCGATCATGGCGATTGCGTTGGACAATCTCGTGCATGGAGATCACACCAGCACAATTCGCCACCATTGAGCACTGCCTGCCCAAGCAGCGTGGCAACGTCAGCCTGAGCAACTTACAGGTGGTCAATGCGATCCTCTATGTGGCCGAGCATGGCTGCAAGTGGCGCGGACTACCCAAACGCTTCGGCAACTGGCACACGATTTACACGCGTATGAACCGCTGGACCAAAGCTGGCGTCCTGGATCGCATGTTCGAGGAGTTGCAGCGTGCACAGGTCGTGCGTATCAGGATCGAAGCGGTCTCGCTGGACTCCACCAGCATCAAGGTCCATCCCGACGGCACGGGGGCACTAAAAAAAACGGTCCGCAGTCCATCGGAAAGTCCAGAGGCGGATGGAATACCAAGATTCATATGGTTGCCGCGGATGCTCGAACGGCCGTAACGTTCTGCCTCTCGCCTGGACAGGCTCACGACGCGCCCGAAGGCCGGCGTCTGCTCAGCAGGCTTGGGCCGACCAGCAGACCGGTGCACTTGTTGATGGACCGTGCCTACGAAGGCAATGAAACACGGCAGCTGGCACTGGATCTGGGTTTCATTCCGGTGGTGCCACCGGTGAAGACGCGGATCGAACCTTGGGAATACGACCGCGAGATGTACAAGCGTCGCAATGAGGTCGAGCGCTTGCTCCGTCGACTCAAAGGCTACCGCCGCATCTTCTCGCGGTTCGAGAAACTCGACCTGATGTTCCTAGGCTTCATTAGCTTCGTGCTCGTCGCTGACGGTCTGCGTTTGTGTTAACAGGCCCCAGTGCGACTGTGGTCACACCCGCACGGGACGACGAAGTCATTGAAATGCTGCCCGCGGTGTCCGCAAGCCGGGCCGAAGACCGGCGTCTGCGCCAGCAACTTGTTGCCAACCCTCTTGATGCGGCTCTGGCGGCACAACTGGCCCGACGATATTTGGACCACGCCCGAAAAGGGCGATCCACGCTACGCCGGCCGGGCGCTCGCCGCCTTGCAGGCTTGGCCGGTGGCCGATACAGCGCCGGATGAAATTGAGCTGCTGCTGGCGACTTTGCAACATTTTCTGCACGACTTCGACACGGCCGCGACCAACCTGGAACGCTGGGTCAAGCGCCAGCCTCGCAACGCTCAGGCCTGGCTCACTCTGGCGACGGTGCGGCGCGTGCAGGGCCGCTTCGAGGCGTCCAACCGTGCCTGCGATGGCATTCGCGCTGCCAGAGCCGACTTTTACGCCCGCGCCTGCCGCGCCGAGAACGACAGCTTGCGCGGCGACTCCGATGGCGCGCGCGCCGATATCGATTCGATGCTTGCCGCCCCGGGGATGCCCACAGAGTCGCGCAACTGGGTGCTGACGACGCTGGCAGAAAGCGAGGCCCGGGCGGTTCGCGCGGACAAGGCCGAAACCGCTTACCGCCAGGCAGTGGCGGAACAACCCGATGCCTACACCGCCACGTCGTACGCCGACATCCTGCTCGAAAGAAAGCGCCCGCGCGAAGCGCTGGCGCAACTCAAAGGACAGCAGCGCACAGACGCGGTGCTGTTGCGCCTGGCGATTGCCGACACACAGGCTGGCGCGCCCCAAGCCAAAGCCGATGCGCAGGAGATGGGCGGGCGCATCGTCGCCGCCAGCTTGCGCCCGGAGGCGCGTACGACGCACGCACGCGAACTTACGCGCTGTGGATCGAGAAGGCGCCTGCCAAGGCCCTGGAGTTGGCCCGTGAGAACGTCAAGCAGCAGCGTGAGACGCTGGACCTGCTCTTGTTCGCCCAGACGGCTACAGCCAGCAAGGACGCCGCCGCGTTGCGCGAGGTAGCCGCACTGAAGGAGACCATCGGTCTGCATGACAAGCGTCTCGATGCGCTGCTTTGAGCTGAAGTCAAGGACGCTGGCTGCGTCGTTGTTGTTGGCGGTGCTGGTGCCGGCCGCCAGTGCTGCGCAGGCCCACAAGGCGACCTACGTGCGACTGGTCGGCGGCGGCACGGCGGCCGCCAACTTGCGCGTCGACGTGGCGCCGCGGGATTTGGATGTAGCGCCGGACCTTGACGCCAACGGCGACGGTCACTTGACCTGGGGCGAGATTCGCAGTGCTTGGCCAGCCATCGAAAGGTACTTCAAGGCACGCGTCCAGATCGAAGGCTGTGACTTGCAGTCAGCGCAGCGGTCGCTCGAGCGCCGTATCGACGGTGTTTACGCCGCCGTTCAGTGGCAGGCGGTGTGCGGGCAGGGCCCGGCACCTACGATTCGGTACACGGTGCTGGCCGATATCGATCCCACCCACCGCGGCCTGGCTTGGATTGAATGGGCCGGAGGGCCGCCCGAGCTGCGCGTGCTGGTGCCCCAAATCGTTGCTGGCGTGATCACCCCCAACCCCGCGGGCGCCGCGTCACCGGCGGGTCTGGTTGCTTCTCCCGCTGGTCCGGAACCCGCGCAGGCTTCGACAGGGCTGGAACCGGCCGACCCACTGCAGTTTTTGCGCGAAGGCGTCCGGCACATCCTGACCGGCTACGACCATGTGCTCTTTCTGCTGTGTCTGTTGCTGCCCTCGGTTATGCGCTCCAGCGGCAACTATTGGGTGCCGCTGCAGCGGCTTGCGCAGGCCATGTGGCCGGTGGCCGGCATCGTCACCGGCTTCACCGTGGCCCATTCGATCACGCTGGCACTGGCCGCCACGGGGGCCGTTTCCTTGTCGCCCAGGTTCATCGAACCGGCCATCGCGGCGACGATCATCCTCACCGCGATCGACAACATGAAGCCGATCTTCCGAGGACGACGGGCGCTGGTGACCTTCGGGTTCGGACTGATCCACGGTTTCGGTTTCGCGGGCGTACTGGCCGAGTTGGATCTGCCCGTGTCGCAGTTTGCGTGGGCGTTGCTGCAATTCAACGTCGGCCTGGAACTGGGCCAACTCGCCATCGTTGTGGTCGTGACTGCGCTGCTGTTTTCACTGCGTCGCAGCGCCCATTACGGAACCTGGGTCATTCGCGGTGGTTCGATTGCGGCGATAGTGATGGGCGCGCTCTGGCTGGTCGAGCGCACTGCCAACGTGTCGTTGTTACCGCTGTGAGGCGATGGATTCTGAACACTGTCGCCCAGTGATTCAGTCGGAACGCCACTTGCCTCCCTTGGCGACCTTGTCGAAGAGGTCGTATATCCCGCGGTCGCCCATCTTGCGCGCATTAGCAAGCTCGCCGGCGCTGGTGGGATAGACGACCTTGCCCAGAGCGGACAGGCACCACCACCGCCGGGATACCACGTCTCAAAGACGGGCTGCAGATTTCAGCCACATCCACGTTCCGATAAATCGGCCGACGTCGACCTTCACGACCTTCACGACCTTGAATTTCTTGGCTATGAGCCGTGCTTCCGTACCGTCCTTGAAGGTCGTGTGCAGCATGCGTCATTCGCCTCACAAGTTGGAACCCAAGACGACCAGCACGGGCGTCTGATTGCTCCGGGCCTGAGCGAGGGCAGCGTGGATGTCCGCCTTGGCATTCGCAAGCTCTTCGTAGGGCAGCCCGGCTGCCGCTGCCATGGTGGACGTGGCAAGCAGAGCTGCGGCTACAAGTCTGCGCCTGATTTTATTTGACCGTGAATCTGACGCTCACCGTCTTCTTGTCGGCCGTGGTGACGGATGCCACGACCTTGCTGCCGGCGGGCAGTTTGATGCCCTGGGCCTCGAGCTTGTCGCCGGCCGGCTTGAGCTCGGCCTCGGACTTGTCAGCGCCACTCAAGACCGTGAGCTTACCGCTGGCCCCGACCACCGACACCGGCTTTCCATGGTCATCGATGTGGAGCGCGGCTCCATCGACGTTGGCCACCAGTTCGTAGGTGATGTCATTGGCCTTCTGCACGACGCCGCCGTGCTTCGCCTTTGCCACGCCGTCGGCTTGCGCTGCGGTGAAGCTCAGTGCGGCCAAACCCAGCGTAAACATCGATACCCAGGTCTTGATCATGATTTATCTCCATCGGTGGAAGGCGCACTTGACGGCGGCGCCGCAAAAGCCTTTTCTTCAAGAACTCAGAAACTTTCGGTCTGTTTGGCAGCCAACAGGCGCGCCAGAGGGCGCTCGCCCCACAGGTAGAACATGAGTGGCGTGACCACGGTGTCCAACAAGGTCGAGCTGACCAGACCGCCAAAGATCACGACCGCCACCGGGTGCAGGATTTCCTTGCCCGGCGCGTCGGCGGCCAGCAGCAGCGGCACAAGCGCAAAGGCCGCCACCAGCGCCGTCATGAGTACGGGGGTCAACCGCTCCAGCGAGCCGCGGATGATCAACTTTTTGCCGAACACTTCGCCTTCGAAGGCGCACAGGTTGATATAGTGGCTAATCTTCAGGATGCCATTGCGCGTGCTGATACCGGCCAGCGTGATGAAGCCCACCAGCGCCGCCACCGAGAGCGGCTGTCCAGATAGCCACAGCGCCACGACGCTGCCCACCAGCGCCAGCGGGATGTTCCTCATGATCATCAGCGCCAGCGTGGTCGACTTGTAGCGGCTGTAAAGCACCAGAAAGATCATCGCCAGCGACACCAGCGACAACAGTCCGATGAGCCGGGTGGCTTGCTCCTGCGCCTGGAACTGCCCCTCCAGCGCGACGCTGTAGCCGGCCGGCAAGGGGTTGGCCGCCACTTCAGCGCGGATGCGCTCGATGATCTTGCCCAGGTCACCGCCGTCGCTGTTGGCCGACAGCACGATGCGCCGCCTTGTGTTCTCGCGACTGATCTGGTTCGGGCCATCGCCTTCCTCCACCGTAGCCAGTTCCGACAGCGGCACGCGCCCGCGAGGCGTTTCAATCAGCAGGTTTTGCAGGCCCTGGCGGCCGCGCTCGCTGTCGGGCAGGCGCAGCATCAGATCGAAGCGGCGGTTGCCCTCGATGATTTGCGTTACGCGGCTGCCTTCGATCAGCGTCTCTAGCGACTCCAGTACGTGACCCGGCGCAACGCCGTAGGTGGCCGCCTTGTCGTAGTCAAGCCGCACCTTGAGCTGCGGTATCAGCACCTGCTTCTCGATCTGCAGGTCGGTGATACCGGGAATCGCGGCCAGGCGGTCGCGCAGACCGGCCGCCAGGCCGCGCAGCGTGTCCAGATCCTCGCCGAAGACCTTGATGGCTATCTGGGCGCGCACACCCGACAGCAGGTGGTCAAGCCTGTGCGAAATCGGCTGCCCGATGTTGACCACGGCCGGCAGCAAGGCCAGCCGGCTGCGCAGATCCTGCGTGATCTGGTCGCGGTTGCGGTCGGAGGCCTTGAGGTCCACGTCCATCTCGGACGAGTGCACGCCTTCGGCATGTTCGTCGAGCTCGGCGCGGCCAGTGCGACGGCCCACCTTGATGACCTCGGGCACCTGCATCGCCAGTTGTTCGGCGAGCACGCCGATGCGGTTGGACTCGGCCAGTGAGGTGCCGGGGTTGAGCAACAGGCTCACCGTCAAGGTGCCCTCGTTGAATGGCGGCAGGAAAGCGCGGGCGAAGAAGGGCACGCTGGCAGCCGCGCCGATGACCGCCAGCGCGGCGATGGCCACGACCACCCTTGCGCGGTCGAACGACCATTCAAGCAGCCGTGCGTCCCAGCGCTTGAGCACGCGCACCAGCGGGCTGTCGGCATCATGGTCGCCGCCGCTGGCACCCCACTTCCAGAACTGCCACCAGCGCCCCTCGGAGTTCACTGCGCCGACGGGCGGTTGCACCAGCAGGTAGTAGGCCATCACCGGCGTGATCGACACCGACACGAACATGCTGGCCAGGATGGAGACGATGTAGGCCACCCCCAGCGGCGTGAAGAGCCGTCCTTCGATGCCCGGCAGCGCGAACAGTGGCACGAACACCAGCACGATGATCAGCGTGGCATAGACGATGGCCGAGCGCACTTCCAGTGTGGCTGCGGCGATCACTTCGATGGCTGGCTTGGGCTCGGCCGCAGCGGCGTTGAGCTTCAACCGGCGCAGCACGTTCTCGACACCCACCACCGCGTCGTCGACAAGTTCGCCAATCGCAATGGCCAGGCCACCCAGCGTCATGGTGTTGATCGTCAGGCCGAAATACTTGAAGACCAGCACCGTGACCAGGATCGAGACAGGAATGGCGGTCAGCGAAATGATCGTGGTACGCACGTTGAGCAGGAAGGCGAACAGCACGATCGCCACCATGATCGCGCCGTCGCGCAGCGCTTCGGCCACGTTGGCAATCGAGTTCTCGATGAAGTCGGCCTGCTTGAACAAGGTTTGCGGCGTCTGGATGCCTGGCGGAAGGCTCTTGCCCAGATCCGCCAGCGCGGCCTCGATCTCACGCGTCAGCTTCACCGTGTCGGCAGCGGGCTGTTTCTGCACCGCCAGGATGACCGCCGACTGCCCCTGGAAGCTGGCATCGCCGCGCTTGATGCCGGCCGCCAGCCGCACATCGGCCACCTGCGACAGGGCAATGGGCTGCCCGTTGTTGACCGCCACCGTGACGCGCTGCAGGTCAGATAGTTTGGCGGTGCGGCCGAGCTGGCGGATGAGGAATTCCTTGGCCTGCGATTCCAGGAAACCGCCGCTGGTGTTGGCGGAGAAACCTTCCAGCGCCGTCTTCACCTGGTCCAGCGTGACGCCCAGCGCCAGCATGCGCGTGCTATCGGGCTCGACCCGGTACTGCTTGACCTCCCCGCCAATGGGGATCACCTGCGCCACACCCGGCAGCGTGAGCAGGCGCGGGCGCAGCACCCAGTCGGCGTATTCCCGCGCCTGCATCGGGCTGGCTTTTGCAGGGTCCACCGGCAAGGCGAGCAGGATGATCTCGCCCATGATTGAGCTGATGGGCCCCATCTGCGGCGTCACGCCGGGCGGCAGTTGCTCACGCACCAGCGCCAGCCGCTCGGCCACTTGTTGACGGTTGAGGTAGATGTCGCTGCCCCACTCGAACTCCACAGTCACCACCGCCAGGCCGACACCAGAAACCGACCGCACCCGGCTCACGCCCGGCATGCCGTTCATCGTGGTCTCTATCGGGAAGGTAACGAGTTGCTCGACTTCTTCAGGGGCCATGCCGCCAGCTTCGGTGAGCAGGGTGATGCTAGGCTTGTTCAGGTCGGGGAAGACGTCGACCGGTGTGCCCCGGAGCACCAGTGCGCCGTAGGCCATCAGGATGACGGCAAAGGCAAGGGTCAGCAGCCGCTGGTTGAGGCTGGTGTCGATGATGGTCTTGAACATGGAACGGGTGCCTTCAGCGAACTTGCCCGAGCAGGGTGGCGCCCTGCGTGACGACACGCTCGCCGGCTTTCAAGCCCGAGGTGACTACCGAACGCGTCGCGTCCAGCACTTGCACCTGCACCTTGCGCGGCTTGAAGCTCTCTGCCGATTCGTGCACCCACACGACGGTTTCGTTGGCTGTGTTCTGAGTCACGGCCGACTGCGGCACGGCGTAGCCCCTGACCCGCGAGCGGGTACCCACGATCACCGTCACTGGCTGTCCTACGGCCAGCGCCGGCAAGGGTGGGGTGATGCGAAATTGCAGCGGAATCGCCTGTTCGCGCAACTGCAGGCCCCCACCCAAAAAGGCCAGGCGCAGCGGCTCCTTGGCCGCGGTGATGGCACCCGCCTGTTCGATGTCAGCGGCGACGCGAGCGTCATAGGCCAGCGCCTGCACCAGCAGCCGGTCGGGGCGCACGATCTCGAAAAGCAACTCGCGCGCATCCACCACCTGTCCTGCGACCACTTCATTGCTGCTGA
>NZ_JBLYYB010000009.1:0-18203 GCF_048549895.1 Hydrogenophaga sp.
ACCAACGGTTCGCTTTTTCGGTGTGGTGGACTGTATGCAGAAGATGCCGTCAGCACTCTGACCAAATGATTACAGTTCTGTCATTTAAACGGCATCGTTTTTGGGCGCCGCTGAGTGCGTAGACCGAACCAGGCGCGCAATCGACAAGCGCCCGGGAAGTCTACATAGAGTGAGCGGCGATGTTCCATCGAGCCACCGAGTTGACCTACCTACTGTTCTCACACATGCGCGATGAGTTCGTCGCGGAGACGAACGCAGTCGTTTCATGTGTGTGGCGGGAAATGAAGCCAACGCGCGGCACCGGAAAAAGGCCTGACGCACTTCTCTTGCCAAATTTCCTTCGATGAAAGCCTCAATACCAACACCCTGAGCACTGGTCTGTGTCCAGGATATGTCCCGTGTGGTTTGCGCGTCAATGCTTTGTGACTCGCGGTTGTATTGAAGCCATGTCACCCGACGTTTGGTGGGCTCTTTTATTGGCCGCTGCAGCCGATGGCGTGTTTCTCTCGCAGGTCCGCATCGGCGCCGAGCGCCGGGTTCGATCAGCTGGCCGAACAGGTTGTCGTTGCTCAGAATCACACCGTTCAGATAGGTTTCGAGGGCCGAGGTGAAGAGATCGAGTTGCATAGTGAGCAAGCTATCGGAGAAAGGGGTGCTGTCAAATTCATGGGGCGCACGCAGGTCGGCCCCAGAAATGAGAAAGGCCCCGAATGCACATGGCATCCGGGGCTCCTCAGAAGTGACTTCTTGTCACGTTGCGCTGGCTCAGTCGGCCTTGGCCTTCACGAGCGTCGCGTTGTGGTGGAACGAACCACCAAGTTCACCTCCGACCAGTTCACCGGGGCGAACCGCATGCCACAGGGCTTGCTCCAACTACTCGGCACTCACGGCAACACCGCAGATGCGCCTGAGCATGTCTTCGTCGACCGCCAGGGCGTCGGTGCGGCCCGCTGTACTCGAGCGGGTCTGCAGCACATGCGGCGCCGTGCTTGTGCAAACGCACCAAGGCGATTTGCCCAAGGTTGCGCTTGGACATGACGACAACGCGGTCGGCTGCGCAGCACGAACTGAAGAAGCCATGCCGAAGGGACGCTCGCTCAGCTGCGTTTCGGTACTCTCCCAGCCACTGGTGGCCAGATCGAGCAGGACGTCGAACTTGTCGATGCCCATGCCGTTGTCGCTGATGGTGATCACGCGTGTGGCGCTGCCGCAGATGATGGCGATCTTGGTGGAATGCGCACGCCGTGCGTTCTTAACCATCTCCCCCATGACGGAGAAGCTGGAGGCGAACAGGTGGCGCATGGACTTGAAGAACGCGCGTTCGTTGACGTTCGCCCGCACGGTGGTGGCAGGCAGGTTGGTTTGGGTGGTTTCCATGTGTGTCCTTGATGGTTGGAAAGACCAGAAAACCACCCCCCTGACCGGGAGTGGTTCCCGGTCGGGTGGGTTGCTCCAGACGGAGCAGAAAGTTGATGGCGACCAAAAGGCCGCGTGCTGGATGAGATCCAAGACGAAGCCGATGGTACGGGTGCGCTCAACCGGCCGCAAGCGATGCAGACCACCCTAAGTTCGGCCCTCCCCACGCTCTTCCGCTCCTTGCCGTGACGAAATCGTCAATTGTTGGCATGCATACAAACGTACCCCTTTGATGTTTGTGTTCGCAATCGAACATTGGAGTGCGTCGCGTTGGGCGGAAGCGCCTTGCCACTGGTCACAAAGGCTCCACGCAGCGAGAACTTTCGCTGGTAAGGACGCTTCACTTCGTTCATCTCTATGGCCATATGTCCCAGAAAGCATTACCGGCCTACAAGGAGAGGCCTCTTCCGCAGGGAGGGTCCAATGGGTTGCTTGCGAATTCAAACCCCGCTCAACGCGTGAATATTGCCCAGATAGCCAGGCGAATGGATGCGTCAATTTGCATACATTCGCTTCATGTCCTCTCAGAATCACCTCACCGACGACGTTCAGTCGGCTTTTGCAATGAACGACCGAACCGAAGAAACAGCACCGCCTGCAGGGGAGGATGGCGAGCAGGCTGCGTCTTCACCAGCGGAACTGGCACAGTGGGCCCTCGACCAGGCGCCGTGCGCGATCCTGCTTCTGAAGGGGAGCGCGACCGTGTTGCATGCCAACACCACACTCAAGCGCTGGTTGGGCCGCAGCCAGCGCGATACAGTCACCGAGAGCCAGATCGGGGCCGCTCTGGGTCTGGAGCACCCCGCCACGCAGGACGCTGTCCTGTTGGCCATCGAGTCGGTGCAACAGGATCTGCTGCCGCCCTCCTTCGAGCTCAAGCTCACCCGCTCCGATGGCTCCCACATGTCGTTGCTGGCCGGGGCCTCAGCTGTGCGTTCACCAGCGGGCGATTTTCTGGCCTGCGCGCTGGCGCTCACCGACATCACGGAGCGCGCACGCGTCATGGCCGAGCTGCTCGACAGCAGCGAGCGCATGCGCTCGATCACGGACCGCACGACCGCCCGCCAGGCCTACTTCGACGCCGATCTGACCTGCCTGTTCGTGAACCGTGCGCTGTGCGCTCATGTGGGCGCGCGGCGGGAAATCTTGCTGGGCCGCTCGTTCGAAGAATGCTTTGACACCGATGAGGTGCGAGAGATGCTGCCGCGCGTGATGCCGGCGCTCTCGGGTGACAAGCAGACCTTTCTGATCGAGAAGCAGGCACAGGACGGCACCACTCAATACCTGGAGTGCCGCGTGCTGCCCGATGGTGGTGCGGCGGAGGGCGTTCGGGGCGTGTTCATCGAGATCGAGGACATCACCGAGCGCCGGCGCACGGAGGACCTGGTGCTGCACGCCAACATGGAGCTCGAAGCCCGGGTTGCCCGGCGCACCGCTGAGTTGAGCCGCACCAAACGCAGGTACAGCCTGATGGCCGAGGCGCTGCAGGACTCCTGCATCTTCTTTCTGGACAGCACGGGCCGGATCACGGAATGGAGCGAGAGCGCGCACCGGCTGCACGGCTTCTCCAGCGAGAACGTCATGGGCAAGCACTACGGCGCCATGACAGCCACCATGAAGGGCGAGCAGGACGAGATCGCACCCGAGGACGCGATTCGACTGGCCATCCAGCGAGGACAGTGGGAATCCCGAGGCTGGCGCCTGCGGGCCGATGGTCAGCACTTCTGGGCGCACACGCTCATCACGGCGCTGCGTGGCGAGAACGACGAAGTCGAAGGCCTCTCCTGCATCACGCGGGACATGACGGCCGCCAAGGACCTCGACAAGGTGATGAACGACCTCAACGGGGAGCTGGAGCGCCGGGTTTCCGAGCGTGTGCGCCAGTACGTGGTGCCCAACCGGGATCTGGACGTGTTCACACACCACATCACACACGATCTGCGAGGCCCCCTGCGCCACATCAACACCTATGCGGGGCTGATGCTGGAGGGGCTGGAAGGTGTCGAAGTCGAGGGGCTTGATCTGTACCGCGACGGGATGCGCGCGGCCAGCCAGCGCCTCAACGGCATGGTGGAGGCGCTGTTGACCTACGCCCGCATCGGACGCGTCGATCTGCACCCCGCACCGATGCCGCTGGGCACGCTGGTCGAAGGCCTGATCACGCGGGTGATGCAGCGGTTCCCGGACGTGGAGGTCAGCTGGACCGTGCACGAAGACCTGCCGGTGGTGGTGGGCGACCCCATGCTGGTGACCGACTTGCTGAGCCACGTGCTGGACAACGCCGTCAAGTTCAGCCGCAAGCGCCCCAAGCCCGAAGTGCAGATCGGCTGGAGCCAGGAGAGCGAGCACTGGGGCCAGTTCTTCGTGGTCGACAACGGGGTGGGCTTTGATGTGTCCAAAGCGGCCAACAACCTCTTCGTGATGTTCGCCCGGCAGCACCACTCGCTGGATTTCTCCGGCGCCGGCACCGGGCTGGCGCTGGCGCAGCGCATTGTCCAGCGCCATGGCGGGAAGATCTGGGCCGACAGCACACCCGATCACGGCTGCGCCCTCTACTTCACCCTGCCGGTGGACGCGAGCGTGTCCCCCTCCAAGCTGGCAGGCCTCCATCTGTGAGCCCACCGCCCCTGAACCTGAAAGAGACCGCGCGACGTGCCGATCCGAGCTGGCAGTGACCAAGGGGACGTGCTCGCTTTCGCGTTGAACGCGCAGCAGTGGCAGGATCTCAGGACGCGACACAAGGCCAAGGCCCTGACCTTGTGGATGCCGTGCTGCAACGTGCCCGCCGTGCCCAAGACGAGCCCGCGCGGCACCTTCTTTTTCGCGCACGCGTGCCGGGGTGAGTGCACCACCGCCGACGAGAGCCCCGAACACCTGTACTGCAAGTCGCTCATTGCCCAGGCCGCGATGGATGCGGGCTGGAGCGTCACCTCCGAATGGCCTGGCCAGTCGCCCGAGGGTGAGCAATGGGTGGCTGACGTCTACTGCGAAAAGGGAACTGCCAAGCTCGCGCTGGAGGTGCAGCTGTCACCCCAAAGAGATGCGGAGACGGTGCGCAGGCAGACTCGCTACCGATCCTCGGGCGTGCGGGGCGCGTGGTTCTTCGGTGCCCGGGCGCGGCAAGCCACCATGGAGCTGGACCAGCAGACGCCCGCCTTCAGCTTGCGGTCCGTGGTGGTGGGCGAGGAGCCGATGGTCGAGCCGTTTGGGGTGCGCCTGACCGAGTTCGTGAAGGCCATGCTGCACAAGCGCCTCGATTGGGCGATTCCGCTCTACAACCGGCCCCATCTGGTGGAGTACATCGAGGATGCGTGCTGGGCGTGCAAGAAGCCGGTGAAGCAGGTGCTGGAGCACGTGGAAGGGGGCAGTTCGCCAGAGGATGAAGCGCTGACGGCGGCAGATTTCTACGAGGGGCGCTGGGACTCGCCCGCTTACACCGTGGCGAGCATTTCCAAGCGGCTTGAGGCCCTGCATGCGGTGGTGTCCAACGACGATCTGGCGGCCCAGGGCTTGAACCCGGTCGGCCGCAAGGACGTCATTGACGGCAAACCCACTCGCTTTCCGTTTTGCAACATGTGTCTGCACTGCAAGGCACCACAGAACAATCACTTCCTGAGTTAGCGAGTCCTTGGCGCAATCCGGGGACAGGCGTTCGTGGAAACGGTGGACGACAACACTGCGCCCGCGCAGGCTGGTCCCTTCGGGGTGGCACTCATACCTCGGGTGCTACCGGGACGAGGAGTTTGGAAACTCCAAGGGGCTGGATCGACCTAAGGATGCAAGCGGGCCTTCAGGCCGCTTCCACAACGACCTTGCCCGGTGTGCGATGGGATTCGAAGTCGCGCAATGCCTGCAGGCTGGCCGGGTTGAGCAGCTCGCCGATGCAGGGGTCGACGTAGCGCAACTCCATTTCCAACTCGTCACCAAAGGTGATGGCGGCCAGTTCGAAGTCCCAGTGTGACTCGAAGCCGTGTGAGCGGTCCTCGCAGGCTTTGACAGCCAGGTCGTGGCCCCACTTGAAAATCTGCACCGCGGCGGGCATACCGCCCTGAGGGGCGTGGGTGAGCTTGCTGGCCATGCCGCGCAACGCGCGTCGGTCCATCTCTTCCACCTCGGCAGCCGCGCTGCGCTGCACGCTCTCGCGCTGGTCCTCCCAGGCGGCGAGGCGCGCCTGACGGGCGCTGATGGCCTGCTGCAGGTTGCCCATTTCGACACGAACCAGCGCTTCAAGCAGTTCCTGGACGGGCATCTTCACGAGGTTCAGGCGCCAGCTCATGAGGAACTGTTGCACCGGTGCGGTGGCGAGCACGGCCAGCATTTCGTCGCACGTCAGGCGGAGTGCGCCGCGTGGCAACTCGATCACGTGTTTGCTGGTGGGCCGTTTGCCTCGGGCTGCGAAGGCGAACCGCACGATGCCGTACATGGGCAGCACGGCCACAGGAACGTCGAGGGAGGGGGTTTGTTTGTCGTTCTTCATGCTGGGTGTCAGTTTCCGACATCCTGCACGCAGACTCTCCTGCCCAACGGGGTGGGTTCAGGGCGTTGACACGCTAACACCCTGCTCGACTGGGTGATTTCAGGCGTGCGTGGCCACGCTGAGCTCCAGCGGCGGCGGACGCAGGAACGGCTGGACATCCTTCTCCGTACCCGTGAGCCACAGGTCCACGTCTTCTTCTTCGATGGCGATCACGCTGCGCTTGTCCTGCTGATCCGGCGCGAGCTTTGGGTCTGGTTTGTGCATGCGGCTCATGAGCGGGTGCTCGTCCGCGTTGGTCGTCAACATCGTGTACGACTCAAACATCTCGCCGCTGGCGCGGTCGGTCCAGGTGTTCCACAGCCCCGCCAAGCCCCAGAGCCTGCCGTCTGCCCTGGCGAACGTCCACCACACGTTGCGCCCGGTCTCCCAGCATGGCTCATCGAAGGTGATGGCCGGGATGATGCAGCGCTGCCCGCGCGCCCAAGGGGCCTTGTAGCTCGCCTTGGCGGCCAATTCCTCCGATCGCGCGTTGTTCGTGCTGTAGGTGAGCTTGGCCGTCTTGGCGAACCAGGGGATCAGCCCCCATTGGCCGAGCACCAGTTCGCGCGAGTAGCCGGCGTCTTCGCGCGCGCGGCGCACGAATGGCCCGGTGTTGCGTGGAAAGACGCCCCCACCGGCCGACGGATTGCCACCGTGCAGCTGCCACATCGACTCGATGTCGGCGCCGCTGGGAGAGAGGTATCGGTTGCACACGGCGACTCTCCCGGTGATCTTGGGTGGGCCTCAGCTCTTGGCGATGGCCAGCGCGCGCCGCTTGCTCAGGCTCATGGCCTCGCGGATGGCGGCAAGCTGCTTCTCGCGGGGCTGCACACCACCCTTCTCCCACTTGTAGATCGACAGGCTGGACACGCCCACGATCTTGGCCCATTGCGTTTGCGTCAGGCCCATCTGTTTGCGGTGCTCGGCGAAAGCGGCTGCATCGAACGCACCGCGCGTGCGCGGTGAGGCGGCTGGCTTGTCTGCCTTGGCTGCTTTGGCGGGCGCAGCCGCCGCTGTGGCGCCGGTGCGGTTGGCCAGCTTGACGAGCTGGCGCACGGTCGCCTCAAGGCTCTTGACCGACTTCTTCAGGGCTGCGATCTCGCTTCGGTGCGTGGTGGTGGCTTTGCGCAGTGGCGTGATTTCGCCACGAACTTCCTTCTTGGATACGCGTGCGACTTCTCGCTTGAACGACTCGGCATAGGTGGTCATGTCTACCCTTCTCAGTGCGAAATGGCACAGATCATTCTATGGTTCCGATTCTGACGCTTTGCGAGACCCCTTCGGGAACTAACTTTTGACCAAAAAAAAGCCCCGGCCGTGAGGCGCGGGGCGAGGGGTTGGGTTGCTTCGATCAGGCCAGCGCGGCGGCCGCCTGTGCGGTCTGCAGCGTCACCATCTCTCGGACGTGGTCCACCTGGTCAAGGGTGGGTGTCTGTCCCAGGCAGGCCGTGGGCACCTTGAAGGCACCGATGATGGCTTCGCCGGGGTTGGCGTTTTCGCACTGTTCGATGGCATGCGTGATGTTCTCCGCTTCGCAGGCGAACAGCAGCGCGTAGGCCCCGTAGGTGAGCATCCAGCTTTGCAGCAGGTGCGTGCGGTCCACGTCCGGCGTCTGCGTCTCCAATGCCGGCAGTTCGCCGGCCTTGGCTGCGTCAAGCGTCTGCTGCGTGATCTCGCCGAGCTGGCTGACACCGAAGTAGGCCTGCACGGCATCGACGACCCGGACCTCGAAGGGACCGTAGTGGCCCCAGGCGACCGCATCGACGAATTCGTCGCTGCTGCCGTCACGGTCCTTGATCGCGTGCAGTTCGTTGAGCGTGAGGCTCAGCAGATGGTCCGTGGCGTCAATCTCTTCGGGCGGGTTGAAGGCCATGGCCACGTCTCCGATCCACTCCTGTGCGACGAAGGTGACGAACAGGCGGCGGAGGATGTTGGTTTGGGTTTTCATGGAAGGAGTCCAGAGTGCGCAGGCTGCAGGTGCAGCGCTGCGCGGGTTTCAGGGGATGAGGCTCAGACCGTTGCGGGCCTGAATCTCACGAAGGGAGCGGGAGAGGTGGTGGACATGACACAGGCTGCGGCGGGCCCAGCGACCGTAGTGGTGCGCGAGGTCTTCGAAGCTGCAGATCAGGTCGTGGTCTCGACGCTGCGGGAACTGAGCCGGATGGGGCTCTGTACCGCTTTTGTCCACCAGCGCGAAGCGCAGGGCTTCGCGTCGGTTGTTGCGTACCTGGGCCAGCAACTCCTCCAGCTGCAAGCTGATGAAGTGCGTCTGGCCCATGGCGGTGCGCATGTTGACGATCTGGGCCCGGCATTGCTGCAGGGGGATCGCCAGTTCGTTGCGGGCGGCGCGTCCGGCGTGGCGGCTGCTCAGGCCGGCCTTGCGAAGCTGCAGGTACAGGGACTTGCGGGCTTTTTGCATGGCTGGCTCCTCGGTACTCGACCAGCGCCAGGTGGTCGGGTTCGCCGCACACACCGGGGTCGCATTCGGCCAGGAACTCACCGTTGAGGGTGAACGCGCGCACACCGTCCTCGCTGAGGGCTTCGGTGCCGTGCGTGCGCATGTACTCGCGCACGCGCTGCGTGTCCTCGGGCGTGATCGGCAGCACGCGTCCGCCCAGCTTGACGAACTTGCGCCACAGGGAAGGGTCGGTGCTGGGGGTCGCACGCGCCATGGCCACGGGAAGCAGCTCGTAGGGCTTGCGCGAGACGATGTGACGGATCGTCAGGGGTGCGGTCAAAGAGAGATGCATGGGGAAGTCCTTTGAAACGTCCTCTTTCGAAGCGCAGGGATCCACAGATGCACTTCTCCCCGACCGGGGGAAGTCCACCTGCAGAGGGAGGGGGAAATACCGGGAGGGGTTCAGGGCGCCATCGCTTTCGCGTTGCGCCTACATGGCCAGGGGCCGTGTCGGAATCCATTCTGTGTGGGCTTGCCCAAACGCGCCAGCGATGCGGACCAGTTACGCTGCAGCCGATCCGCGCGCGGCATCACCCAAATGAAAACCCCCCAAAAGAAAACCCCCCACAGCTTGTGAGCCGTGAGGGGTGGGGAAAGGTGCCTTGTAGTCCTTGTTCATCGGGCCTGTTGTCGTTTCTCGATCTCAGTTGGGATCGTTGGTGGTGGATCTGTAGAACATCTCCAGCACCTCGTCTCGCAGCTTGTCGAGGTCGTGGCGGTATTCATCCGTGTCCGGCTGGTAGCCCACCATGTTTTCGTAGAACTCGTTGAGGCCTCGACGGCCGCGAATCAGGCGATCTGCCAGCAGGTTGCCGTTGATGTCGCGTACTTCAAAGAGCCAGGCGTCCTCGCCACCGTCCGGGTGGGCTGTATCGAGCGGTCTCACCCAGAAGGGCTGCGTGGTGCCGCGCGGCCAGTCGGTGGGCGCCTCGACCGGGCGTTTGGAAGCAGCAAGGTAGGCGCAGAGCCTGCCCTGTTCATCCAGTGCCGCACGCAGCGTGTCGCGATCGGCAGGTTCCTTCAGCACCTGGATCTTGGCGCTCTCCAGCGTCCAAAGCTCGGTGGTGTCTTCGAACTCGCCGCTGGGCACCTGCTCAAGGCGGCTGCGGGCGTAGGCCTGCAGTTCATCGTGGGTGGCGCTCATCGGCACGGAGACGACTTCGGTGTACTCGCGGATCACGTTGGCGCGCAGCGTGACTCGAACAGTCTTGTTCATATGGAAATCCTTGTGAGAGGGGGTCCGCCCCATCGGAGCGGTGTGCCCCGATGGGAGAACGAGAAGTGAAAGACAGGTACGCGTCAGGTCAGCGACCAGATGCCACGGTCTTCGTTGCGGAAGGTGTCGGCGTTGGAGTTCAAGGTCTGTCGAACCTTCTCGCGCCAAAAGTTGTTGGTGGCCAACCGCTCCGGTGCTGCGGCTGCGATGGCGGCGTACAGCTTGTCCAGCGACGCTTTGCCTCCAAGCCCCTGCAGGACACATCGGACGATGTTCTTCCAGGTGCCTGTGACGCGTTGCGCTTGTTCCTTGACCATGCCCGAGAGCAGAACCACGGCTGAGACGCCGCGTTTCTCCCAGAGGATCAAGTACTCATGAACCAATTTCGGGAGCTTCATGCGACCGTAGGTTTTGAGGTCTGAGAGGCAGTTGTGCTGCATCTTGATGATCACGGCGGCCAGCTCGTTGGACGGCATGCGCGCGATCATCTCGGCCTGGTAGCTTGAATAGACGGAGCCCCGTCGCCAGTCACCGATGAGCGTGCCGTAGTAGCCACCTGGACGCGTGGCGCGTCGCTGGTTGAGCAGGACGGCCTGCATCTTTTCGTGGAAATCGGCGTCATCAATACAGTTGCCGAGATCGTCGGGATGGGGCTTGTCACCCCACATCCCACCGGGACCAGCATACCGGATCATCGAACCGTAAGGCGGGTGGGACACGATCAGATCAGCGTGCTTCCCCACCTTCGTGAGGAGGTCCATGGTGACGGCGTTGTAACCATCGCGAAGGTCGTAACTGTAACTTTCGATGCCCATCTCTCGGGCCACTTCGACGCTGGTGCCTGACCCAACCATAGGATCGACGAACACCTTTGGCGAGAGCTGTTCAAAGAGCGTGCGGTAGACATGCCCGGACGCGTTGCCGCGCCACTTGCTGTCGCCCCAGGGGCCGCGATCAGGAAAGCTGATCACGCTGCTGCCCATACCTCGGGCGGCGGTTTTCTGTTGAGTCATGTTGTGGTTCTCCACTTGAATAAAGCAGGGACCACAGCACCCAAAGGAGCGAAGTGGCCCCATTGGGTTGAAGTTGATGGCCGGCACGGCACCGAAGGTGTCGGCGCCGGCGGCGAATGGCACGAGGGCCAAGTCAGGACGAGAGGTTATCGGTGAGTTGTGAGGTCGGCAAGCGATGCGGACCAGTGTGATGTCACGACTCGCAGCACTCGCGAAAACTCAAAACGAAAAAGCGCCGGTTGCGCCGGACGACTGGCAACAGGGAGCATTCCCAGCTTTGCATTGCGTTTGCGCTACACTGTTCGCGTGAAGTCCGCCTCCATTCCCTCCGTGCGTGTTGACCCTGCTTTCCGGGCAGAGGTCGAGTCGGTGCTTGGCCAGGGTGAGACGCTGTCGGAGTTCGTGGAGGCGTCGATCCGCGCCGGAGTGCACCATCGCAGGGCTCAAGCAGAGTTCATTGCTCGCGGACTGCGCTCTGGCGAAGAAGCAAAGCGCAATGGGCATTACGTCGACGCGGATGTGGTGCTTGATCGACTGCAACACAAACTGGACGTTGCGCGCGGGAAAACCCAGCGATCGTCAACCGTGGTCAAGCGTTGAGCTTTCGGGTTCGCTTCACGCGCGAGGCATTTGAAGACCTCGAACGGCTGTTCGACTTTGTGCTCGAGCGCGAGCTTTCGCGCGACGGTGGTGACCTGAGCTTGCCCGAGCGTGCGCTGCAGGCCATCCACGCAGGCGTGGCCACCCTCAAAACATCGCCCTTCACCTGCCGCAAGGCAGGGCAGAGTTCCTTCGTCCGTGAGCTGGTGATTTCGTTTGGCAGCAGCGGCTACGTGGCGCTGTTTCAAATTGAGGGCCCAGCCGAGGTCGTGATCCTGGCGGTGCGCCACCAGCTGGAGAGCGACTTTCACTGAGCGGTGCGCCGCCGGCTCTGAGCTCACCGCTCTGGTACTCCCATTGGCGCGCCACCGTGCTGCGGTGGCCAGTCTGTTCCTGCAGCAGTCCTGACCGGCCCGCATCAGCCTGCGCTGTCGGCCTTCTTCCTGTCGGCCTTCTTCTTTGGCATTGCCTCGCCAAAACGGCTCTCGGTCGAACCAAATGTCCAGTCGCGCATCGCATGGCTCCATTGATTGAGTCGCGCGCTTTGCTGCTCTTTGGCCATCCGTTCGACCAGTCTGCGGTGTTCGGGGCTCAGTTTGGTGTCCTCACAGGGCAGGAGCTCCACGATGAGAGCACCGCGCTTGCCGGGGTCGCGCGCGCAGGGCAAGCCTTCCCCCGGGATGGAAATCAGCTGCTCTCGGGCTGCGAACTTCACGACGCGACTGCCTTGCAGAAGTGGCACCACAACCTCCCCGCCCAGGATCCAGGTCCAAAACGAGACAGGCACGACCACCCCGATGGCATCCTTTTCGAGCACATCGTATGAGGCCGATGTCATAAACAGCGGATGCTCGATGATCTCGATGGAGAGGACCAGATCGCCGTGGAGGTGCTTGTTGTTGGATCTGCCGCCCTTGCCCTGCATCCGAAGGACACCCTGGTGAAACGCGCCCGGGGGAATGGTGACTTGCTCCGACCACTGACGGCTTTCGCCCTGTCCCGAGCCGTTGCAGGTTGAGCATCTGGTGCTTCTAAACCCAGTTCCCGCGCACTTGCTGCACCTCACATCTGTCGTTCTGTACCTGTTGAGGAAACCATCGAAAAGCTTGCCACGCCCACCACATTCGGCGCACATCTGCGGGTGACCTTTGTTTCCCGCGCCGCCGCATTGCGCGCACAGATCGGTGACCTCGCCCTGCACAGTCCGTTTGCATCCAAAGACCGCCTCGTGGAGAGTGATTTTGATTTTTCGGGTGACGGTTCGGCCCCGCTTGGCATACAGCGGCTCGTCGTTGTCGTGCCTGGAGCCACCGAAGCGGTCGGCATCGTTGAACGGGTCGCTGTGGTATCGCCTGCCGTAACCACCGAACCCCCTTCGCTGAAGCCTTGCCCGCTGTCGTGCGTGGTGTAGCCCGTGAACGGCGTGCTGTAGAACTGGCACAGGACCTCGTAGGCCAGGTTGATGCGCACCATGCGCGCGCTGGCCCCGGGGGTCTTGTTCTTGTCGGGGTGCCATAGCTTGGCCAAGCGCCGGTACTGGGCCTTGACCTCAGCCAGAGGCAATCCTTCGGTGAGTTCGAGCTCACGAAAAGCCTCTCGGTGGGACATCTGCGGCTTGTTCAAAGGCGGCTCACTGGCGTGTTGAGGACCGCAGAATACAACACGCGAACTCCCCCATGGCCAGCCCTCGCGGACCAGCCATGCAGGCATCTACCGAGGAAGAAGGAGCAACACCCCAAGGGCCGTATCTCCAGATCTGCCTACAGCTTGCGAATGTCCTTTCTGTTGGCAGGTGCAGTTGCCATCGTCGTGTTGTTTGGCCAGAGCAAAAGCCTTTTCGGTGGCATTGCGTTCCTCCTGGTCCTGCTGGCCATCGCATTGCAGGTGATCAAGCGATCTCGTGATGGTTTGGGCTCCGGCTGGTGGGCATTGCTGCTTTGCATTCCACCTGTGGCTGGGATGTTGATGCTCGTGCTGGCTTTCAAAGGCACACCAGAAACGAGCACCCAATCCAACCCGGCATAGCTCCACGCCCAGCCAAGGTGTTCCAACTCAGTCCAGGAAGACCTCCACGCCGTCATCAGGCTGCACGCCCAGCAGCAGCGGGGAGACCTGCACGCGGCTAGGAAGCAACTTCTCCAGCAGCGCCTGGATCTCGACCAGCGCCGCCAACTCCACGCCCTGCTCCAGCGTCACGGTGAGATGGATGCGCTCGGTGTGCGCCATCTCGACACCCATCGCCGCGCGCCCGGTGAGCCACGCACGTTCCACACCCGCATCGAGCAGGCCTTCGGCAACGCCCGGCGTGATCTGAAACACCTCAAGCAGCTTCTCGACACGCTTGAGCTGGGTCTTGCTCATGAAGGACACCGAGCTCAGGTAGGCCGTCGAGATGTCCTTGCGCCAGTGGCCCAGCGCTTCGGACACCTTCTTGTAGGCGTGCTCGACCAGATCACGGTTCTCCTTGAACCATTTGGAGGACTCCTGCCCCTCTGCGGGTGGGCGGTGACCGGTGATGTCCTCGAAGTAGTCGGCCGCAAACTCGTGGCGCAACCCGTGGCTGGAGATCCCCATGTTTTTCTTGTTGATGCCGTACTTGCGCAGCTCGTTGTAATACTTGGTGCGGGCATCTTCAATCGACATGCGCGCGTAGCCCATCTCCCCCTTGGGATGGTTCTGTGCCCAAGCTCGCGCGCGGTTCTGCACCTCGCGCTGTCTGGCGGCCTTCACAGGATCCTTCAGGTAGGGCACAAAGCGGCCTTTGCCACCCTTGGTGCCGAGGTTCACCATCACGCCATCCACACGTTCGGACTCCATCGGGCGGTAGCTCAGCGCCTCGTTCACGCGCAGCCCGAAACAATGCTCAAGCTCGAACAGCCGTGCCTCGTGAGGGTTTTCTTCCTCCATGAGTGCAATGATCGCGCTGGCATCCACCCCAGCGGCTCTCCACGTTTTGCTGCCGTGCGTGACCTGGTGGCGTTTGAGAGCCGAGCGATCTACTCCTTTTGCCTCCAGGTCCTGGTAAAGCTCTTCCTTCTTCGGGATTGCACCGATCTTGCCGATGAGGTCACAGAACTTGCGGATGTTGGTCAGCTTGTTCTGGATCGTTGAAGCACTGTGACCCAACTCGTTCGCCCAGTACACGACCAATGCCATGGCCTGGCTGCGCCCAATCTGGTCAATGCGCTGAATGGGCATCCTGACTTTGCGCAGATCCTGAATTGCGTTCTTCAGCGTGCGGCCGAACGAAGTCTCTGTCCGATGGGCGACTTGGCGCACGCGACCGTTAGACGCCTGCAAGTCCAGATCGTGGAGAAATCGGGTCATCTGCCGCAAGGGGTCGTTGGGGTGGGCATTGATGGCTTCTTGCGCCCGCCCTGCGGCACTGCCCGGACCGCCCCGGGTCAGCGCCTCTGCACGCGACTTTGCTCGGAACTTCTTTCCCGGCCCGCCGCTGTCTTTTTCCTTGTCTTTCATTTCTCTCGCTCCATGGGTTACGCAAGGTGTGGTGAGGGCTGACACCTGAGGGCGCATTCACACCCGCACGTCTAAACCCTCGCGCACACACAACAAGCCAGACGCATCTGGCGCTTCTTTCGCTACTGGTCGCCCGGTACAAGGCCCCTGGGCAAGGCACGTCAGTCTTCGGTTTTTTCCGTTTTTCGTTAGCAAGCCGTCCTGTCGGCACAAGTGGAATCCTTGTGTGACCACCATCCTTCTGGATGGGCACCCCGACGCAGTGATGGCGTTCGGGGGGGATACTGTCTTCTCAGACAGAGCCATGTGGGTTGGCTAGACCAGAGTAGTTATTCACTACCCAGGTGAACTCACTTCACCGCCAGACTGAATTGGCGGCGTTGTCCTTTGCTGCTTGTCCCACCTTCCCCTTTTTAGGCCCCTGCGGGCTCCCGGACATGCCAGGCGGGAGGTACTGTGACTGGCCACCCGAAGGCAGTTGTCAGAGCAAAGTCAAAACGTGAGTTGATCTATACGCTTGCGCGTCCACACATGCTCCGTAGCAGGAGCTTTGGCTGGCGACCTCCATAGGAAGGCCTTGTTGGCTTGCTGTGGGCAATCCCCATTCGGGGGCCACCACTTCCGAACCGCATCGCGGGTTCAGCAGCTGGTCATTTATGCGACCTGTTTTGCGATGCTCCGTACAGAGCAGCGTCTTGATCTGCGACATCCAACTTGGGAGGCCGACTTGTTGCCTTAGGAAACTCACATTGGAGCGTCGGTTGGCGGTTTGCCCGATGGGCTATGACATCACTGGTGTGAACCGGGATGTCGACGTACCGAGGTACAGCGAAACGGATATTAGGGGCTGTGCCGCGTCTTGTCATTTGATGCGGACCAGTTGTGGATAGTTGGTGCCGCGTCGTGCGCGAAGTGCGAGTTATCCACAGTTGACAGATTTCTTTCCGTTTTCGTTTCCCTCATGTCAAATGGGCAAGAACGGCTGACAAATCAACGGCCTTCTCTTCACTCTGTCTTTCAACCCTCCTTTTCTAGCCCTTGTCTCTGACATGGGCGCGAGCATGTGGGTAACGAGTGCTACGCATAGCTATGTTTGCGCATCAAGACTTTGCGCAACCTCGACGCTCACACCTTCCTTCGTGTGCAAGTCCCAACTGATTGGATGGCGTATCACGATGAGCGTTGCATCCCCTGTGACTTTCCCTGGCCGCCAAGCAGAGGCTGCTAAGGAGTCGCGACTCGCACCACACTGGTTGTGGCCTCGTATGGCCTCCTATGGCCTCGCATGGCCACCATTTTGACGCTCCGGGTGTTCTGCTTCGCCCACACATAGTTTCGTGGCCGTCCATGGCCTCGTATGGCCTACGGTGGCCATCATCTAGCAGCCGCTCCTCTTCGACACGCGTTTCCCGGCCTCGCATGGCCTCGCGTGGCCTTTCATGGCCAGCAACTGGTCCGCATCGCTTGCAGAGGTGCGAAGGCCCCAAGAAAATTCCCGGCAGCACACCTTTGTGCAGCCATTTTTTCCCGGAGAGTCCTATGAAACGCGACGCACATCTGATCACCGTTCCCGCGCGAGCCATCGACGTGGGCTACGCCAGCACCAAGTTCACCTGTGGCCACAAGGTGGCACGAGGTGTCCCAATCATTCACGCGGACCTGTTTCCGTCGATCACCGCCACGCTGCGCGATGGTGCCCCCTTCCGACATAAACCTGGCACGCCTGGCGCTGACGGTTGCATCAGTGAAATCGATGGGGTGCAGCACTTTGCCGGCCGCGGTGTCGAGATGCACCTCAAAGGACTTCAGCCACGCCATGTCATGAAGGACTACTGCACCTCGCCCTCCTACCTCGCGCTCATGCGCGGAGCCATGCACTACATGTTGGTCGACGAGGGCAATCCGAAAGAGATGACGATCCAGCATCTGACCGTTGGACTCCCACTCAACACCTTTGACGAATACGAGGAGCACTTGCGTGAGCTGGTCATCGGTCGCCACGAAGTGATCAGCCGCGACCCAGCGGCAGGTGCACGGCACGTGACGGTGCTGGACGCCTCGGTCATCGTGCAGCCCCTCGGATCCCTGTACTACTACGGCCTCACGCACAAGGACTTTGATATGAGTGGCTGGAATCTTGTGGTCGACGTCGGGGGCGGAACGATCGACTTCTTGGCGGCGTACGACAAGGTCCCCAATTACGAACGCTCCGGAGCACATCCAGAGTCGATGCTGGCTTGTGCATATGAGGTAGCTCAAGCGATCGATCCGGAGTTGAAAAACCAATACGGTGTGATCCAGGCGATTGACCTGGCCATCCGCGATAACCGGGAAACCGTTCGGATTGGTGGTGAGGACTACGAAATGGCTCGCTACAAGGGTGCCATCAACGAGGTCCTTCGCCGTGGTTACGAGGCCATGCTCAACACGGTGGGCGCCTTGAATGACTTCGACAACATCTTGGTCTGCGGTGGTGGTGGTGCGGTGTTCTTTGAATTTCTTCGCGAACACGCGCCTGTACTGCGCCGCCGCCTGAAGATGGACGGCGGCTCTACCTTCTCCAACGTGCGGGGCTTTCAAGTGGTAGCGGACTACGCGGCGGCCGAAGCTTCGGCAAACCGCTGATCGAAGGGATCACATCATGGCTCAGAGAAAACGGACGGAGAAGCCGGGGGATGTTTTGCGAATCCGGGTCTCCATACCCCCCGATGGCAGTGGAGCCCAGGACTACCTCAAAGGCATCAACCCTGTCGGGCTCAATATGGAGGTCCTGCATTTGATCCAGCTCGGCTACCAGGTCCGAATGGCCATGAGTCGGGGTGGCTTGGCGCATCTCGGCCATATGCTCGCTTCAGCGCCAGTCGAGGTCCCAACGCCGCAGCTTGCCTCAGCTCTCCCTGCCGATTCAGAGACCGCCCAGGTCGATGTTCCAGAGCCACTGGAGGAAGGGACCTCGGTTGCAAGTCCCTTCGATGCAAGCTTCAAGAGCATGTTCGGCCAAGCGTTCGAACGCACACGGAACAGAAAAGCAGTGGCCTGATAGCGGGTATGCGGTGAAAGAAGGGGCGACTAGGGCCTGTTAACACAATCGCAGACCATCAGCGACGAGTACGAAACTGATGAAGCCCAGGAACATGAGGTCGAGTTTCTCGAACCGCGAGAAGATGCGCCGATAGCCTTTGAGCCGACGGAACAAGCGCTCGACCTCGTTGCGACGCTTGTACATCTCGCGGTCGTACTCCCAAGGCTCAATGCGCGTCTTCATTGGTGGCACCACTGGAATGAAACCCAGATCCAATGCCAACTGCCGTGTCTCATTGCCCTCGTAGGCACGGTCCATCAACAAGTGCACTGGTCTACTGGTCGGCCCAAGACTGCTGAGCAGGCGCCGGCCTTCGGGCGCGTCGTGAGCCTGTCCAGGCGAGAGGCAGAACGTCACGGCCGTTCGAGCATCCGCGGCAACCATATGAATCTTGGTGTTCCATCCGCCTCGTGACTTTCCGATGG
>NZ_JBLYYB010000010.1:0-5864 GCF_048549895.1 Hydrogenophaga sp.
AGGAAACGTCACACGCCATTCCAAAGAATTCTTTGTGCATCAATGGCTTATGGACGAATGCCACCTTTTGCTGGCATGTGCTGGCTTATGTTGCGTGAAGATGTGGAACGTCATCTCTGGCCTCCGAAGCCGGGTCGTGGGTTCGATCCCCGCCAGCCGCACCAAAATCAACGACTTACGTGAGCCTCTCATGGCCCATGCAGCAGTCGAGTGAATTCCAGTTCCCCACATTAGCTACGAAAATGGGCTACGCAGAACTGGTAGTGCAATGGTCAGGAGTCTTCGTGGCCATTTTCTGTGGCCCATCCGTGGCCCACTCATGGCCCGCCTCCAACCTGCCGACCTTCGACAGGGGTCGTGTTTGACCATTGGGCTCAGGCCCAGTCAACTTGACTGCCCTGACTATTCGAACCAGCGATCTCTTTCGGTTGCTGAAGTTTGAGGATTTCCGACTGACAACAAGCGGACTTTTACATGGCCAAGTCTCAGAGGCAATGGCTCTTGTGCAGCGATTGCCGCCTGTGGCGCGACAAAGCTCTAACAAACGTTGTCGGCCACCTTGCAGTCCTTGGTTGGTAGTTGCTCTCGCCAGCCAAGTGGCCGGTGCGTGAGGTATTTCTGACATCTAGCGCACATCGCAGGACACAGACTCAAGCGCCACTCGGTAGCACCGTCATCCCGCGCACGATGAATGCGTTCTGTTGCTTCATGCCGCTCTGCAGGTGCTGCCTTGTGCCCATGCGAGTGCCCTGAACATCGGCAGTGATGAGAGGGGCCATGGGATGCTCCAAGCCGTTGAATTTGCGCCGCGTTATTCCCAGGTAAGTGAGCTGAAGCAGGAGGGGTGCATTCGAAGCAACGTGAAGCTAATGGGTCTAAATCACGCCCTGCGCGAGTATCGCGTCGGCCACCTTGACGAAGCCGGCGATGTTGGCGCCGTCCACATAGCTCACCGAGCCGTCGGCGCGGCGGCCGTGCTGCATGCAGGCCTCGTGGATGCCCACCATGATGGTGTGCAGGCGGTCGTCGACTTCGGCGCGTGGCCACGACAGCCGCATCGCGTTCTGGCTCATCTCCAGACCCGAGGTGGCCACGCCACCGGCGTTGCTGGCCTTGCCGGGTGCGTACAACACGCCCGCCGCTTCAAAGCGCTCCACGGCTTGCATGGTGGTCGGCATGTTGGCCCCTTCGGCCACGCAGACCACCCCGTTCTTGATGAGTTTTTCGGCGTCGGCCTCGTCCAGCTCGTTCTGCGTGGCGCAGGGCAACGCCACGTCCACCGGCACGCCCCAGGGGCGCACGCCCGCCTCGAACCTGCTCTTGGTGCGTTCGGCGTAGTCGCTCACGCGCCCATACAGGTGGTTCTTCACCTCCATCAGCTCGACGAGTTTCTCCGGGGTGAAACCGTCTTCGTCGATCACGGTGCCGCTGGAGTCGGACACGGTGACCACCTTGGCCCCCAGCGCCATGGCTTTCTCCACCGCGTACTGGGCCACATTGCCCGAGCCTGACACACTCACGCGAAGGCCGTCGAAACTGCGGCCCTGTCGCTTGAGCATTTCCTGCGCGAAGTACACCGTGCCGTAGCCGGTGGCCTCGGGCCGCACCAGCGAGCCACCGAAGGACAGGCCCTTGCCGGTGAAGACGCAGTCGGACCGGTTGCTGAGTTTTTTCATCATGCCGGCCATGAAGCCGACCTCCCGGGCGCCCACACCGATGTCGCCCGCGGGCACGTCGGTGTCGGACCCGACATGGCGGAACAACTCGCTCATCAGGGCCTGGCAGAAGCGCATCACCTCACCCGGGCTCTTGCCCTTGGGGTCGAAGTCGGAACCACCCTTGCCGCCGCCCATGGGCAGGGTGGTCAGCGCGTTCTTGAAGGTCTGCTCGAAGGCCAGAAATTTCAGGATCGACAGGTTGACCGAGGGATGGAAGCGCATGCCGCCCTTGTACGGGCCGATGGCCGAACTGTGCTGGATGCGGTAGCCCCGGTTGACCTGCACGTCGCCGTGGTCGTTGACCCAGGAGACGCGGAACATCAACACCCGCTCCGGTTCCACCAGCCGGTCCAGCAGGCCGTGTTCGGCGTATTTCGGGTGCGTCTGGATGAAGGGCCAGAGGCTTTCCATCACCTCGGAGACGGCCTGGTGGAATTCGGTTTGTCCAGGGTTGCAGGTGGCGACGTGTTCGAGGAAGTGGTGCGCTGAGGCGTATTTCATGGTGTCATGCTCTAAAACTGTGCATGGCATTATGCGCAAGCCGCATTGGATGAGAAAAAGGCCTCATGTTGGTGCATTTTGCGATGGGACGAGCGGCGAGTCGGCTGCAGAGTCATCTCTATTGACGACCTCCCAACCCTCACCCAGCAACACCATGCGGGTCTGGAGTCGATCGCGCGTCGCTGGGTCCACTGGGGAAGCCAACAAGCGAATGCGCTTGTCGCGAACCTCGACGTGTTCCAGCCGATGACGTGTGGCGAGAGACATCCACAGCGCGTAGGCGCTTGTGGATTGGCGGGCGCCGCTGACCAGGCAGAACCCCTGAGAAAGCGCCCATTCGTACACCGCGGTGGCGATGCCCCGTCGCTGGTACTCGACCGCGTACTTGGAATGCGGAGCCCGAACAAATCGATCCAACACGCGGTTGACTTCGATCAACCGGTTGAAGACCGTGTAGCCGGCCAGGCAGCCGCGTGCCACGTCCTCCACGTAGATGTAGTGCTCCCCATCGGCCTCACGGTGGCGAAGCACCAGGCCCGGGAGCTGGGTCGTGATGATGCCGGTGCCACCTGTGAGCAGACCCGAGCGCTCGAGGCGCGCGTGCAGCGACTTCAATTCATCGTCAACGGCCGAGGCGCTCCACTGCACGTCGACGCGCAACTCCATGATGTGCTGCTGCGCACCCGGGCGCTCGCCGGAGCGCGTTGCGGGTCGCTCGCCGAAAAGGACTGACCGAGGGTTGATGAAGGGCCATGCCAGCAGGGCAAACATCAATGTTTCAAACATCCCGAGCCCCCGCCCACCAACCGCTCATCAAGCTGTCGGGCTTGTGGCTGGCGCACACGCGGGCGCTCGATTCCCAGTCCTCCATCTGCACATTCAGACCGGCAAACACGCCATAGCCGGCACCTGCTCTGATGGTTTCGAACGCAACCAGACTTTCGCCAACACGTATCGCCCCGCGGGCCTGAATGGTTCCACCCGCCCTGACGCCCCAACCCGCCTCAAGGTGCATGCCGCAATCGATGTCTGTGGAGACCGAAATGCCTTCGACAGCGTGGACGCTGCCGACTGACACCAGGGTGCCTCCAGCCACCAGACTCTTGGCGCAGGTGATGGCGCCATCCACGATCACGTCGCGCCCGACCGATGCCAGTCCGCTCAGATAGAGCTTGCCTGAGCAGCGAAGATCCCAGCCCGCTTGGACGTCCCCCTGCGCGGAGATGTCACCGAGGGCCTCGATACCCCAGTCCGCTTTGACGCGACCGCCCGATTTCAAACTGCCGTTGCTCCGGATGTTTCCCCGGCAGCGGATATCGTCGCCCGAGATCAGCGATCCTCCCGCAACGATGCTGCCGCCCACGTCGATGCGCCGCCCCACCCGCACCACCGAGTCCACGTCGATGTTTCCGCGCACCCTCAATGAGCCCGCGAACACGATGAAGCCGGCCGAGACATGGTCCAGGGTCAAGGTCTCGTTGGTGGGGCCGAATTGATCGAGCAGCCAGCAGGCGTCGTTGGCGCGACCTGCCTGGACAAGCGCATCCAGCAGGTCCTGGTAGTTGCTCCCGTCATGGTGGTGGCGCAAGAACCAGCGGAATCCATCGGCACAAGGCTGTTTGGTCTTGATGAAGTCTTTGGTGAGGTCCATGTCGTTCTCAGCGCCGGTCTGCATCGGCGGCCATGTTCAGTCGATCAAACGGAGCGATCAACACATCGCCGTCCGCCCACTTAGCCAGGCGCTGGGCCACGCTGCCGGTGAAGAACTGCACCAGGGTTGAGCTGCGCCGCTTGCCCACCACGACCAGATCGGCCCGCGTGGCTTGCTGGTGCAAGGCGGTCGAATAGGCCGGGTCGCCGTTGCCGACATCGAAGGACACTGCAGGGACGGTCGATGCGGGCGCTGCCGCGGCCACCCCGTCCAGGAGTTGTGCGAGGCGGTCCCTGGCATGCTGGCGCGAACCGAGCCGGTAGGACTGGATCAGTTCAGGCGACACGTTGACCGAGCGCAGCTTGGCGTCTTCGATGGTGTCGATCGCATGAAACAACTTCAGCCTGGTGGGCGCGGAGAACAGGCCGGCAAAGTCGATCAGGGACTTTGACCGAGGCGAGAGATCAACGGCCACGAGCACACGCTCATACGAACGCACGGGCGCCTGCTTGACCACCAGCAGGGGACACAGGCTGCCGTGCACGGCCTGATCGAGCGTGGTGCCCAGGTGAAAACGTTTCCAGCTCCGCTGTGACAACGGCCCCATCACCAGCAAGGTGGCTGTGTGGGCCTCGGTCAGCACGTCCTGCAGCGATGCCGACCGTTCGATCGCATGCACCGGGATCCCGTGGCGTCTCGCCAGCTGGCGCGCGCGCTGGCCCAGCCGCGCGATGGGGTCGGAAGGGAAGGCGTTCTGGCCCTCTGCAAGATGGATCAGCCGCAGCGTGACCTGGTGTTGTCGGGCCAGCATGGCGGCGCGCTCCAGCGCGTGCTCGGAGAGCACCGTGAAATCGGAGACGGCAAGGATGTAGTCGAAGTGCATGGGAATTCCTGGACGAGCGTGGGCCTGCCCCGCGGCACATGACTGGCGGGGCGCGATCGGTGTCGGGGAGGCGGCTAGGTGGTGTAGTCGCCGCTGGCTTCAGGCTGGAACAGCAGCGTGACGATTTCGGCCGCGCACGCATCCCCGTTGGGTGTGCGCCAGCGGGCGATGGCACCCACGCGCTGGCCGAGCAGGCTCGCCCCCACGGGAGAGAGCACGGAGATGAAACCCAAGTGAGGCTCCGCATCGGCGGGGTAGCACAACGTGAGCTTCTGACGTTGGTGGGACTCGAGGTCTTCGACCATGACCTGCGAGTACATGGTGACAACGTCGGGCGGGATCTCGCGCGAAGGAACGAGATCGAGGGAATCGAGTGTCTCGATCAGCTCGGGCGGAAGTTGCGCGCCATGCAGTTTGTTCAGGCGCGCGTAGTCGATTTCGGTGAGCAGCCGCTCACCCGCAAGGTTCTTGTGCATGGGGCACTCCAACTGGTGCAGGCCCGCTGCAAAAGAGCGGCGCCCGCGATCGCGCTGGGCTGGGGCCCGGCGATGTTGGTTGCGCAAAAAGAGGAAGGGGTATCGCCGGGCTTAAGAATGTGCGGCCGGCTGGCGCAGTCCCGCCGAACCCATCAGCTTGCGACCAGCCACAGCACTGCATGCCGCGAGGGGCATGAGAGCTGCTGTGTGGGGAGTGATGGTGGGATAACAAACCATTTGTCTATTGTAAGACGCATTAGATTTTTCTGAAGCGAGTGCTGGTTATTGTCCTCGGGCGTGTAGGAGCGAACGCGGGAGTTCTCCCAACCAATCCCGATTGAACTTGGCAAGTTGATCGCCCAGAGGGAGGGCGAGATCAAGCTTAGGGCAGCCATCTGAAGAGCGCCCGTACCCACATGTCGTCAAGTACCCGCTCTTGGAGGCAAAGCAGTCTCGCAGATAACTGGCAGTCGAATGTCTGGTAACGAGCTCAGCTGTCTCTCGTGAGGTTGCACGCGAATGACTCAGTTCAGTCTTGGGACTAAACCGCTCTACAAGGACTTCCTCCATAGTCAATCAGCTTGTTGGCTGACTTCCTGATCAACGGCTGTTCTGCATTGGCTGTTGTTTGACTA
>NZ_JBLYYB010000011.1:0-77736 GCF_048549895.1 Hydrogenophaga sp.
ACATTCCCCGTTGGCCCAGTTGTTCGCGACCGTCGGCGCCGGGGTGAGCCCTGCGGCCACCGGGGCCAGCGGCGTGATCTGGGTGGGCAGTTCCTCCACCCACGGCGTCGTGGGTGGACTGGGCGGCAGCGGGGTGGGCTGTGCCTCGGTCTTGCGGGGCGTGAGCACCATGGGTGCGGCTGCGGTGGCGGCGAGCGAGGCCTTCAGCAAGCTGCGTCGCCGGGCATCGACGCGGGGTGTCGCGGTCGCTTCGCCGCGTTGAAGCACGAAATGCTGGCTCATGTCACTTCTCCTGGTTGAAGGGAATCGATCAGGTCACATCTGTCTGCCAGCCCTGCGCAGGGTGGAGGTGATGGGTTCGGCCAGGTACTGCAGCGCGGTCTGTTTCGAGCCTTCGATGTAGACCTCGGCGGGCATGCCGGCCTGGAGCTTGAACTCGCCGATCGACTGGAGCGCCTCGGCATCGGCAAGGATCATCACGTTGTAGTAGGGCAGGTTGGTCTGGCGGTCGATCAGGCGGTCGCCAGAGACGTAGGTGACTGCGCCGCCCACCATCGTGGTGTTGCGGTACTTGAAGGCGGTGAACTTCACCCGCGCGCGCTGACCGCGCTGAACATTGCTGACGTCCTCCGGCCGGATGCGCGCCTCGATCAGCAGTTGTGTGTCGCTGGGCACGATGTCCGCGATGGCCTCGCCGGGCCCCACCACCGCACCGGGCGAGGTGAACTTGAGGTCGATGATTTCGCCGCTGGCCGGTGCGGTCACCACCTGGCGCATGGCGGCATCAACCGACTTGCGCTGCTCCTGTTCGATCTCGCCCAGGCGCTGGGCGGTGGCCTTGAGCTGGTCGCTCGCGGCTTTCACATAGTCGTTGCGAATCGACTGGATCTTCAGGTCGATCTCCACCAGGCGCTGCGCGGCGCGCGCGAGTTCGGTGCGGCGTTCTTCCAGCTTGGCGGCGTATTCGAGCACCACCGCATCGATCTGCGAGATGCGGCTGGACGAGATGAAGCCCTGTTTGATCAGCTCGCGGTTGGCCTCCAGGTCGCTGCGCTGCAGGGTCAGCGAATTTTGTGCCTGCGCGATCTGCGCCTGAACGGCCACGATCTCCTGCTCGACACGCTCCCGCTGCGTCTTCATCAGCGTGGTGGCGCTGTCCAGCGAATGCCGCTGTGCCCGGAACAGCGCGCCTTCCTTGAGCAGCGCACTCTTGATGCGATGGTCCTGTTGGGCGGCCGTGGACAGTTCGTCGGAAAACGTGAGCGTTCGCGCAAACGAATGTTCGGCTTCCAGCCGCTCCAGCGTGGCCCGCTCCACGTAGACGCGGTAACCCAGGCGGTTGCGGTCGGCGTCCACGCGCACGTCGCCCAGCACCAGCACCGGATCGCCGGCCTTCACATGCTGGCCGTCGCGCACCAGCACCTCGCGCACGGTGCCGCCTTCGAGGTGCTGCACCGGGCGGCGGTTGAGATCCACCTTGACGAAAGCGGGCGCCACCACCGCCATGGACAGCGGCGCGAATCCCATCCACAGCGTGATCGGCACCACCGCCACGATCACGATCCAGCAGCCGGTGCGCACCAGGCGCCGGGCATGGTCCTCGTTGCTGCGCGATCCGCGCGCGGCGGACATGGTGAGCGTTGCGGAGGTGTTCATGACCGTGTGTCCTGGGCTGGTTCGTTTCAGGCCGTCAGGCGGCCTTCTGGTCCACCATCACCTGGGCCTGGCGCTGCATGCCCTTCATGACCTCGCCCGAGGGCCCGAACTGCTGGATGCGGCCAGCGGCCAGCACCAGGATCTTGTCCACGTGGGCAATGAGCGAAGGCCGGTGCGTGACGACGATCGAGGTCACGCCCGCGCTGTGCAGCGCGCCCATGGCCTGGGCCAGCGCGATCTCGCCGTCGCCGTCCAGGTTGGAGTTCGGCTCGTCCAGCACCACCAGCTGCGGGTTGCCGTAGAGCGCGCGCGCCAGGGCAACGCGCTGGCGCTGGCCCGGTGAAAGCCGCGATCCGAGTTCGCCCACCGGCGTGTCGTAGCCCTTGGGCAGGGTCAGGATCATCTCGTGCGCGTTGGCGCGCATGGCGGCGGCCACCACCGCCTCCGAGTCGATCTTGTCCAGGCGGGCGATGTTGTCCGCCACCGTGCCATCAAACAGCTCGACGTCCTGGGGCACATAGCCGATGTAGGGGCCGATCTGCTCGCGCGGCCAGGTGGCCACGTCCACGCCATCGAGTCTCACCCGCCCCGCCGTGGGCCTCCACACCCCGGTGAGCAGGCGGGCGAGGGTGGACTTGCCGGCCGCGCTCGGCCCGATGACGGCCAGTGCCTCGCCGGCCGCCAGCGAGAAGCCGATGTTGGTGAGCACCTGGGTGTCCGCGCCCGGCGGGAGAAACGCCATGTTCTCCACCGTGAGGCGGCCTTCGGGGCGCGGCATCACCACGCCCGGTTCGTCGCGTTCGAAGTCCCGCGACAACTCGAACAGGCGCCGGTAGGCGGCCCGCCCCTCGATCAGCAGACGCCAGCTGCCCACCAACTGCTCCACCGGTTGCACGGCCCGACCCAGCAGGATGCTGGTGGCGATCATCACGCCGGCCGAGGCCTGCTGGCTCAGCACCAGCCAGGCGCCCAGCGCCAGCATGAGGACCTGGATCGCCTGGCGCACGGACTTGGTCAGGGCGGTGAACGCCACCGTGCTGCGGCTCGCGCTGGTCTGCGTGGCGGCGATCTGGTCCTGCAGGGTGCGCCAGCGCTTGAGCAGGCGCTGCGTCATGCCCAGCGCCTGCAGCACCTCGGCGTTGCGCAGCGAACTCTCCACGTACTGCGACGCGCGGCGCCCTTCGTGCTGCAGGTCTTCCAGCGCGCGGCGGCTGATGCGGTCGTTGAGCCAGGCCAGCGCCAGCATCAGCAGCGCGGAGAACGCCGCGCCCAGCCCGAGGGCCGGGTGGAACATCCAGATCACGCCCACGTAGACCACCACCCAGGGCGCGTCGAACACGGCGATGAGACCGTTGGCGGAGAACACGTTGCGCAACGCCGCCACGTCGCGGATGCCTTCGGTCCGGGTGCTGCCGGGGGCGCGCGCCGCGCGCTGCACGATGGCGCTCACCACCGGCGGCGAGAGGCGTTCGTCCACCAGGTTGCCCAGCACGTTCTGCAACCGCGTGCGCACGTAGTCCAGCAGCAGCAGGATCAGCAGCGCCACGCCGGTCCCGATGAGCAGCACCACCAGCGTCTCCAGGCTGTTGCTGGAGATCACGCGGTCGAACACCTGCAAGGTGAAAAACGCCGGCACGAGGAACAGCAGGTTGATCACGAACGAGAACGCCGCGATGTAGCCCAGCAGCGGTCGAAGTTCGTTCCACAGCGGTTTCATGGTGGGGTCCTCCGGGTGGGCTTTCTCGGTGCTGCTGGGCCGTCGCTCCTCAGGCCGCGAGCAGGAAGTCCGCCTGCGTGATGGTGTTCACGCCGACGCCGTTCACACCCGTGAGCAGGATGGAGCTCAGATCACCAAACTCGACCAGCGTGTCGGCCCCCAGGTCGGTGATGGTCACCGAGGTCGCGAAGTTGCCCGCGTTGATGCCGAGTCCCGAGATGTCGAGCCGGTCCTGGTTGTTGAGCCCGTCCGGGCTGGCGTCGAAACCGACGATCGTGTCGTTGCCGAAGCCCGGCGCGAACTCGAAGATGTCGTTGCCGGCGCCGCCGTTCATGCTGTCGTTCCCCAGGCCGCCGATGAGCACGTCGTTGGCGGCCCCGGTGTCGATGGTGTCGTTGCCGTCCTGGCCATCGACGCGGTTCGCACCGGCACCGAACGTGATGATGTCGTTGCCCTGGCTGCCGATGAGGTTCTCGATGGTGTTGAGCGTGTCCACCCCGATGTCCGCGCCCGTCGCCGACGCGGTGGTGACCGTGGCGCCCGCTGCGGTTGCCGACAGGTCGTAGGTGTCGACGCCGACGCCACCGGTGTAGCTGTCGTTGCCGTCACCCACCTGCGCCACGAAGCTGTCGTTGCCGGTGCCGCCGTTGGCGGTGTCGCTGTCCAGGCCGCCGGTGATGACGTCGTTGCCGGCGTCCCCGTTGAGGGTGTCGTTGCCGGTGCCCCCATTGAGCATGTCCGCACCGCCGCCGGCGTTGATGAGGTCCGCACCGCCGCCGCCGTCGAACGTGTTGGCACCGGCACTGCCGGTCAGGTTGTCCCCCGCCGATGTGCCGATGACGTGTTCAATGGTGGCCACGGTGTCGTTGCCGGTCTGGGCACTGCTGGCCTGGCCGGTGGCGAGGTTGACCGTGGCCGCCGCAGCCGTGCCGGACAGATCGTAGGTGTCGTTGGTGCCAGCGGCGCCCACGTAGGCGTCGTTGCCGTCGCCCACTGTTGCGAAGAAGGTGTCGTTGCCGGCGCCGCCGTTCAACGAGTCCACCCCGGCACCACCGGTGAGCGCATCGTCGCCCGCGCCGCCCACCAGCGTGTTGGCGCCCGCGCCCGCGATCAATGTGTCGTTGCCGGCGCCGCCGGTTGCGTTCTCGATGTTGGCGATCGACACAAAGCCCGTTGCGGACCCGGTGCTCAGGTCCACGGTGACGGCCGAAGTCGTGGAGTCGTAGCTCAGGGTGTCGACCCCACCCTGCAGATTGGCCGTGAACGTCTCCACGTTGATCGCCTCGCTGCCCGCAAAGGCGACGATGGCCGTGCCGGCCAGCACCACCGCCAGTGTCTGGGCGCCGGCGCCGGGACCACCGAGGATGTTCACCCGGTCGTTGCTGCCCGCACCACCGTCGATCGCATCCGATCCATCACCGATGGTGTAGGTGAAGGTGTCGTCGCCGTCGTCACCGTTGAGCGTGTCGTTGCCGGTACCACCGGCGATCGTGTCGTCGCCCAGGCCGCCGTGCACCGTGTCCGCTCCATCCCCGGCGTTGAGCGCGTCGTCTCCGGCCTGACCGTCGATGAGGTTGGCACCCGCGTTGAGGGTGATGGTGTCGTTGCCCTGGCTGCCGATCACGTTCTCGATCGTGTTCAGGGTGTCGGCGCCGGTCTCTGTGCTGGTTGACGATGCGGCGGTGACCGTGGCCCCGGCCGCGGTGGCGGACAGGTCGTAGGTATCGGTGCCGGCGCCACCGGTGTAGGCGTCGTTGCCGTCGCCCACCGTGGCGAGGAAGCGGTCATCGCCGGCCGCGCCGTTCACCGCGTCGCCTCCCTCCTCGCCGGTCATGGTGTCCGCATCGGCACCGCCGTTGATGGCGTCCGCGCCCGCTCCACCGAGCATGGTGTCGCTTCCGGCGCCACCATTCAGGGTGTCTGCACCCGCGCCGCCGTCGAGCAGGTCGTCCTCGGCGTTGCCGTTGAGCGTGTCGGCACCGCCGCCGCCAAAGATGATGTCCTGTCCGGCGTTGCCGTTGAGGATTTGCCCCGCAACGTTGGGCGCGATGAAGTCGCCCACCACAATCGTCGGTGCCGAGATCACGCTTTCCGGGTGGCCCTCGAGGTCGGTGAAGTTCACGACCACGCGCAGCTGGCGGTTGACCTGGTCCTGGCCCGGCGTGAAGCTGGCGTCGGTGGCACCCGCGATGTTGGTGAACACGGCGCCGCCGCCCAGCGCACTTTGCTGCCACTGGAAGGTGAATCCGTCCAGGGCCGGCAAGCCGTCCAGGTCGGTGATCTGGTTGATCGCCTGCAGCGCCAGCGTTTCGGTGGGCGTCACGTCCGAGATCAGCACCTGGCCGGCGGCCACGTTGTTGTTGCTCTCCACCGGTGCGGTCGCGAGCGAGTACACGTTCTCCAGCACGTCGTTGGCGTCCTTGTAGATGGCGTGCACCCGCAGGGCGAGGCCGACCTCGAAGCCGCTGGGTGTGAAGGTGGGGCCGGTTGCGCGCGCCACCTCACCGCCCGCGTTCGGGATCAGGATGTCCTCGAAGACGCCGGGGCTCACCTCGGCCTGCCACACGTAGGTGACGGGTCCGGTGATGGCGCCGGTCGGGTTGGTCGGGCTGATGTTGTCGGCGTCCGTGATGCCCAGCGCCGAGACGCTCAGCACCTGGTCTTCGGTCGGTGTGGTGTCGTCGATGGTGAGGAAGCCGTCGGGGTCCGCGTTCAGGCCACCCAGCACCAGGGCCTGGTCGGAAAACTGCAGGCGCTCGATGTTCATCACCACATCGCTGCCGTCCGCACCGGGCGTACCGTCCACCACGTGGCTCACCACCATCTGGCCCGCGTCGTTGGTGGTGAGCTGGTAGTTGGCCAGCACATCGGAGAACACGGCGGTGTCGAAGTCGGCGTCGGGTGCCGCGGTCAGCTCGCGCACGATCCGGATGTCGCCCGGGTTGAGTTCACCGGAGAACACGCGCGCCTGCAGCTCGGTCATGCTGTTGGCGCGCACCGTGCCCACGCCACCCACCGCCGGGGCTTCCAGCTGCACGTTGAGCCAGGCGTCGCCGTCCAGAATGTCGTCCCCGCCGCGGCCTTCCAGAATGTCGCTGCCGTCGCCGCCCAGGATGATGTTGCCGGCGAACGAGGTCACCGGACCGCCGAGCGCGGTGTCGAGGAAACCTTGCAGGCCGTCGATCAGCGCCATGTTGGTCAGCACGCTGCCGGTGGCGCCGGACAGCGCCATGGCGGCGGCATCGTTGTCGTCACCGCGCAGCAGGTCGCCAAAGGCCGAGCCCGACATGCCCTCGATCGAGGTGAAGCGTGCGAGCACCGTGGCGTTGGACAGCGGCACCGGGGTTTCATCAAAGGCGCGCAGCAGCAGGTCGGCGTTCACACCGAACTGGTCGTCCTTGAAGCTGGCCCAGTCAAAGCCGGAGCCGCCCTCGTAGCGGTCCACCTGGCCGCCGTTGCCCACCAGGATGTCGTCGCCGCCTTCACCGTCCATGCGGTCGGAGATGGTGTTGCCGATGAACACGTCGTGGCCCACCGTCTCGTCGCGCGAGAACGCGTCGAAGTTCTCGCCGGCGCTGCCGTCGGCCATGCCGAACTCGATCCAGTCGTCGCCTTCGTTGCCGAACACGAACTCGTTGCCGCGCGCACCCAGGATGAAGTCGTTGCCCGGACCGCCGAAGGCCTCCGACGGGTCTTCGCCGGTGACGATGAAGTCGCTGCCGAAGCCACCGAGGATCAGGTTGGCGCCGTTGCCGCCGTGGATGGCGTCGTTGCCGTCGCCGCCCTGCATGTTGTCGTCGCCACCGCGGTCCGTCATGATGTCGTCGCCGGCACCACCGAGCACGAAGTCGTTGCCGTCGCCACCTTCGAGCCGGTCGCGTCCACCGTCGCCGTAGAGCGTGTCATCGCCCAGGCTGGCAATCATGGTGTCGTCGCCCTCGGTGCCGCCCAGCACCACGTGTTCGTCGCCGATGTACTGGAGGTAGTTCGGGTCGGGGGTTTCCGTGCCGGGGTTGTTGCGGATCACGTCACCGACCGGGTCGTCGCGTCCCTCCGGCCCCAGTCCGGTGAACTGTTTCGTGTCGTCCACCTCGAGGATGAGGCCGGGTGCCGAGAAGACGTCGCCGGGCAGGTGGGTCGCATCGGTGTTGGCCATCACCATGCGGGCGAAGGAGTTGTTCTCCAGCTCGGTGAGGAAGTTCAGGCCCTGGGTGCGCTCCAGGTAGTAGAACCGGTCGCCGTCCTGCAGCTTCTCCATCTGCTCTTCAAAGACGAAGTTGAAGGTGGAGCCCAGCAGGCCGCCGAAGGGCATCTGTTTCTCGGCCAGGCCACCGATCCACAGATCGATCGCGTCGACCCCGGTGATGGTGACCCCGCCGGGCCCGGCGGCGTAGTCGCCGGTGCTGTTGAGGAAGGCCAGGCGGTCGGCGTTGAAGGCGGTGGCATCGGCCCCGGTCAGGGAGGGGTCGCCGAACACGAGGTTCATGGCGGCCGCGCGTTTGGCTTCCAGAGACGTCGCATTCAGGATGGTCACATGCGTACCGTAGGCCGCGATGAAGTTGATCACCGAGGCCTCGTGTTTGAGGTTGTGCGTGAGGTCGATCCAGCTCGTGTAGGTCTTGATCTGGCTGTCACCGGTCACGTTGTAGAAGTCGCTCCGCGCCGCATTCAAGTTCGGCACGCCCGAGTCGCGGCCCCGCATGATGTTGATGGCGGCGAGGTCCAGCGGCAGGCCCAGCAGGTTGTTGCGCAGGGCTTCGGTCACGAACTCGTCGATCTCGTTGCCCTGCTGCCGGGTGAGGCCGCGCACCAGGGCGCCGGCCGCTTCGTCTGCAGACGGGCCGCTGGCGGCGAACTCGAGCGGGTTCAGGAAGGCCGCGACCAGACCGAGTTGCTGCTCCGGGTTCGCCGAGTTGGGGTCGCCGATCACGTTGAAGCTGGGATCAAAGCGGTCCACCGTCTCGGTCAGCATGGAGTGGCCGAAGCGGTACACCGTGTGGGCGAACTCCGCCACGATGGACGGGTCGATCTCGGTGTCGTAGACCTGCGTGGCGGCAAAGAAGATGTCCACCTGCGGCTGCACCTTGCGCGCGAACTCCTCGAACACCAGGTGCTGGTATTGCATCTCGGTGCCGAAGCGGGCCGCCTGGAACAGGCGCTCGCCGTTCCACGAACCGTCGGGCAACTGCCAGTGGGCGATGAAGGCCGGGTCGCCCGAGGCCAGGATCACGGCCTTCGTGTGTTCCACCAGCCGGTTGTGCTCGGCGTGGAACACGTGGTGCACGGCCGTCAGCGCGATGTTCTCGTTGACCCGCCCGTCGCCCGCCATGTAGTGCGCGTCGAGCAGTTCGTCGTCGTAGGTGCCCGCAGCGGGTGCGCCGCCAATGACCGAGTCGGCATCGGCGGTCAGCGGTGCACCGGTCTGGCCATTGACCGGGGCGGCACTGTGCGCAATGTCGTCCAGGAAGGCGTGGCCGGCGCGCACGGCAGCGCTCGCATCGATGGGCGCGCCCGGCGTTCCCGAGGCCAGGCCGTTGCCGTCCAGATCCAGCGGCCCGCCGATCTGGTCGGCCCTCAGCACGATTTGTGCAAAGCCGGTGACCGGGTCGGGGATGAACTTGCCGTAGGCGTCGGTGGCCAGCAGCGGCAGGTTGAGCACGTCGAGGTCGTCGAGCTCGATGCCGAGCAGGTCGCGGGCCTGCGCCTTGACGATGGCCCAGGTGGACATGCCGCCGAGGTCGACGTCGTTGCCGTTGCCGAACACGCCGTCGACCAGGTCGCGGTTGGTGATCAGGCGGCCGGTGGCGACCGGTTCACCCGCTGCGTTGAGTTGGTATTCGCGCAGGAACACCTGGTGCGAGGGGTGCGAGGTGTAGGTCTGGTTCTGGTCGACAAAGGGCGTGGTGCCGTTGTGGGCCTCGTGCGTGGTGTCGTCCAGGCTTTCGTCCACATCGAGCGTGAGCGGATCGTCGCCGAGCACACCGTCGGCGCCCGGGCCGTCGAACTGCGTAGCGCGCGTGAGCACCAGGAAGTTGGGTGCGCCGGGTGCCGGGTTGTAGAGCGGGTCGTCCGGCTGCAGCGGCACGAAGATGGTGCCGTTGCCGCCCTTGCTCACCAGGTCGAGACCGTGGTCGAAGAACTGACCGAAGAAGGTCATGAACGGGTTGAAGGGTGCAGACAGACCTTCGTCCGGCGCGGTGTTCGGGATGAAAAACACCTCCCGGTCGTCGGCAGTGCCGAAGATGCCGTCCAGGCCGGGACTCATGACGGTCTCGGCCCCCAGGCCGGCGGCCGCCGGGTTGCTGGCGGTCTGGTCGACGATCAGGTTGGAGATGATGCGCGGGTCGGCATCCACCACGTGCGAGTCGCTGCCGTAGTCGGTGTTGGTGAGCACACCGCCGGGGCCCAGGTTGATCTGGTCACCGTCCTGGTCGTTCAGGAAGACCGGGTCGACCAGCCGGGGGAACAGCGTGTCGGCCGCACCGAAGTCGGTCTGGCCCTGCACCAGGTTGTTGTAGCTGCCGTCGACCGTGCGCAGGCCGAAGGCCACGCGCGAGTTCGGCAGGATGTCGGACAGTGATTCACCGGCCGCGTGCCGTTCCGAGACGACGATCTGGTCGAGGATGAACTGCAGGTCGGCGCGGATGAAACGCACGCCTTCGCTGGCCACCAGGCCCTCGGCTGGCAACGGGGCGGGAGGCGCCACGACGACACTGCCGGTGACCGGCGCGGTGGGCGCCGAGAACACGTTTTCCAGCACGCCGTTGTCGTCCTGGTAGACCGCCCGAACGCGCAGGGCCAGCCCGCTGAGCTCAGGCGTCACCCGGAAGGAAGTCCCGTCGGCGGTGGCGGGCTGGTTGCCGCCCACGTCGACGATGTCGCGGAAGACGCCGGGCGCCCGAACCGGGTCCGACTCGACCTGCCAGACGTAAGCCACCGGACGCCCGGCCAGCGTGCCACCCGCGAGGTCGGCATCGGCGATGCCCGCGGCCGACACGGTCAACAACTGGTTGATCGAGGGCGTGTCGTCGCTGATGGTGAGCGAGCCCACGGGCTCGCTGTTGAGCCCGGGCACCAGCACGACCGATTCATCGGAAAACTGCAGCCGCTCGATGTTTCTCAGCGTGTCGGTGCCGTCGGTGCCATCGTTGGTGCCCACGTTGTCCGTGACGGTGGTGGTGCCTTCGAGCGAGGTGGTCACGGTGTAGTTGGCGCGTGGGCCGGAGAACACGGCGGTGTCGAAGTCCGGGCCGTCCGCCATGTTGATTTCGCGCACGATGCTGAGCTGGCTCGGGTTGATCTGGCCCGAGAGCATGTAGGGCATGAGGTCCTTCATGCTGTCCACCGTGTCGGGCAGGCCGGGCGGCGGGTTGCTGATGGCGATGCGCACGTTGAGCCAGGCGTCGCCGTCGATGATGTCGTTGCCGCCGCGCCCCTCGATGATGTCGCTGCCGTCGCCGCCGAGGATGATGTTGCCGGCGCCGAACGAGGTCATGCCCTCGGGCAGGATCGCCTGCAGCCCGTTGATCAGGGCGATGTTGGTGAGCACGCTGCCGTGGGCGCCGGCCTGGAGGATCTCGGTGGCGTCGGCGTCGTCGCCGCGCAGCACGTCGGCGAAGCCCGAGCCCGACAGACCTTCGGTGAACGCGAAGCGGTCCATGATGCCGGCGGCCGACGGCGCCACGGGTGGTTCGATCAGGTCGTTGACGATCATGTCCGCCGTCACGCCGTACTTGTCGAACTTGTAGCTGGCCCAGTCGAAGCCGGAGCCGCCGTCGAAGTGGTCCTCGCCGTCGGAGCCGGTGAAGATGTCGTCGCCGCCTTCACCGATGAGCTCGTCGAAGCCGCCGCCGGAGATCAACACATCGTTGCCGATGATGTTGTCCCGAAAGAGCGGGTCGGAGCTGTCACCGGTGGTGCCGTCCTGGGTGCCGAGCTCGATCCAGTCGTGACCTTCGTTGCCCAGGGTCGGCAGGTTGCCCTTGCTGCCCAGGATGAAGTCGTTGCCCTGGCCGGCGAAGACTTCGGACACGTCCTCACCCGTGATGATGAAGTCGCTGCCGTCGCCGCCGATGATCAGGTTGAAGCCGTTGCCGCCGTGGATGACGTCGTTGCCCTCGTTGCCCTTGAGCACGTCGTCGCCGCCGCGGTCGGTGATGATGTCGTCGCCCGCGCCGCCCTCGACGTTGTCGTTGCCGTCGCCCCCTTCAAGCCGGTCGTTGCCGCCGTCGCCCCACAGCGTGTCGTCACCGATGCTGGCGATCAGGGTGTCGTTGCCGGCGGTGCCGCCGAGCACCACGTGGTCGCCACCGGTGTACTGGAGGTAGTTCGCATCAACCCCCGGCGTGCCCGGGTTGTCGCGGATCACCAGCGGGATGAGGGAGGAGCCGTCACCCACCGGATCGTCGTTGAAGTCCGCACCCAGCCCGGTGAACTGGTTCGCCTGGTTGACCTCCAGCGTGAAGCCCGGGGTCGAGAAGATGTCGGCGGGCAGGTGCGTGTTGTCGGTGTTGAGCATCACCAGCTTGGCGAACGAGTTGTTCTCCATCTCGGTGAGGAAGTTCAGGCCCGCCAGTCGCGAGAGGTAGTAGAAGCGGTCGCCGTTCTGCAGCGCCTCCATCTGGCTCTCGAAGACGAAGTTGAAGGTGGAGCCCAGCATGCCGCCGAACGGCATGGTCTTCTCGGCCAGGCCGCCGATCCACAGGTCGATGGCATCAACGCCGGTGATGGTGACGCCGTTCGCACCGCTGGCGTAGGCGCCGGTGCTGTTGAGGAAAGCCAGGCGATCGTCTTCATCGGCGACGAAGGTGCGCTCGTCCGGCGTGCCTTCGTTGATGACCGCATTGCCACCGAACACGAGTGCAGCGGCCACGGCACGCTTCTCTGCCAGCGTGTCGACATCGGCGGCGTTGAGCGCGGTGTGCACGCCGTAGCCCGCGATGAAGTTGAGCACCGAGGCCTCGTGCTTGAGGTTCTGGGTCAGGTCGACCCAGCTGGTGTAGGGCTTGAGCTGCGGGTCGGCGGTGGTCTGGTAGAACTCGCGCCGCGCGGCGTTGAGCGTGGGCACGCCGGTGTCGCGGCCGCGCGCGATGTTGATCGCCGCCAGATCCAGCGGCAGGCCGAGCAGGCTGTTGCGCAGCGAGTCGGTCACGAACTCGTCAATGGCGTTGCCCACCTGGCGCGTCATGCCTCGCACGATGGCGCCGGCCGCTGCTTCGGGGCTGAGCGTGCCGTTTTCGTTGAATTCGAGCGGGTTGAGGAAGGCGCTGATCAGCGAGATGTCGTTCGGCACGAAATCGGGCGAGAGCCGGTCCACCGACTCGGTCAGCATCGAATGCCCGACGCGGAAGACCGCGTGCGCGAACTCGGCCACGATGGCCGGGTTGATCGTGGTGTCGTAGTTGGTCTCGGGCAGGAAGGCGTCGACGGCCGGCTGCATCTTGCGGGCGAACTCTTCGAACACCAGGTGCTGGTACTGCATTTCGGTGGCGAAGCGGGCGGCCTGGAAGAGGCGTTCACCGTTCCACGAGCCGTCGGGTAACTGCCACGAGGCGATGAACGCGGCATCGCCGGTGGCCAGCACGGTGGCCTTGATCTCTTCGGCCTGGCGGTTGTGCTCGGAATGGAACACGTGGTGCACGGCGGTCAGCGCGATGTTCTCGTTGCCACGCCCGTCGCCGGTGATGAAGTGGCGCTCGAGCAGTTCGTTGTCGTAGGTGCCCACCGGTTGCGCCCCGACGTTGATGTCGCCGTCGTCATCGGCCACGAGGCCGGCGTTGGGGGCCGCGTTGTGCGCGATGTCGTTCAGGAACGCATGGCCGGTGCGAACGCCCAGGCTGGCGTCGATCGGCGTGCCCGGGGAGCCCGAAGCCAGCCCATTGCCGTCGGGGTCCAGCGGGCCGCCCACCTGGTCGGGCCGCAGCACGATCTGCGCGAAGCCGGTGACCGGGTCGGGGATGAATTTGCCGTAGGCGTCGGTGGCCAGCAGCGGCACGTCAAGCACGTCGGCGTCGTCCAGGGCAATGCCGAGCATGGCCAGGGCCTGCGCCTTGACCTCGGCCCAGTTGGCCAGGCCGCTGTCGGCACCGTCGAGCAGATTTCCGGTGGCCACCGGCCGGCCGCTGGCATTCAGTGCGTACTCGCGCAGAAAGACCTGGTGCGACGCGTGCGAGGTGTAGGTCTGGTTCTGGTCGACGAAGGGCGTCGTCTGGTTGGTCTGGTCGCCGTTGGCGTCCCGCGTGGCGCGCGAGACCACCATGAAATTGGTCGGGCTGCCCTCGACATACAGCGGGTCGTCGGGCTGCAGCGGAATGAAGATGTTCTCCACGCTGCTCTTGTTGACCAGGTCCAGGCCGTGGTCGAAGAACTGGCCGAAGAAGGTGAACCACGAGTTGAACGGCGCCGAGAGGCCTTCGTCGGGCGCCACGTTCGGAATGGTCAGCAGCGTGCCGGGAGGAATCACGTTGCCGTCGAGATCCAGCAGGGCGCCGTCGCTCTCGCGGATGGTTCCCAGCCCGGCGCTCACAAAGGCGCTGACCGCGGCCGGGTTGTTGCTGGTCATGTCGGCGATCAGGTTGCTGATGATGCGCGGATCGGCATCGGCCACGTTGCCGCTGGTGCCGTAGTTGGTGTTGGTGACCGGACCGAAGGTGTCCCCGTCGGCGTCGTCCGGGTACAGCGCGTCCACCATCTGCGGAAAGGGCTGGTCCGCGGCGCCATGGTTGGTCTGCCCGGGAATCAGGTTGTTGTAGGTGCCATCGACCGTGCGCAGGCCGAAGGGCGCAAAGGTGTTCGGCAACAGGCTCGTCAAGTCTGCGCCGGCAACATGCGCCTCGGAAATGAGGATCTGCTGGAGGATGAATTCGAGATCGGACCGTATCAGGCTGGCCATGGTGTTCCCCTCAAATGACGTCAAACAATCTGCCCGGGATGCGACCCATGGAGGCTGTGCCTCCTGGCGTCGGGCCAGGGCAAGCGTGGGGCTGGCGAGCGCCAGCCAAAAACCTGTCGGGAGGAAAAGAGAGATGCACAGCGCGACCCGGGGGTCTTCCCGGTGAGAAGACGCGGGTCAAGCCGGGGGCTGTGATCTCAGAGGGGTGCCCGTCGTCGCACGCGCGCGCGGGTGAAGGCGGACGTCTTGCGAACGCCGCCGAGAGGCGGATGGATGGTTGTCGGCAACTCGCGCGGCATGTCGGCACAGGGCGATTGCGACCGGTGCGACATGGGGTTCGGATTCGGGCCTTGCATATGCTCCTCCGTCGTTCTTGTCAACGCGAAATGAACATCGGCGCGCCGTGGGGTCGTTGGCTCCTGGGAGCTCGGCTGATCGGTGGTCGACTCTCTGGCAATGTTATCGCCAGGGCACAGAATGTATAAGAAACGTAAAAAAGGTGCAAGTCATTTTCTGAACAAACTTAACTTTTTCAGCTTTATATGAAGAAAAAAGAGTGCACAGGCATCCGCGCCGACACACCTCAGGAATCTGAATCCGACTCCTGCGCGCGCGCCAGAAGAACAACGACAACGACCCCGACCAGCACTGCAACCAGGGCGATGAAGTTCCACGCGATACCGACGCCTGGGGAGAAATTCTCGGCCTGGCCGGATACCCTGGAGGGCTGGCGGTCGGCCTGCAAAAGCGGGTTGAAAATCGCCGATCCGAGCTCGGTATTACCTCTTGTTGCAAGGTTTTCTGTCGAAGGCGCAGGGGCCTGGGTAGCGACACTGTGGTCCGGGTGGTTTTCGTCGGTCAGGAGGCTCGCGGGTACTTCCGCCGTGATGACTTCGATGACCGAAACCGGAGCCGCCTGAAAGTCGGCGTGTGCTGGAGCGACCGCGCAAAGCACGGTGGAAATCCACAAGATCGTGGTCCGGACGTCGCATCCGTCGATGTGTCTCATGGCAAAGTTCCGGATGTTGATTGTGGAGAGAAAAGTTAGACCAACTCAGGCGAAAAGCCTAAGTTTTCAAGACCTGAAGAAGGCAAAGTGGTCCAGATCTGACGGGCGAATCAACTCGTTTGCGGTGTGGCGTTCGTCAGCACGCCTCCTTGGGTGGTGCAGCGGTTTTCACGGTGTTGGTCTCCTTGGCTGGCTCATGAGGGCTCTGCCGCGTAGATGTGGCGCCGGTTGAAGGGGTAGTCCGACTGGGCTCCCCGCAACGGTGTGTTGTTCATCACGCCGGTGGGGCGCGAGGCCAGCAGCTGGTGGATCGAGATCCAGCCGCGTTCGAACGCCACGGCACAACCGGCGAGGTACAGCCGGTACGCGCGCACCGTGGCGTTGCTGGTGAGTTCGCGTGCGCGATCCAGCTGGTTCTCCAGCGCGCTCGACCAGGCCCACAAGGTGCGGGCGTAGTGGGGCCGCAGGTTTTCGGCATCCAGCAGCTCCAGGCCGCAGGCACTCAGGCTGCGCGCCACGCGCGACACGTGCACCAGTTCGCCGCCGGGGAAGATGTGTTTGTCGATGAAGTCGCCCAGGCCGGCGCCGAGCTGGTGGTTGTCGACACCGCCGGCGGTGATGCCGTGGTTGAGCAGCAGGCCTCCGGGCTTGAGCAGCCGCTGCAGCCGGCCGAAGTAGCCGTCGAGCTGGGCGCTGCCCACGTGTTCGAACATGCCGACCGAGGCAATGCGGTCGAAACGTGCCACGGGCGGCAAATCGCGGTAGTCGAGCAGGCGCATGGTCACCCGGTCGCGCAGGCCCTTTTCGTCGATCAGGCGGTTCACATGGGCGTGCTGGTGGCGCGAGAGCGTGATGCCCATGGCGTGCACGCCGTGGTGCTCGGCGGCCCACAGCAGCAGCCCGCCCCAGCCCGCGCCGATGTCCAGGAACAGCTGGCCGGGCTCCAGCTGAAGCTTGCGGCAGATGTGTTCGAGCTTGGCTTCCTGCGCTTGCGCCAGCGTCATGTCGTTGCGTTCGTAGTAGGCGCACGAATACACCCGCAGCGGGTCGAGCCAGAGCGCAAAGAACTCGTCGCTCAGGTCGTAGTGAAAGCGCACCTGCTCTGCGTCCCTGTGGGGGCGGTGCAGCCAGCGCGAGCGCAGGTGCTGCAGCAGCTGGGCACACGGGTGGACACGGCCCAGGCCCACCGGGTCGCCGGCCAGCTCGGCGGCGATCTCCACCGCCTCGCGCAGGTTGCCTTCGATTTCCAGGTCGCCGCCCACATAGGCGTCGGCCAGGGTGCCGATGTGGCCGCTGACCAGCCACTTGAGTTGCTGGGTGTCGTTCACCTTCAGGCACACCGGTGCGTCGGCGGCACCCGCGCGGCCACCGGGCCACTGCAGCGCCAGCGGGCGCGAGAGTTGCCCGATGCGCGACTCGATCAGGGACGGCAGGATGAGTTGCATGGTGTCGATCCGTTCACGCGGCCAGGGTTTGCAGGCGGGTGGACTTGCCTGCGCCACCGCGCTGGGGCAGGGGGCGGCGCGAAGACGCTGCGCCCAGGTCGTCCATCGAACGGCGGGTGCTGCGCGAGTAGGCCTTGAGACCGTCCATGTCCAGGATTTCCACGTCGCGGTCGCTGACGTGGATGAGGCGGGCCAGGGCCAGCGCAGTGAAGGATCGGCTCACGGTTTCGTGCGCCACGCCGAGCATGCTGGCGATGTCGCGCCGGCCCATGCGCAGGTGGAATCGCCGCGGCGACTGGCCGCTGGCCGCCATCTGGCGCGAGAGCTGCAACAAAAAGCGTGCGAGCCGCACCTCCGAGGCCACGGCCGCCATCACGTCCACCAGTTCCCGCGTGCGGGTGAGTGCCCGGCTGCCGGCGCGCCGCAGTTCCTGCTCCAAGGCCGGCGCCGCCCGGCTCAGCGCGGGCAGCTCGGCCTTGGGGATCACGTACACGGTGGCGTCTTCCAGCGCGGTGGCGGCGGTGGGGTGGGTTTCCATGCACAGCGCGTCGAAGGCCAGCACCTCCCGGCGCCCGACGAAAGCCAGCACCTGTTCGTAGCCGTCCTCGTCGGTGCGGAAGATCTTGAAGGTACCGGTGCACACGAAGTACAGCGCATTGCTGGGCGCGCCCATGTACATGAGGTGATCGCCCGCAGCCACACGGCGCAGACCCACGGGTATCCGGCTGGCGGTGCGCTGCAGGTGTGGCGCCTCGGGCGTGTCGTGGCCCAGCAGGCGCATGAGGTCGGTCAGCGTGCTGCGCCCCAGGGGCGCCGTTGCCGCTCCATCGGCCTGGGCCGTGCGGGTCGTGAGTGGGGTCGCTGGATTCAAGGTGCCTCCTTGGTTGGCCGGTTCAACACCGGGTTGTTCTGGTTCAAGGATGCGCTGTCCGACTGCGGCACACCATCGGAATCCCGCACAACCTGCGTTCGGAATGCCACTGGTCGCGCACTGGTCAATTCCCATGCAGCGGTCAGAAAACTCCTACCCCACGGCAAGGCTTTGATGCAGGTCAGGTCTGGTGCATGTTGGGGTCGGGTTGACAAGGAAAGACTTTTCTAAGATACCCCTATGGGTAACCAATCCGGTGCGCCATGACTTCAAACGCCACGGTCAGTGTCTTCCCGGCCTCGCAGGCATTGGCAGAGCCTCGGCTGGCCCATGCGGCACTGGAGGCGGTGGTCACGGTCGATCACCAGCAGCGCATCGTGATGATCAATCCCGCAGGCCTGAGCATGTTCGGCCTGAGCAGGGAGCAGGCGCTGGGCATGCCGCTGGAGCGGCTTATCCCCGATCGCCTGCGCGTCTCGCACGGGCGCCATGTCCGCAAGTTCTGTGACTCCGGCCAGATCGAGCGACCCATGGGACAGCGTGGCCAGGTGCTCGGGTTGCGCGCCAACGGCGAGGAGTTCCCGATGGAGGCGGCCATCTTCAAGAGCGAGGTGGTTCATCCCTCGGGCAGGCAGACCTACTACACCGCACTGCTGCGCGACCTCAGCGAGTTGAGGCGGATGACCTCCGTGATCGACCAGCTCAACCAGCGCCTGCGCGCCGTCTTCGAACGCGCACCCGTGGCCATCTGGATCACCGAGCAGGAACGGGTGGTGTTCGCCAACCGTGCCTGCGTTGTGCTGGCGGGGCTGGAGCAGCGCGAGCAACTGCTCGGCCGGTCCATCTACGAGCTGCTCTTGCCGGCATCGCACGAACCGCTGCGCAGCAGGCTGCAGGACATCGGGCAGGACGAAGGCGTCGCGGTGGTGGCGGGGGCCATCCAGCGCGCGGACGGCACGGTGCGCGAGGTCGAGCTGGTGGTGGCCACGCTGCCCGACCACGAGCGTTCGTTTGTGCAGATGGTCATCAACGACATCACCCAGCGTTCGCGCGAGAAAAAAGAGCTGCTGCGCTCGCGCCGTACCTTGCGTGCGCTCTCGGCCAGCCTGGTGGAGGCGCGTGAGGAGGAGCGCCGGCGCATCGCCCGCGAGCTGCACGACGAGCTGGGGCAGCGGCTCACCGCCCTCAAGCTGGAGGTGGTGGCCTGCCAGCGCGACCACCCGGACCTGGCGCTGGGCGCGCGCGCGCAGCTCATGCTGGACATGCTGGACGACACCGTGGCGTCGGCCCGCCGGATTGCCATGGACCTGCGCCCGCTGATGCTGGACGATCTGGGGCTGGCCGAGGCGATCGACTGGCTGGTCAGTGAATTCACGCGGCGCACGGGCATTCAGGTCGCCACGCGGCTCGGTGAGGGTTTGCGCGATCTCTCGCCCCACCTGGCGACCACGCTGTACCGCATCGTGCAGGAAGCCTTGACCAACATCACCCGCCACGCCCGGGCGACCCGGGTCTCGGTGGTGTTCGAGCGCCGTGGTCAGGAACTGCTGCTGACCATCCAGGACAACGGCGTGGGTTTCGCCAGGGGCAAGCGTTCCCGCAACCCCGGCTCCTTCGGGTTGCTGGGCATCCGCGAACGCGTGCTGATGCTGGGCGGTCGGCTCTCGGCAGGCAACGCGCCCGAGGGGGGTGCCCGGCTGGTGGTGCGCGTGCCGCTGGTGCATTCGCCGGCGCGTGTGAGCGATGAAGATTTCAAGGACACAGCCGAGCCGCTGTTCGAAGATTCCACGCGAGACAGCATCGACTGAAGGAGGCCACACCATGAGCAACCCACCCAGCGCAACCAACCCCAGCCGCGAGGCCCTGGAGCATGAGTTGCGCGTGCACCAGGTCGAACTGGTGCAGCAGAACGAGGAGTTGCAACGCACGCAGTCCGATCTGGCGACGGCGCACGACCGCTACCGCGACCTGTACGACTTCGCGCCGGTGGGCTACTGCACGCTGGACGCGCAGGGTTGCATCAGCAAGATCAACCTCACGGGTGCCGGCCTGTTGGGGCAGCCACGCGCAGCACTGCATGGCAAACCGCTGGCGCGCTTCGTGAGATCGCAAGACGCCGACCGCTGGCATCTGTACCTGCGCTGGGCACTGGGGCGCGATACGCCGCAGCGCATCGACCTGACCATGAACTTTGCCGACGGTACGCTGCATTGGTTCGCCGCCATCAACAGCGTGCGGGTGCTCGCCGGCGACGGTACACCCACCTTGCGCGTGTCCATCACCGACGTGACCGAGCGCATGCAATCCGAGGTGGAGCGGCGCATTGCCGCCATCGATGCAGACGCCCGTGAATCCGAACGCCGGCGCCTGGCGCTGGAGCTGCACGAAGACCTGGGCCAGCGCCTCAGCGCGCTGAAGATTCGCCTCGCCAGTCTCCCCCAGGCCAGCGACGTGTCGCACGAAATCGACGAGGCACTGGCGCTGGTGCGGCGCATCACCTTCGACCTGCACCCACCCCTGCTGAACGACCTGGGGCTGCACGCCGCCATCGACTGGCTGGCCAAGGACACCGCGCGCCGGCTGAACCTGAAGCTGTCCCTGCGCATGGACAACGACCTGCCGCCGCTGGGTCGCGCGGTCTCGCTGGCGCTCTACCGTTTTTTTCAGGAGTCGCTGTCGTACCTGCTGCACGAAACCCATGCTTCGGAGCTCGTCATCGATGTGCAGCGCCCACTGGGCCAGTTCATCCTCGACCTGCGCGCGCGAGGCGTCGAGCTCAAGACCCCGTGGCGCCTGGATGTGCGGTCGGAGCCGTCGCAGATTCTGGAACACCGGGCCCGCCTCTTGGGCGGACGGCTGGAGTTCGACGCAACACCCGACGCCTCGGGCTGGATTGGCCTGCGGCTGACGCAGAACCTGGACTTGAAGGACACCCCGGTCGACCGGGCGGGGCGACCGACATGAACGACGCCACGGCGCAGATCCAGCTTCGCCTGCTGCTGGTGGACGACCACACCGTGGTGCGCGAGGGGCTCAAGCGCCTGCTCGATCCGCAGGGCAACCGGTGGTCCATCACCGAGGCAGGCACGGCGTTCCAGGCGCTCGAATGCCTGCGCCGCGAGTCGTTCGACCTGGTCATTGCCGATCTGTCGCTGCCCGGCATGAGCGGGCTGGATCTGGTGCACCGCATCCGGGAAGGTTTCCCCGGCGTGGCCGTGCTGGTGCTGACCATGCACAGCGAGGAGCAGTACGCGCTGCGCGCCTTCCAGGCCGGCGCCAGCGGCTATGTGACCAAAGACAGCGCCAGCGAAGAGCTGGTCGCCGCCGTGCGCAAGGTGGCCTCGGGCGGGGTGTTCGTCACCTCGGTGCTGGCCGAGCGTGTCGTGCAGCAGCTCAACGGACGGCGCACCGTGTCCCACCTCGGTGTGTTGTCCAACCGCGAGCTTGAAATCCTGCAGCGCATCGTGGCTGGCGAGCGCCTGGTGGACATCGCCGAGGCGCTGCACCTGTCCATCAAGACGGTGAGCACGCACAAGACGCGCATCCTCGAAAAGCTCCAGCTCGACAGCACCGCCGCGCTGATCCGCTTTGGTCTGGAGCACCAGATCGGCAAGGCGGAACTGGGCACAACACCCGATCGCGGCTGAACGAGCGAGCACCCTGCCCGGGCGACAATACCGGGCATCGAGGAGCGGACATGGTCATGAAAAAACAGCAAGTGCCGCCCGGCGGCGGTAGCGCTCACGCCCCGGATGCCGCACCAGGGACGGCGTTGGGATCGCCGGTGGTGGCGCTGGGCGCGTCGGCCGGCGGACTGGAGGCGTTCGAGCAGTTCCTGCGCGCCATGCCCGGGGACAGCGGCATGGGCTTTGTGCTGGTACAGCACCTGGATCCCACCCACCCCAGCATCCTGGCCGAGATCCTGCAGCGCAGCACCGCCATGCCGGTGGTGGAAGCCACCGACGGCATGGACGTGTTGCCCAACCGCGTGCACGTGATCCCGCCCAACCGCGACATGGTGATCACCCGTGGCGTGCTCGGTCTGAGCCTGCCCAGCGAGCCGCGCGGGCGCCACCTGCCCATCGACAGCTTTTTTCGCGCGCTGGCCGCCGACCGTGCCGAGGCGGCGGTGGGCATCATCCTCTCGGGCACCGGCACCGACGGCACGCTGGGCATTCGCGCCATCCATGGCGCGGGCGGCCTGGGGCTGGTGCAGGAGCCTTCCACCGCGCGTTTTGACGGCATGCCCGCCAGCGCGCTGAAGTCGGGTTTTGCCACCCAGGCCCTGGCGGTGGAGGCCATGCCGGCGCTGCTGCTGGCGCATGCGCGGCGCCTGGGCTCCAGGCCGGTGGGTGCCGACGGCGGTGAGGCTTCAAGCCGGCTTTCGGGTGTGCTCATGCAGTTGCGCCTGGGCACCGGACACGATTTTTCGCAGTACAAGAAAAGCACGCTGGGCCGTCGCATCGAGCGGCGCATGACGCAGCAAGGCATCGACGACCTCGCCAGCTACGAACGCTTCCTCAAGGAGCACCCGCCCGAGGTGCAGATGCTGTTTCGCGAGATGCTGATCAACGTGACCAGCTTCTTCCGCGATGCGGCCGTGTTCGAGATGCTCAAGCGCGATGTGCTGCCCACACTGCTGTCCCACCGCTCCGAGAGTGAAGCCCTGCGCGTGTGGGTGGCGGGTTGTGCCACAGGCGAAGAGGCCTACTCGGTGGCCATGGTGTTGCGCGAGCTGGCCGACGAGCACAAGCGCGACTGGCCGGTGCTGATCTACGGCACCGACATCGACGCCGACGCCATCACGGTGGCCCGAGCCGGCCTGTACCCGCCCAACATCGCACAGGACGTGACCCCCGAGCGCTTGCGCCGTTTCTTCGTCAAGGAGGAGGGCGGTTTCCGCGTGCGCAAGGAGATCCGCGAGATGGTGGTGTTCGCGGTGCAGAGCGTGATCAAGGACCCGCCGTTCACCCGGCTCGACCTGCTGACCTGCCGCAACCTGCTGATCTACCTGGAGCCCGATCTGCAGGAGCGGCTGGTGCCGATCTTTCACTACGCCTTGCGCCCCGGCGGCGTGTTGTGCCTCTCGCCGTCCGAGAGCATCGGCAGCCACGGCGAACTGTTTGAAGCGCTGGACCGCCGGCTCAACATCTACCGCGCCCGGCCCACCGTCGCCTCGCGTCGCGCGGTGATCAGCAGCCGCCTGTCATGGACCACGGACGGGCAGGGCGCGGTGGTGCCGGCGGCGGTGGTCAAGCCGCGCGAAACCGCTGCGGCCGACCTGGCCCGGCGCACGCTGCTGCAGACCTTTGCCCCGGCCTCGGTGCTCACGGATGCGCAGGGCGACATTCTGTTTGTGCATGGCGAGACCGGTCAGTACCTGCGCCTGGCGCCGGGGCAGCCCACGCACAACGTGGTGGACATGGCCAACGAGAGCCTGCAGCTGGATGTGCGCGACGCCTTGCAGAAAGCGGCCGCGGGTGGCCTCACCAGCTTCAGCCGTGACGTGTCGATCAAGGTGGACGGTGAGGTGCGCACGGTGACCCTGAGCGTGCGCGCGCTCGTTGGCCACGCGCCCAGCCGCAATTTGCTGCTGTTCAGTTTTCAGGAGCAGGAACACGCGTCCACGCGCAGCCCGGCGCGCCGGCGCAAGGCCAGCGCCAGCACCGAAGCACAGCGCGTGCTGGCACTGGAACACGAGCTCATGCTCAGCAAGCAGACGCTGGGCGCCATGGTCGAGGAGCAGCAGATTTCCAACGAGGAGCTGCAGTCCACCAACGAGGAATTGCAGTCGACCAACGAAGAGCTGCAATCGACCAACGAAGAGCTGGAAACCTCGAAGGAAGAGCTGCAGTCGGTGAACGAGGAACTGGTCACGGTGAACTCCGAGCTGCAGACCAAGGTGGAGCAGCTCACCGGCATGCAGGACGACATGAAGAACCTGCTGGACAACATCAGCGTGGGCTCGATCTTTCTCGATCGCCGGATGCTGATCCGCCGCTTCACGCGAGACGCCACCGCGGTTTACCGCCTGGCGCTCTCCGACGTGGGGCGACCGTTGTCTGACATCCGCTGCGAGCTCCAGGACGTGGACCTGCTCACCGACGCCCAGGCCGTGCTGGACACGCTCACACCGGTGGAGCGCGAGGTGCGCACCGCAGGCAGCACCTGTTTTCTCGTGCGCATCAAGCCCTACCGCACCACGGACAACGTGATCGACGGCGTGGTGCTCACCTTCAATGACGTGACCGAGCGGGTGCTGGCCCTGGCCATGCGCCAGGCGCGCGACCTGGCCGAGGCGGTCGTGGACACCGCGTACGAGCCGTTGGTGGTGCTTGATCAGCAACTGCAGGTGCTCACCGCCAACCGGGCCTTTTTGAAGCTGTTCGGCGGACAGGCCGCCAACACGCTGGGCCGGGCGTTCTACGACATCGGCCAGGGGCAGTGGGACTTTGCCGCGATGCACGAGCTGCTCGATGGTCCGTCACCCGGCCAGCGCCCGGGAGAAGACCGGCTGGTGAGCCGCGACTTTCCCGGCATCGGCGTGCAGCACCTGCGTGTGCGCACGCGCCGCGTGGCCGACCAGAGCGGCGCCGCCGGCCTGGTGCTGGTCAGCTTTGCCACGGAGCCGATACCGCCGACCTGAGCCGCTTCAGCGGGGCTGGCGCGGCGTTTGCACGGTGTCCAGCGCGCGGGCGATCTCGGCAGCCACGGGCACACCGCCACGCGGCAGGGCCAGCACCACCAGAGGAGGCGTGAGGTTCATGCCGAGCAATTCGTCGGCCAGCGCCTGCCCGGCCTGGGTGCGGTTGGCAAAGGGCTTGCGCAGCCCGCAGGCTGTCGGGTTCATGGCGGGATGCAGGGGCCAGCGAGCGCGTGGATCCTGGTCTCGATGGTGTCGATGTCCAGGCTGGTGAAGTCGGCATCGTGCGCCCACTTCAGCCGGGCGGCCACGGCCGGGTTCAGGGCGGCCTTGAGCTCCCCCAGCAAGGGTCCGGAGGCGGTGAGCCAGAAGGCGTCGTATTCGCCGTCGACCAGGCCTTCCTCCAGCCGCGCGGCCAGTTCACGGGCGAACTGGTGCAACACCTTCTTGCGTGTGCTGGTGTGCGGCTCGAAGTGCGCCGCAGCGCTGCTGTTGTCGCTGCTCTCGTGGCCCTGGCGGTCGCGCTCGATATCGCTTCCCTTGAGGCGGCCTCCGGGGAAATCGATGGTCTCCAGCGCCACCAGCGGATCGCCCACACCGGTGCGGCAGAAGATGCGGGCGAGGGACCCGTTGGCCACCAGAATCCACTGCTTTTTCATGACAGGTCCTTTCAAGGCGAAGACGACCAATCTATGACCGTCGGGTGCGCACACCGTTGAGTTCGATCAACGCCCGCGTTGGCCGCTGCACGCAACAAGGTTTATATTGTTGTCATACAGCTTTGAAAAACCCCGACTCCCATGCCCCTGCAAGACAGCCCCCATGCGCCCTTCGACAACATGCCTGCGCTGCGCGTGGGTGCCAGGCTCTCCGAGCAGCTGGCGGATGCACTGGCGGTCAGCATCCGTGACGGGCAGTTGAGCGCGGGTCAAAAGCTGCCCACCGAGCAGGCGCTTGTCGAGCGGTTTGGTGTGAGCCGCACCGTGGTGCGGGAGGCCCTGTCGCGCTTGAAGACGCTGGGGCTGGTCGAGTCGCGGCAGGGGTCGGGTGCTTTTGTCCTGGCGTCATCGAAGCAGGCGCTGGAGCAGTTCTCGCTGGAGCCTGATGGGTCGGTCGATGCCGTGATCCAGATGGTCGAGGTGCGGCGTGCGCTGGAGGCGGAGTCGGCTGCGCTGGCAGCGGCCCGCCGCACGCCGCAATCCGTCAAACACATCAAGCAGGCCCTGCATGCACTGGGCAAGGCCGTCAAGGCCGGTGGCGACGGCGTGCAGGAGGATGTGGCTTTCCACACCGCCATCGCCCAGGCTTCGAGCAACCCTTTTCTGCTGTCCACGCTGGCGTACCTCAACCGTTTTCTGCTCGACGCCACCCGCGTGACCCGGGCCAATGAAGCGACGCGCGCCGACCTGGAGACCGAAGTGCACGAAGAGCACAGCGCGATCGTGGCGGCCATCGAGGCCGGGGACGTCGCCCAGGCGCGCCAGGCGGGTGCCAACCACATGGTGAACGCGGCGCGCCGCATCGGCCAGGCAGACCCGGCCTTCTGGGCAAAACACGGCCAGCAGCTCGCAGACCACTTGCGCGCCGAACTGGGCCAGCAGCAGAGCGCTCCGAGCCGGGCACGCCGCCGCTGACGCCCGCCCCGGGTTTACCCGGAATTGAAAAGTGCCTGGGTACTTCTAGAATTTGTATGACAACCTGACGACCGTACAGATCAAGGGTTGCAATTTCATCCATTCCAGAAGGAGACCCCTGATGTCCACGCAATCCCTCAAGCTGTTCGGCGCCGCCATCGGCAGCGCATTGTTGTTCGCTGCGGCTCCGGTCCAGGCCCAGACCGTCCTGAAACTCGGCCACGTGCTGGCCAAGGGATCGCATTACGACGTGGGCGCCACCAAGTTCTGCGAAGAGATCGAAAAAGGCACGGCGGGTCGCTACAAGTGCCAGGTGTTTCCGGCCAGCGCCCTGGGGGGTGAGCGTGAAGAGATCGAAGCCGTGCAACTGGGCACGCAGGATCTGGTGCTGACCTCCACGGGTCCGGTGGGCAACTTCGTGCCCGAGATCAAGATCGTGGACGTGCCGTTCCTGTTCCGCGACTACGACCACGCCCGCAAGGTGCTGGACGGTGCCATCGGGCAGGACATGCTGGCCAAGTTCCCCAGCCATGGCCTGGTGGCCCTGGCCTGGAGCGAAAACGGTTTTCGCCACATGACGAACAACAAGCGCCCCATCGTCAGTGCGTCGGACGCTGCCGGCCTGAAGATGCGCACGATGGAGAACAAGGTGCACATGGAGGGTTACCGCACCTTCGGCATCCTGCCCACGCCCATGGCGTTTCCAGAGGTGTTCGGCGCGCTGCAGCAAGGCGTGGTGGACGGGCAGGAGAACCCGATTCCGGTGATCCTGGCGTCCAAGTTCTCGCAGGTCCAGAAGCACCTTTCGCTGACCGGCCACGTGTATTCGCCAGCACTGCTGCTGACATCGCCACGCGTGTGGAACAAGCTGTCTGACGCCGACAAAGTGGTCTTCTCCAACGCGGCCAAGGCCAGCGTGGTCGCCACCCGCAAGAAGGTGAACGATGACGAAGCCAACGGCATCGCCCAACTGGAAAAAGACGGCATGCAGGTGGTCAAGCAGGTCAATGGCGCGAGCTTCCGGGACGCCACCAAGCCCGCCTACGCCAACTACGCCAAGGAATTCGGCGCCGACAAGATCGCCGCCATCCAGGCCGTCAAGTAAAACCGCTGCGAGACGATCCCCATGGACGCTTTTGAACATGCGCTGATGCGCCTGAACCGCTACGCCCTCATCGGCTTGCTGGCGGCCATGGCCCTGATCGTCTTCGCCAACGTGGTGCTGCGCTACACCACCAGCGCGTCCATCGAATGGGCCGAGGAGGTGGCCCGCTACCTCATGGTGTGGCTGACCTTCCTCGGTGCCGGCCCGGTGCTGCGCTACGGTGGCCACATCGCCGTGGACAACCTGCAAGAGGCTCTGCCCACGGCCTGGGCCAAAGGGCTGCGGGTGCTGATCGCCGTGCTGCTGTTCGGCTTTTTCGGGTTCATGGTCTGGGGCGGTGCGCTGTATCTGGAGCGGGCGCAGTTCCAGATGACGCCCACCACCCAGATCTCCATGGCCTGGGTGTATGCGGCGATGCCCGTGGGCGGGCTGCTGCTGATCCTGCACTTCTTCTTCGTGCTGCGCAGTTACTTGTCTGAACGGCGCTTCGCCGAAGACGCCCACTTCGACGCCAACGCGAGCGCTTCCCTATGAGCCTGAGCCTCATCCTCATCTTGAGCGCCATCATCCTGCTGGCGATCGGCATGCCGGTGGCGTTCGCGCTCGGCATCTCGACCCTGGCCGCCGTGGTGTTCGCCAGCGATTTCCCTTCGTTCGTCATGCTCAAGCAGACCTACGAAGGTGTGGACAGCTTTCCGCTGATGGCGGTGCCCTTCTTCATTCTCGCGGCCGAGATCATGAGCGGGGGGTCGTTGACGGAGGTGCTGCTCAAGTTCGCGGCGCAGTTCGTCGGTCACCGCCGGGGCGGCCTGGGTTACACCAACGTGGTTTCGCTCACCTTCTTCTCGGGCATCTCCGGCTCGGCCCTGGCCGACGCAGCCGGCCCCGGCGCCATGATGATCCGCATGATGGACAAGGCCGGCTACGACCGCTCGTACGCGGCCGCGCTCACAGCTGCCACCGCCATCGTCGGGCCCATCATTCCGCCCTCGATCATCATGATCATCTACGCGCTGCAGGACGAAGCGGTGTCGGTGGGCGCGCTGTTCGTGGCGGGCTTCGTGCCCGGCTTCCTGATCGCCGCCGGCATGGCCGCCGTGAACTGGCGCGTGTCCAACAAGCGCAATTACCGGGGCGATGACGACATCACCAGTTGGGCCGACAAACTGGAGACCACCTGGCGCGCGCTGCCGGCACTGATGCTGCCGGTGCTCATCCTCGGCGGCATGCGGGCGGGCTGGTTCACGCCCACCGAAGCCTCGGTGGTGGCCGTGGCCTACGCGCTGGTCTGTGGCAAGTTCATCTACCGCACGCTGCGCTGGCAGGCCCTGCCCGACATCCTCTCGCGCTCGGCATTGCTCACCGCGTCGGTGCTGATCATCATCGGCATGTCCAACGCTTTCGCCTGGGTGCTGACCATCGACGGGCTGCCGCTGCAACTGGCCGACTGGATGGCCGCCCAGAACTTCAATGCGGTGACCTTCCTGATCGCGGTCAACATATTCCTGCTGATCTTCGGCATCTTCATCGAGCCGCTGCCGGGTGTGATGGTGCTGGTGCCGATCCTGGCGCCGGTGGCGGCCAAGCTCGGCATCGACCCGGTGCATTTCGCCATGGTGGTCATCTACAACCTCACGCTGGGCATGATCACGCCGCCGGTGGGCGGCCTGCTGTTCGTGACCTCCAACGTGTCCAAGGTGTCGCTGTCGGCGCTGACGCGCGAACTCAAACCTTTCCTGTGGGTGCACGGCCTGATCCTCATGCTGTTGACCTTCATTCCATCCCTGACCACGTGGGTCCCGCAGGCGCTGGGCTTCAGGTGACCGACACGGAGCTATCTCTCATGACAGACAAGAACATTGGCGCAAACATCGGCGTGGTGGGCCTCGGCGCCATGGGGCGCGGCATGGCCAGCTCGCTGCGCCGCGCGGGCTGGAACGTGCACGTGTGCGACGTGCGCCCTGAAGCGGCCCAGGCCTTCGCGGCCGACGGCGGCGTGGCCTGCGCCAGCCCGGCCGAACTGGCCGCGCACTGCGAGGTGATCGTCAGCGTGGTGGTCAATGCTGCGCAGACCGAAGACGTGCTGTTCGGCGCCCACGGTGCTGCGGCGGCCCTGCGGCCCGGCAGCCTGTTCGTCATGTGCTCGACGGTGGACCCGAACTGGTCGGTGCAGCTTGAAGGGCGTCTGGCCGCACAAGGTGTGCTGTACCTGGATGCGCCGATCTCCGGCGGCGCGGCCAAGGCCGCCTCGGGCGAAATGACCATGATGACCGCCGGCACACCCGCGGCGTACGCCAAGGCCGGCAATGCGCTCGACGCGATGGCGGCCAAGGTCTACCGCCTGGGGGACACAGCGGGCAACGGCAGCAAGGTCAAGATCATCAACCAGCTCCTGGCGGGCGTGCACATCGCCGCCGCCGCCGAAGCCATGGCCCTGGGCCTGCGCGAAGGGGTGAAGGCGCAGGACATCTACGAGGTCATCACCCACAGCGCGGGCAACAGCTGGATGTTCGAGAACCGCATGGCCCACGTGCTCGCGGCCGACTACACGCCGCTCTCCGCCGTGGACATCTTCGTCAAGGACCTGGGCCTGGTGCTCGACACCGCGCGCGCCACCAAGTTTCCGCTGCCGCTGTCGGCCACCGCGCACCAGATGTTCATGCAGGCCTCGACGGCGGGGTACGCCAAAGAAGACGACTCCGCCGTGATCAAGATCTTCCCGGGCATCACCTTGCCCTCGGCCGCCTGAAAGACAACACCATGCGAATCCTCATCACCGGCGGCAGCGGCTTTCTGGGCGCACGGCTCGCGCGCGAACTCCTGGCGCTTCCCGGCCTGTCTCTGGGCGGCGGTGCACCGCAGACACTGGAGCAGCTCTGGTTGACCGATCTCGTGCCGCCGCCAGCCGACCTCACCGCCGACGCCCGCGTGCACGCGTTCACCGGCGACCTGCTGAACCTGCTGACCAGCGGCGAGCTCGCACTGAACGGCATCCACGCCGTGGTGCACCTGGCTGCGGCGGTCAGCGGCGACTGTGAGCGCGACCTCGAACTGGGCCTGCGCAGCAACATCGACACCACGCTGGCCTTGCTGCAGGCCGCGCGCGTTGCTGGCCACGCGCCGCTGTTCGTCTACGCGAGTTCGGTGGCGGTGTTCGGCGGCATGCCGGGCCTGCCCATGCCGGCGGTCATCGCCGACGACACCTTGCCCGCGCCGCAGGGCAGCTACGGCGTCCAGAAGTTCGTGGGCGAACAGCTGGTGGCCGACTTTGGCCGCCGCAGCCTGGTGCAGGCGCGCAATGTGCGCCTGATGACCGTGGCCATCCGCCCGGGCCGGCCCAACGGCGCTGCCTCGGGCTTCCTGAGCGGCATGGTGCGCGAGCCGCTGGCGGGACTGCGGGCCTGCGTACCGGTCTCGGCCGGGACCGCTGTGGCCCTGGCCTCGCCCGCCAGCACCATCGCCGGCCTCTTGGCCGCGCTCACCACCGGTGCCCAGGCCTGGGGCCCGCGCACCGCGCTCAACCTGCCTGCGCTCAGCACCACCGTGGGTGACATCGCTGCCGCGCTCGGCCGCGTGGCCGGTCCGGCTGCGCTGGACCTGCTGGACTGGCAGCCCGACGACCGTGTGGCCGCCATCGTGGGTGCCTGGCCCAGCCGCTTCGAGGCCGCGCGAGCACGCGGCCTGGGCCTGCTGCCCGACGCTTCGGTGGACGCGCTGGTGGCGCAGTACGTGCGCGAGTACCGCGACGCCATCCACCTGCCCTTGATCTGAGAGACAACGCATGAGCCACCCCCTGATGGGCTGCATCGCCGACGACTTCACCGGCGCCACCGACCTGGCCAACAACCTGGTGCGCGCCGGCATGCGCTGTGTGCAGACCATCGGCGTGCCGCAGGACGGCGCGCCGCTGCAGACCGACGCCATCGTGGTCGCGCTCAAGTCGCGCACCGTGCCGGCAGCCCAGGCCGTGGAGCAGTCGCTGGCCGCGTTGCGCTGGTTGCAGGCGCAAGGTGTTGAGCAGGTCTATTTCAAGTACTGCTCCACCTTCGACTCCACCGCCCAAGGCAACATCGGTCCGGTCACGGAAGCGTTGCTGGACGCGCTGCACGGCCCCGGCCAGGGCTTCACCATCGCCTGCCCGGCCTTCCCGGTGAACCAGCGCACGGTGTTCAAGGGACACCTGTTCGTGGGCGACGTGCTGCTGTCCGACAGCGGCATGCGCCACCACCCGCTCACCCCCATGACCGACGCCAACCTGGTGCGGGTGATGCAGTCGCAGACGCGCCGCAAGGTGGGCCTGGTGCCGCACGACGTGGTGGCCGCCGGAGCGCAGGCGATCCGCGAACGGTTCGCAGCGCTGCAAGCCGATGGCGTGGGCGTGGCGGTGGTGGACGCGGTGAGCAACGACGATCTCATGTTGATCGGCCAGGCGCTGGCCCGCATGCCGCTGGTCACCGCCGGTTCGGGCATCGCCATCGGCCTGCCGCAGAACTGGCCACAACTGCGAGCCCACGGTGCCGGGGTGCGTGCCGACGCGCTGCCACCCGCACGGGGCTTGCAGGCGGTGGTGTCGGGCAGCTGCTCGGTCGCCACCAACGCGCAGGTGCTGCACTTCAAACGCAGCGGTCGGCCCAGCATGGCCATCGATCCGCTGTCGATCGCCGCTGGCGAGGACGTGGCCGCACAGGCCCTCGCCTGGGCCGAGCCGCTGCTGGCTGGTGGCCCCGTGCTGCTGTATGCCTCCGCCGAACCGGCGGCTGTGCGCGCGGTGCAGGATCGCCTGGGCGTGGCCCGCGCCGGCGAGATGGTGGAACACACACTCTCCCGCATCGCCGCTGGTCTGGTGCAGCGCGGCGTGCGCCAGTTGCTGGTGGCCGGTGGCGAGACCTCGGGTGCGGTGGTGCAGGCGCTGGGCGTGCAGCGCATGAGCATCGGTCCGCAGATCGACCCCGGCGTGCCCTGGACCGCAGTGGACTCGCCGCTGTGCCCCGGCGAGCCGGTGCACGTCGCGCTGAAGTCGGGCAACTTCGGCAGCACCGATTTCTTTTCCAAGGCTTTCACACAGCTGGCTTCGCTGCCATGACAGAAACAGAACTTCGGGAGGAGATCTGCCGCGTCGGTGCTTCGCTGTTTGCGCGTGGTTATGTGCACGCCACAGCCGGCAACATCAGCGTGCGCCTGCCCGACGGCGGTTACCTCATCACCCCCACCGACGCCTGCCTCGGGACACTCGACCCGGCCCGCCTGGCCCGTGTCAACGAAGACGGTGTCCAGACCGGCGGCGACCGCGCGTCCAAAACCCTGACGCTGCACCGCCGCATCTACGGCGCCGACGCCGAAGCGCGCTGCGTGATCCACACCCACTCCACACACCTCGTGGCGGTGTCGCTGGCCCGAAGCTGGCGCTCCGACGACCCGGGCTGCGACGATCTCCTGCCGCCCATCACGCCGTACTTCGTGATGAAGGTGGGCCACGTGCCGCTCATCCCCTACCACCGCCCGGGCGACCCGGCGGTGGGTGAGCAGGTGGCGCAGCGCATGTCGCAGATGCAGGCAGGGGGCACACCGATCCGCGCCGTGATGCTGGAGCGCCTGGGCCCCAACGTGTGGCACCACTCCCCGGCCGAAGCCAGCGCCGTGCTGGAAGAGCTGGAAGAGACCGCACGCCTGTGGCTGCTCACGCGCGCCGCGCCCCTCAACGCCGACCAGATCGACGAACTGCGCCAGCAGTTCGGCGCCTCTTGGTAGCCGACTTTTGACAAGAAGAGAACCCCATGCCCCGCTTCGCCGCCAACCTCTCGATGCTCTACAACGAGCACACCTTCCTTGACCGCTTTGCCGCCGCAGCAGCCGACGGATTTCGGGGGGTCGAGTATTTGTTCCCCTACGACTTCGCCGCAGCTGACATTGCCCAGCGCCTGCAGGACCACGGCCTGCAGCAGGTGCTGTTCAATGCGCCGCCGGGCGACTGGGCTGCGGGAGAGCGTGGACTGGCCTGCCTCCCCGGGCGCGAAGCCGAGTTCCGCGCCGGCTTTGCCCAGGCACTGGACTACGCACAGGCATTGAACTGTCCCCGCATCCACGTCATGGCCGGCCTCACGCCCACGGGTGCCGAGCGCGCGGCACTGCAAGCCACCTACGAGGCCAACCTGGCCTGGGCCGCCGACATGGCGGGCACAGCCGGTCGTGACGTGCTGATCGAACCCATCAACACCCGCGACATCCCGGGCTTCTTCCTCAACCGGCAGGACGAAGCGGACCGCGTCGTGCAGGCGATCGGCCTGCCCAACCTCAAAGTGCAGTTCGACCTCTACCACTGCCAGATCGTCGAAGGCGATGTGGCCATGAAGATCCGCCAGTACCTGCCCACGGGTCGCGTCGGCCACTTCCAGATCGCCGGCGTTCCCATGCGGCACGAGCCCGATCTGGGCGAGCTGAACCACCCCTACCTGTTCGGCGTGATCGACGAGGTGTCTGCCGCCTGCGGCTGGGAGGGGTGGGTGGGCTGCGAATACCGGCCAGCGCGAGGCGCGGTGTCTGGTGGCACCTCGGCCGGACTCGAATGGCTGCAGAGATCCGGCTTCGCGCCGGTCGATGGTCAGGGCCATCCGCACTGACAAGCCTTTGCGCACACCAATCTGGACGCCCCGAACGGGGCGTTTTTTTTGGGACATCGTGACTTTGATCGCAGCGCGGGCCGCCGAGACCGCCTGTCCCCTGCTAAAGGAGCAGTCGACCTGACCGATAAAGCTGTATTGACCCCGTCAATCAACCGTCACAGCCATCGGCCAGAGCCTCTCGACAGTGCAGACCCTTCAACAAACCCGACGCGCTCGCTGGCCAGTCACGGCGGCGCTCTTGATGGTGGTGATCACGCTGGCGCTGCTGAACGTTGTCAGCATGCAGGTGCTTTCCGCCGTGAGGGCCTACGTGGGTGGGGAAAGCCTCTGGTCCAAGGGTCAGAAAGACGCCAGCTTCAGCCTGCTTCTCTACGCCGAAACCCACGACACGGCAGACTTCGCGCGATTCGAAAGAGCCCTGTCGATCCCCTTGGGCGACCGCATCGCCAGAGAAGCCCTGGACGCGGCGGTGCCGGATCGTGAAGCCGCCCGGCGGGGATTCTTGCAAGGGGGCAACCGACCCGACGATGTCGAGCCGATGATCGATCTGTTCCTGCGCTTTCGCCATGTTGATTTCATGGCCCGCACCATCGACATCTGGGAAGAGGGCGATGCCGAACTGGATCGGCTCATGCTGATCGCCGAACAGTTGAGGGACGCCGTGCGAGCGGGTTCCGGGAAGAGCGAGTTTGTCGCGCTGCGGGAAAGCATGCTCCAGTCCAATGCCCGTCTGACCGTTGTTGCCCGGAGATTCTCGGATTCATTGGGTGAGGCTTCCCGTTCCACTCAGCGCATCGTTGGATTTTTCACGGTGGGACTGTCCTTGCTGCTCGCCGGGGGCGGGTCGCTGCTGGTCCACGCGATCTTCGGCCGAGTTGCCAACGTCGAACGGTCCCTTCGCGACAGCAATGACCGCTGGACCCTGGCTGCAAAGGCGGCCAAGGTGGAGCTGCTCGAATGGGATCTTGCAACCAACGTGGTCACTTCACATCAAGAGAGCGGCGTTCGAGCCATTGCACACGCCGACTTTCTGGCAAAACTCTCCGCAGAAGACCGCACCCGGCTGGACGGCGCACTTGCCCATGCGCGAACGACACGCAGCCCGTTTGTCAGCAACCAGCAGGTGCGTGGGGATGACGGAGTCGAGGTGTGGATGGACTTCATCGGGCAGTTCTTGTACGACGACGAGGGACAGCCGTATCGACTCATCGGCGTGCGAATCGACATCACCGACCGTGTCAATGCCGATGCCATCCGCCGGGTGTTGCTTGAGCAGCTGCGGCAGTCACAAAAAATGGAGTCGCTCGGCACGCTGGCGGGGGGCATTGCGCATGACTTCAACAACATCGTCGGGGCGATTCTCGGCAACGTATCGCTGGCACGCGAGGATCTGGAGCCGGATCATCCCGCCCGCGAGAGCGTCGACCAGATCAGCAAAGCCGCACTGCGCGCACGTGACCTCGTGAGCCAGATACTGGCCTTCAGCCGCCGACAACCGCCCAAGCTCGTCCATCAGTCCCTGCAGCCCATTGTTCTTGAGACATTGCAGCTGTTGCGCTCCACATTGCCCGCCGGCGTCGTGCTGGAGTCCAGGATGCCGATCGAGCCCACGCACGTGCGCGTCGATGCGACGCAGATCGAGCAGGTTCTGGTGAACCTGTGCACCAACGCCTGGCATGCTTCCAAGGCGGGCGAGGCGCGGGTCGTGATCAGCGTCGATGAACATGTTGTCACGCTGGACGGGCTGCACGCCACCGACGGGCTGACGCCCGGACCCTACGCACGCCTGTCGGTGGCTGATGACGGGGCTGGAATGGACGCCGCCACCCGCGCGCGCATCTTCGAGCCCTTCTTCACCACCCGCAAGGTGGGTGAGGGCACGGGGCTCGGATTGTCGGTCGTGCACGGAATCGTCATCGCGCACGCAGGGGCCATCACCGTGGACAGCACAGTGGGTCGTGGCACCACGATGTGCGTCTATCTTCCGCTTCAGACCGAAGCTGCCGGAGTCTCCGAGCAAACGCCTGTGCCTGCCGTGGACGTGCTGCGCGGGCAAGGCGAGCACATCCTCTACATCGACGATGAAGACTTGATGATCCAGATGGTCGGTCGCCTGCTGCACCGAGCTGGCTACCGCGTGACGGCGGTGCGGGACCCCCAGGCCGCCATTGAAACGCTCAAGAAGGACCCGCATCGTTTCGACCTGGTGCTGTCCGACTTCAACATGCCCGACATGTCGGGTCTGCAAATCGCCCGATCGGTGGTGCAGCTCAGACCCGATCTGCCCGTCGTGATCGTCTCCGGGGACATCTCCGAGCAACTGCGAGACGAAGCAGCGCAAGTGGGGGTTGCCAGGCTGATTCCAAAACAGGATGCTTTTGAGGAGCTTGCAAGCGTCGTGCAACAGCTTCTGGCGGCCCGGCACGGGAAGCATTCCCTGGATCGGACGTAGGGCCACGAAAGGCGACATGGTCGGCGGCCTCACTTGGACCAACAGGCTTCCAGGAAACCGCGGGCGCTTCACCTGAAGAGTCGCACATCCTTCAAAGCGTGTTCTTGTGGATCCTGCCGTCCTTCATGATCACGCGCAGGTTCTTCTCCGGGTCGGCCAGAAAATCGAGGTTGGCAGCGGGATTCCCATCGGCCACCAGCAGATCGGCCCAGGCGCCTGACGCGATACGCCCCAGCGCGCCCGGGTACGGGTTTCGCATGCCCGACAGGGCCAGCAGCTCGCCATTGGTGCCCGTGGCTTGGCCCAGCAGGGTCAGCGGGTCATAAAAGCGGGTCAGTTTGGCCAGTTGACGGCCCTGGGATGCGGTGTTTTTGGGATTGAACAAAACGTCGGTGCCCCAGCCCGTCTTGACGCCGTGTTTCTGCGCCAAGGCGTAGGCGTTGACCGTGCCTTCGGACACCTGCTTCTGGCTGGCCCGACGGGCCGGGTCGGGGTAGACGTTGCTGTCCTCGTCCTGCAAGAACGGCTGCAGACTCCACCACACACCTTCGTCGCGCATCATGCGCACGCTGGCCTCGTCGGCCAGTTGCCCGTGCTCGATGCACTTCACCCCTGAGCGGATGGAGCGCTGAATGCCTTTGGGTGTGTAGACGTGCGTCATCACATAAGTGTTCCAGTCGCTCGCCGCTTCCACGCCGGCCCGCAGTTCGCGTTCGGAAAACTGCGTGCTGTCCAGTGGGTCGTACTGGGAGGCCACGCCGCCACCGGCCATCATCTTGATCTGGGTGGCGCCCAGCATCAACTGCTCGCGAACGCGGCGCAGCACCTGGGCTTCGCCGTCGGCAATCATCGCCACGCCGGTGCTCTCCACCAAGCTCAGCGGCGTGTTGTCAGCGCGCGGCAGATCGCTGCGCAGGCGGAAATCACCATGGCCCGAGGTTTGCGAAATCATGGCCCCGCTCGGGAAGATGCGCGGCCCGGCCACCAGCCCTTCATCGATCGCGCGCTTGAGCGCAAACGCCGGTCCACCTGCATCGCGCACCGACGTGAACCCGCGCATCAGCGTGCGCTGCGCTTCCTGGCCTGCCGCCAGGTAGAGGTAGCCCAGATCCGACGTCATGGCGGCTACCTGGGGAATCGCGGCCAGCATCGTGTGCCAGTGAACATCGATCAGGCCGGGCATCACCAGCTTGCCCTGACAGTCCAGCACACGCGCGCCTTCCACCGTGGCCGACGCGGGCAGCAGCTCTTTGATGCGTTGGCCCTGCACCAACACCTGCACGCCGTCCCTGACGGGCTTGCCAGAGCCGTCAAACAGGCGCAAGTTGGTCAGCAGCAGAGGGCGCTGATCATCGGCCTGGGCGGTCGCTGCCACCGCATTCGTGGGCACGGTGAACGGCGCCAGCATGGCCGCCACACCACCCAGAAAATTGCGTCGCGACAGATCGTCTGTCACGCGTTGGTGCAGGCGCTGACACATGGCGCTGCTGCAAGCACACGCCTTGGCGCGGATGGGGCCGAAGCTCCACGGAAAGGCTGGAGGCGCTTGCCTGGAGGACGTCATGTGTGCAAGTCTCCTGTGTAAAACCTGGTGCCGATGACAAAAAGCCCGTCCGGGTCTTCGACCCTGTTGCGCTCCAACGTGACGATAGCGCCGAAGCTTGCTTTTCGAAGCCAATGCACCAGCGTTTTTGTCGTGTTAGTTGCCCCATGAACCGCCAAGACTTACAAGCTCGCGCAACCGCCCGGACGTTGTTTTCGGGGCGCTTGTGGGCGGTTCACACGGGTCCTGAACGTTCGTCAACAGGGCCGGGAGCGTTGGCTCCTAGGGTTTCCATGGGGTCACATGACCGATGTCAACCCCATGTCGCTGCAGGGACAAGGCAGGCCTTGGGCGGTCGATAGGATGACCCACCACAAAGACCATCAGACGGAGATCTGGGTCCACATGGTGGCGCTCAACAGCCAGGCTGGGCGCGCGCAAATCTGGTCATTGTTCCCTGCTGTCGTTGCACCGCAGGGCCGTGCTGGTGGTTGAAAAAAACAGGAGACAAGTGATGAGACGGAACAAATTGTTGGTGAAGCTGTCGGCGGTCGCTGCGGCGATGGTGCTGGGGGCGGGCTTGTCCACCCAGGTGCAGGCGCAGGAAACTTTTCGGGTCGGTATTGTCAGTTTCCTCTCGGGCCAGGCGGCGGACAGCTTCGGCATCCCGGCTGTGAACGGAGCCAAGCTGCTGGTCGAGGCCTTCAACAACGGCCAGGCCCCGGCACCCTACAACGCCAAGGGCTTTGGTGGCATGCGCATCGAGGCCATCTATGTGGACGAGGCCGGTGGTGCCACCAAACAGGTGCAGGAACTGCGCAACCTGTACGACCGCGAGAAGGTGGACGCGGTGGTGGGCTATGTCGGTTCGGGCGACTGCCTGGCGGTGGCTCCCGTGGCCGAGGAAATGAAGCGTTTCCTGATCCTGTACGACTGCGGAACCCCCCGCATTTTTGAAGAGCGCGACTACAGCTATGTCTTCCGCACAGCCGCGCACGCCGCGATGGACAACGTCTCGCTCGGTCGCTACTTGAAAGCCAAAAACGCCAAAGTCGAGACCATCAACTACATCAACCAGGACTACGCCTGGGGTCACGACTCGCTCAAGGACTTCCAGCTGACGGCGGAGCAGCTGTTCCCGCAGGCCAAGACGGGCCAGGACCTGCGTCCCAAGTTCGGTGCTGGCCAGTACGGCACCGAAATCTCCTCGTTGCTGTCTTCGCCCGCCAGCGTCACGCACTCCAGTCTCTGGGGGGGCGACCTGCAGTCGTTCATTCTGCAGGCGGGTCCGCGCGGTGTCATGCGCCGCTCGCAGCTGGTCCTGTCGGCGGGTGACCATGTGCTGCCGGGTCTGGGCGACAAGATGCCCGATGGCGTGATCCTGGGTGCTCGCGGTGCGTATGGCCTGATGTCGCCCGACACGCCGCTGAACCGCTGGTGGTTCAAGCTGTACGAAGACCGCGAGAAGGTCATCCCCGTGCAGGCGCCCTACCGCATGGCTCAAAGCCTGCTGGGCCTGAAGCTGGCGGTCGAGAAGGCCATGGCCGCCAACGGTGGCAAGAAGCCCAACCACGAGCAACTGGCTGCAGCCCTGCGCGGCTCCTCCTGGGAGTCCCCTGCCGGCATGATCCGCATGGTCAATGGCAAGGGGCAGCAGGCCATCCAGGACACCGCCATCGGGACCACCAAGTACAACCCCGAGAAGAAGCGGGTGGATCTGGTGGACATCATGCGATTCCCCGCCGAGTGCGTGAATCCGCCAGCCGACATGAAGACCGAAGACTGGATCAAGAGCGGCTTCAAGGGCGCCAAGTGCTGACCTGAGTCGTTTCAACGACCTTGCCGATCGCCTGTGCCGTGCCCCCTCTGTTCGCAGGCGGGGTGCGGTCGGGCGCGTGAGTTGTCCCGGCCGGCAGCGATGGCGCTGCGTCCGGCTCCAGCGATCCTCCACCCCGGGCGGAATCCCACATGCTTGCACTCACCATACTTTTTGACGGCATCATTTATGCCTCCTGGCTTTTCATCGTGGCCCTGGGGCTGACGCTGATTTTTGGCGTCCTGAAAATCCTGAACATTGCACACGGCAGCTTCTATGCGGTCGGGGCTTACGTCACCGCGTCCTTTGTTTCCTGGTCGGTGGGTGCCGGCATGTCACCCGCCTGGTCCCTGCTGTTCATGCTGCTGGCGGCCCTGGCCGTGTCGCTCTTGCTCGCGCCCCTCGTCGAACGGGTGTTGCTGCGCTCTTTCTACGGACGCGATGAAGTGTTGCTGGTGCTGGTCACCTACGCGCTGTTCCTGATCCTGGAAGACGTGACCAAGCTGATCTGGGGCGCGGTTCCGTACTACGTGACCGAACCCTACATGCTGTTCGGTGTGCTCGACATCGGGCTCATGTCTTACGTGGGCTACGACTTCATCCTGATCGGTTTCGCCGTCGTCTGTGGCCTGGGTGTGTGGTGGGGCCTGAACCGCACCCGCACCGGCAAGATCGTGCTGGCGGTGATCCACAGCAACGAGATTGCGGCCAGCATGGGCATCAACGTGTCGCGGGTCTGCACCCTGGCGTTCATGTTCGGCATCTTTCTGGCGTCGCTGGCCGGCGCCCTGACGTCGCCCATGATTTCCGTCCAGCCAGGGCTGGCCTCGGGCGTGATCATCGTCTCGTTCGCGGTGGTGATCATTGGCGGCCTGGGCAGCATCGAGGGTGCGGCGATCGGTGCCGTGATCGTCGGGCTGGCCCGTGCACTGGCGGTGCACACCTGGCCTGCGGCAGAACTCTTCAGCATCTACATCGCCATGGCCATCGTGCTCATGTTTCGGCCTGAGGGTTTGTTTCATCGCATCCAGGCGAGGAAGATCTGATGACCAACAGCTTGAAAAAAACGCTCCTGATCGGCACGGTGCTCACCGCGCTGTTTCTGGCGGCCGGGCTGGTGATGCCCAAGTGGCTGCTCTTCCTGTCGACGATGGCGCTCTCGCACGGTCTGGTGTCGCTGGGCATCGTGCTGCTGATGCGCATCGGAGTGGTGTCGTTCGGCCAGGGCTTTGTGTTTGCCGTGGGCGGCTATGCCAGCGCCATGGCCGCCAACCACCTGGGCATCACCGATGCCTTCCTGATGGTCTTGATCGGTGGCGGGGCGGCGGTGCTGTGTGCACTGCCGTTCGCGCCCCTGCTGTCGCGCTACCGGGGCATCTTCTTCGCCATGTTGACGCTGGCCATCTCCATGGTGCTCTACGGCATCCTGGTGAAGACGGAAGCCCTGGGGGGTTCGGACGGTTTCAACGTCAGCCGACCCACCCTGTTTGGCCAGAGCATTGCGTCCGAGCAATCCAACTGGCTGCTGTACAGCGTGGCCGTGCTGGTGGTGGGTGTGCTGGCCACCCTGGCGCGCATTTATGTTGACTCGGTGCGCGGCCTGGTGTCGCTGGCGATTCGTGAAAACGAGTTGCGGGTGGAGTACCTGGGCGCATCGGTGTCGCGGGCGGTGGCGCTCAACTACGTGCTGGCTTCGTTCATGGGAGGCGTCGGTGGCGCACTCACACTCATGTCGCTGGGCCACATAGAACCCAACTTTGCCTATTGGACGACGTCGGGCGAGTTTGTGTTTGTGGCCATTCTGGCGGGGCACCACAGCATGCTGGCGGTGTTCCTGGGTTCGTTCGTGGTCGAGGTGGTGCGTTCTTTCTCGAACCTGTATTTCCCCAACACCTGGCAACTGGCCATGGGGCTGTTCCTGCTGGTCGTCATCCGCTTCCTGCCCCTGGGGCTGGGGAGTCTCTGGACGAACAGACGCAAAAAGAAGACCACTGGCCGCGAAGGAGACTCCGCATGACGACCGCCCAGACCCAGACGATGCTGTCGGCACGAGGCCTGATGAAGTCCTTTGGCGCGGTGACCGCCGCCGACAACGTCAACATTGAAATCCCCACCGGCCAGCGGGTCAGCCTGATCGGCAGCAACGGCGCCGGCAAGACCACGTTCGTCAACATGGTGACGGGCTACCTCAAGCCCGACGCCGGCACGATCGAACTGGATGGACAACCCATCGCAGGCCTGGGGCCGAGGCGGATCACCGGCATGGGCGTGGCACGCTCGTTCCAGATCCCGCAACTGGCGCTGGACATGACTGCCCTGGACAACATGCTGGTGGCCGCTGCCTGCAACGATGGACATCAGTCGTTCTGGCGCCCGGCCCATGCTGCCGGCCGGATCGACCGGGCCATGGCGATGCTCTCCAAGTTCAATCTCGAGGAGCACGCCGAGCGCCGGGTGTCGGAGCTGCCCGGCGGTGTGCGCAAGCTGCTGGACATTGCCATGGCGCTGACCGGACGTCCCAAGCTGCTGCTGCTCGACGAGCCCACCAGCGGCGTGTCGGTGGATGAAAAATTTCCGATGATGGACACCATCAGCGCGGCCCTGGCAAGCGAGCGGGTGACCGTTTTGTTCGTCGAGCACGACATGGAGATCGTCACCCGGTATTCGGACCGTGTGATCGCGTTCTACAGCGGCCGTGTGATTGCGGATGACCCACCCTCGACCGTGCTGGACGATCCCCAGGTCCAGCGGTACGTCACGGGTTCGCTCAAGCGGGGACACTGACATGCTGCAAATCGATTCGGTGCACGTCACCATCCAGTCCGTCCAGGCCCTGCGAGGCTTCTCCCTGGACGTGCCCGTGGGCCAGATGGTGGGCCTGGTCGGGCGCAACGGGGCTGGCAAGACCACCCTGCTGCGCACGGTCATGGGTCACTTGAAGCCCACGCAGGGCCGTCTGATGTGGGACGGCAAAGACCTGGCCGCGATGCCGCCCCATGCGCGTGCCGCCCTGGGCATTGGCTACATGCCCGAAGACCGTGGTCTGGTGCCCGAACTGACGGTGGAGGAGAACATCCTGATTCCTGTCTGGGTCTCGCCCACCCTGCAGCCGCAGGAGCGTCTCGCGATGGTTTACCAGGTGCTGCCCGAGCTCAAGGAGATGAAAGACCGGCGCGCCTTGCTGCTGTCAGGCGGTCAGCAAAAGCTGGTGGCGCTGGCCCGCGCCCTGGCGGTCGGCACACGCCTGCTGTTGCTGGACGAGCCGTTTGAAGGGGTGGCACCCGCCTTGTCACAACGCCTCTCGGAGGTGATTTTTGGTTTGCGCGGCAAAGACATGACGGTGGTGATTGCGCAGTCTGAACTCAATCACGCAGCGTCCATGCTCGACCAGGAAGTGGTGATCGAGCGGGGCGCCAATGCGGCGCCTCGTGGCGCAGTGGCATGACCACCGGCGCCTCTGCACCAGAAGCCGACCCGGGCTTGACGCGCCCCTGGGCCGGATTTGCGGTGCCGCCGCGCCGCCGGGAAGCCCATTTTGGTGACCGCGTGCTGCCGTGTTTTCCGGGCCGTGTGGGCAGTCTGCATGCCATGCTGGAAGCCACCGTGGCGCGCCATGGTGAGCGCCTGGCCATGGTTTTCGAAGGCCAACGCTGGACCTGGCGTGAACTCGCCGGGCTTTCCGCGCGTGCTGCCAGCGGATTTTTGAAACTGGGTCTGCAGCCCGGTGACCGGGTGGTTCTGTACCAGAGCAACCACCCGAGCTTTGTGATGGCCCTGCTGGCATTGCAACAGCTGGGTGCGGTGGCCGTGGCCGTGGGCCCGCGCGAACAAAAGGAAGGCCTGGCCTGGATCATCCAGCACTGCGGCGCTCGTGGTGTGGTCTGCGACGCCAACCTTCTCGAGCGCTTGCCCGGTCCGACCGATGCGCCTGCATTGCAATGGGCGGTCTGGGTCAATGACCAGGCTGTCGTGGAGGCCCACCACCCGCATCCCCCGGCTGGCCTGGCCGCCGCTGACCAACGGCTTCACTGCGGATTTGACGAGCTGCTGCTGGAGCCACCGTGCAGCCATGTGCAGCCGGTGCAGGAAGAGGACACGGCCATCGTTCTGTACACCTCGGGCACCACCGGGCGTCCCAAAGGCGCGATGCTGACGCATTTCAACGTCTTGCATTCGGTGCAGCATTTCATCAGCTGCATGGCGCTGACCGAGTCAGACCGGTCGATGCTGGCGGTGCCGGTGACCCACGTCACGGGCCTCATCGCCAACCTCATGACGGTCGTGGGAACGGGTGCTGCACTGCTGGTGCTGCCGGTCTTCAAGGCGGAGCATTTCCTGCAACTGGCCGCCAGGGAAGGAATGACCCACACCCTGATGGTGCCGGCCATGTACAAGCTCCTGTTGCTCGATCCCCATTTCACCGGGTTCGAGTTGTCGAGGTGGCGCATCGGCGGCTTCGGTGGTGCACCCATGCCCACCTCGACCATCGACGACCTCGCGAAGTGCCTGCCCAGCCTCCAGCTGCTGAACGCCTACGGCGCCACCGAAACCACGTCGCCCACCACGATGATGCCCATCGGCCAGACCCGTGCCCACGCCGACACGGTGGGCATTGCCTTGCCCTGCGCGGCGGTGATGGTGATGGACGAGCAGGGGTGTGAACTGCCCGCCGGCGAAGTGGGGGAGCTCTGGATCAGCGGGCCCATGGTCGTGAAAGGCTACTGGAACGATCCGGCCGCCACAGCCCGCGAATTCACCGCCGGGTGGTGGCACTCGGGCGATCTCGGTTCTGTGGATGCAGAGGGTTACGTCCGGGTTCTGGACCGCAAGAAGGACATGATCAACCGGGGCGGTTACAAGGTCTTCAGCACCGAGGTCGAGAACGTGCTGCTGCAGATGCCCGGCGTCATCGAAGCAGCGGTCGTGGGTGTGCCGTGCCCCGTCCTGGGCGAACGCGTGCACGCCCATGTGTACACGCAGCGCCAGGATCTGGACGTGGGAGAGGTGAAGGCTTTCTGTGCCGAGCGTCTGGCCGATTACAAAGTGCCCGAACACCTGACCGTGAGCCCCGCAGCCCTTCCGCGCAACGCCAACGGCAAACTGATGAAGCGGCATTTGCGAACAACGCCGACGGACGCTGCTTCGTAGGCTGAGAGCGTTATGTCCGTCATTCTCCTGGTTGAGTCAGGCGGGAGCGAACCACCCTTTGTTCAAACGTGACCACCTCGCATCAAAAGAAGCTCTAAAAGGGAGCGAGCGCACACGCGAACGCGTACGTAAAAAGAGCAATTCACTTGCACTCCCTCGATATTGTTGCGGCCTTGTGCCCCAGGCCAGGATCATGGAGTGAAACAGCATGGACGGCCGAAAAGCACGGCACGTGAAGAAGACGTTGTCTTCGGAGCACTCGACTGCAAAGACGAAAGTCTGATGGGGATGTCGATGCAGACGCTGGCGAGCCTGCGGACGCCGATCGCACTGGCGCACCCGCTCGGTTAGCATAGTTGCTGGCAACGCAGCCCTTATGCCAGCGGGCATCTTGATGCTGGTCAATGATGTCGACCGCGTACCTCAATATTCGCAAGCCGTACACGCCTCCGTGTGGCCTCGGCATTCAGCGCTCGGTGATAGCTGGTACGGATCCAGTCACCGCTGCCTGTTGGCCGGGTGCACATTGCGAGTTTGTTCAAGGCCAGAAAGTGCCGTTTTCGCTGCGCATCCAGGAGCCCAGGTGTGTCCTCAGCCATCAAGATTTTCCAGGGCCGATTCGGCCGTGTCGCCCTGCTCGACATGGACGCGCCGTTGGTGGGGCACGCGCATCACCACTGTCATATTCTCATCAAGGCTGGTGGCTCTGACAGCGCGTTTCGCGTGCGCGGGGAGCGCGCTGCAATCTCGGATGACACGGCGGTGCTGGTCAACGCTTGGGAGCACCACGCCTACGAACACGACGTCCCGCCCGGGGCGCGCACACTGATCCTGGCGCTCTACATCGAACCAGGGTGGCTGGCCGATCTGCAGCGTTCACTGGCCCTGTCGGGGCATCCCCGCTTCTTTCCACAGTCCTGTGTCCGTTTGACCGCTGCCACGCGCAAGATCGTCGAAGAGTTCGTGCTGGAGCTCTGGTGGGGCGACGAAGTCTCCCCGGGACGCCTGGAGGACCTGTTGTTCAACCTCATCATTGCAGTGGTCGAGAGCTACTCGGGCTGGCGTGACCTGACCAGTTTGTTGCGCAGCAAGCCTCCTGTTTCCATGGACCCTCGCATCCGAAAGGCCATTGCGCTGATGCGTCAGGACGTCGGACATGAACTCGATGTCGACAGGGTGGCTACTGCCATCGGTCTGTCGCGGGCCCACTTCTTTACGCTGTTCCAGCGCGATACGCGGGTTACGCCGCTCGTCTATGCGAACGTACTGCGCTTCGAGGCGGCAGTGCAACGTTTGACACACAGCCAGGAATCGGTGGGTGATGTATCCCACGACCTGGGCTTTTCCGCTCCAAGTCACTTCTCGCGATTTTTCCGCGCACACCTGGGCATTACCCCAAGCGACTACCGTCGCAAGGTCAATCTGTTCGACCCACCTCCCGGTCAGTCCTCGGACGAGATCTGAGAGCGAACACGAAGTCATCAGACTATTTGGACAGCCGGCAGATGCGTCGGTCATTCGTCCGACGCTTGTGATACCGCATGAGCTCCCTGTTTCCCGACACTGGCGCTGCAGAACAAAAGCAGCCGTACGTCGGCACAGGAGACAAGATTGCACGCAGATCCCTCACTGGTGGGCGCCGCCCGGCAGGCATGGGTCGGCCAGCGCATGGAGCGGCTGGAAGACGATGCCCTGCTGAACGGTCGCGGCGCCTTTGCCGATGACTTGGGTACGCGCCCGGGCACGCTGCATGCGGCGGTTCTTCGCTCGCCCCACCCGCACGCCCGACTGCTCGGTATTCATACGCAGGCGGCCATGGCTCTGCCCGGCGTCCGTGCCGTGCTCACCGGCGCCGATGTGCAGGCCTGGGCTCAGCCCTTCGTGGTCGGTGTCAAGCAGCCCATGCAGCACTGGGCGCTGGCCGTAGACCGCGTCCGTCACGTGGGAGAACCGGTTGCCGTGGTGGTGGCCGAAGACCGCTACATCGCTGAGGATGCGCTAGATCTCTTGCGCGCCGACTACGAGCCTCTCCCGGTGGTGATGGACATTGAGCATGCGCTGGATGGCGATGCCTTGCCTCTGCATGAAGCGGTGGGCAGCAATGTGGTGTCGGATCGTCAGTTCTGCTATGGCGATCCCGACACGGCTTTTGCGCAAGCTGGCGTCCGCACGGTACGAACCACCGTGCAATACCCGCGCAACAGCTGCTCGCCCATGGAGTGCGGCGTGGTGATCGCCGAGCACCTGCCGGGTGACGAAGGCTACGACGTACTCTCCAATTTCATGGGACCGTTCTCGCTGCACGCCGTGATGGCCCTGGCGCTCAGGGTACCGGGCAACAAGTTGCGCCACCGCGTGCCGCGGGACTCGGGGGGCAGCTTCGGCGTCAAGCAGGCGGTGTTCCCTTACGTGGTGTTGATGTGCCTGGCCTCGCGCAAGGCAGGTGCTCCCGTGAAATGGGTTGAGGACCGCCTTGAGCATTTGAGTGCAGCCACTTCGGCCACCGCACGGCTCACCACCATCGAAGCCGCCGTCACGCTTGATGGCCGCGTCACGGCCTTGCGCTACGACCAGGCCGATGAAGTGGGCGCCTACCTGAGAGCGCCAGAGCCCGCCACCTTCTACCGCATGCACGGTGCGCTGACCGGCGCTTACGCGATTGAACACTTGGCGGTGCGCAACCGGGTGGTGGTCACCAACAAGACGCCCACCGGTTTGGTGCGTGGTTTTGGCGGTCCGCAGGTGTATTTCGCGCTGGAGCGGTTGATGGACCGCATTGCCGTAGAACTGAACATCGACCCCGTCCAGCTGCGTCTGCGGAACTACGTACCGGCTGACGCGTTTCCGTACACCGCAGCGGCCGGCGCGGTGCTTGATTCTGGCGACTATGTGCGCCTGACCCGGATGGCCATGAGCGAAGCGCAGACCCGCCAACTGGGCGAGCGTCAGTGTGCGGCGCGCGCGGCGGGCCGGCTCTACGGCATTGGTGTGGCCGCCATCGTCGAACCTTCGGTGTCGAACATGGGCTATATCAGCACCGTGCTCACGGCCGAGCAGCGCGCCAAGGCCGGACCAAAAAACGGCGCCATCGCCAGCGCCACCGTGGCCATCGACCTGCTGGGCGGCATCAATGTGACCATTGCGTCAGCGCCGGCAGGGCAGGGACACATGACGGTATGCGCACAAGTGGTGGCCGACGTTTTGGGTCTGCTGCCCACGCAGGTGGTGGTGAATGTGGAGTTCGACACCGCCAAAGATGCGTGGAGCGTGGCCGCCGGCAACTACAGCAGCCGCTTCGCAGGCGCTGTGGCCGGTGCGGTGCACCTCGCCGCGCAACGCCTGCGCGACAAACTCGCCCGTATCGCGGCCGCAGGTTGGGCGTGCGCAGCCAGCGACATCGGCTTCGAGGACGGTCGGGTGTTCAATCGCCGACAGCCTGCCCAGTACCAACCCTTCACGCGCCTGGCCGCCAGTCCGCACTGGGCGCCCGCGTTGTTGCCCGAGGGCGAAACGCCTGGCCTGCGCGAAACCGCCTTCTGGACGCCCGACACCTTGAGCGCGCCCGATTTGCAGGACCGCGTCAACACCTCGGCTGCCTATGGTTTCGTGTTCGACATCTGCGGTCTGGAGATTGATCCCGACACGGGAGCTGTTCGTATCGATCGCTACATCACTGCCCACGACGCCGGCCGCCTGCTCAACCCCGCATTGGCCGATGGCCAGATCCGTGGTGCCTTCGCTCAGGGACTGGGTGCGGCCTTGCTTGAGGAGTTCCGATACGGGGCCGATGGCAGCTTCCAGAGTGGCACGCTGGCCGACTACCTGATGCCCACCGCCTGCGAGACGCCTGATCCCGTCATCGTGCATCTGCAGACACCCAGCCCCTTCACGCCGCTGGGTGCCAAGGGCCTTGGCGAGGGCAACAACATGAGCACGCCCGTCTGCATTGCCAACGCCTTCGCAGACGCGCTGCGCCCACTGCGCGACGTGACCGATGTGCGTCTGCCTCTCACGCCCGGGCGTGTGCTCGAACACCTGCGCACACCCGACCCGGCGCCTCGCCATCAGGTGGTTCCGGCGAATGCGCCAACCCCGAGTGGAAACGGCCTGACGCTCGCCGCGCAAGGCACGGTGGAGATCGCTGCGCCGCCGGAGCGCGTTTTCGAGGTGCTGCTCGACCCCGCTGCGCTGGCCCGTGTCATTCCAGGCTGTCACGCGTTGCAAGCCGACGGTGTCAACCGCTACCGGGCAGACGTCACGGTGGGCATTGGACTGATCAAGGCGCGTTACGAAGCGCGCATCACGCTCTCAGACATCGAGGCGCCACATCGCCTGCGGCTGATGGGGCGTGGCAGCTCCAACCTGGGCACCGGCGCGGGCGACGGCGTGGTGAGGCTTGAAGCCACGGCCAACGGTACCCGACTGCACTACGACTACCGGGCCCAGGTGGGCGGCAAGGTGGCCATGGTGGGCAGCCGCATGCTGGAGAGCGCGGCACGCGTGATCGTTGCTCAACTCTTCGAATCGCTGGGCCGGCAGGCCGCGGGCGACGCTGCCATGCCTGCACCATGGTGGCGCCGTCTGTTGCAGCGCCTGGGGTTCAAGCCATGAAGCCAGCCGCATTCGACTACGTGCGCGCCGACAGCGCCGAGGTCGCCGCTGCGCTGCTGCAGCGGTATGGCGAGGGCGCACGCATCCTGGCGGGCGGACAGTCGCTGATGGCCGTGCTGAACATGCGGCTTGCCCAACCCGAACTGCTGATCGACATTTCGCGCAGCGTCGAGCTGGCTGCGATCTCGGTGGAGGGCCACGCCTTGCGTGTGGGTGCCGCCGTCACGCAGGCGCAGCTCCAAGCCCATCCCGAAGTGCCACCTCTGCTGGCACTGGCGTTTCCGCACATCTCGCATTTCCAGATCCGCAACCGTGGCACCGTGTGCGGCTCGATCGCGCATGCCGATCCATCGGCCGAGTTGCCACTCTGCCTCGTGGCTCTGCAGGGCACGGTGCACCTGCGCAGCACCCGCGGTGTTCGCCAATTGGCCGCTGCGGACTTCTTCACCGGTCTGCTGAGCACTGCGCGCCGCGCCGACGAGCTCGTGGAGGCGGTGAGCTTCCCGCGTCCTGCTACCGGCCAGTCCTTCGGATTTGCCGAGCATGTGCGACGCCATGGCGACTTCGCACTGTGCGCGGTAGCCGTTGTGGCTGATGCCAAGGGCATGCGTCTGGCTGTGGGCGGATTGAGTGATTGCCCGCAAGCCTTTGAACTGCCGGTGTTGGCGGACGCTGCGCTCGACGATGCCCTGAACGAGATCGCGTGGTCGTTGCAGGTGCGTGACGACCCCCACACCAGCGCTGCAACACGCCGCCATCTGCTGCGCCGTCTGGCGCGCCAGGCCATCCAGTCAGCAAGGAGACAACCATGAGTGAATCGGTTCTCGAACGAGGTACGTTGCACAGCGTGCGCCTGACCCTCAACGGACGGGCGCGCACCGGTCAGGCTCGACCCCGCCTGCTGCTCAGCGACTTCTTGCGCCACGAACTCGGCGCCACCGGCACCCACGTGGGATGCGAACACGGTGTCTGCGGAGCGTGCACCGTGCGTGTGGACGATGTGGCCTGCCGAGCGTGCCTCATGCTGGCCGTGCAGGTTGAAGGCCGTCGCGTCGACACAGTTGAAGATCCTGAAGGTACCGATGCCATCCTGTGTGCGCTCAAGGCGGCGTTCAAACGCCACCATGCGCTGCAGTGCGGTTTCTGCACCGCGGGCATTCTGATGTCCAGCGCGGATTGGCTGCATCGCCAGCGCGCTGCCGGACACGTGCCGCAAGAAGCCGAGATCCGCGACATGCTCAGCGGCCACCTGTGTCGTTGTACCGGCTACACGCCCATCGTGAATGCTGTCATGGAGGTGGCCCGTGCTTGACCTCGGACGCACCTTTCTGCAAAGCGTGGACCGCGCCACCGACGCCATTGCCCTGGTCGATGGCCATGTGCGTCTGAGCTGGTCCGAATGGGCGCGCACCATCGGGGGCGTACAGCGCGGGTTGGCAGCGCTGGGCCTGCGGCATGGGGACCGTGTGCTCGGCGTGCTGCAGAACCGGCACGAAGCAGCCACGCTGCACTGGGCCTGCCAGTTCGCGGGCCTGGTGATGACGCCTTTGAACTGGCGTGCCAAACCTGAAGAGATCGACCACGCACTGCGGGATTCGGATGCCCGCTTGCTGGTTTACGAGGGCGCTTCACAGGAAGCCGTCATGCAATCTGCGCTGGCCCGATCGGTGGCCCGCTTGTCGGTGGGTATCGCAGGCTGCAGTGACCCAGGATTCGACCAGGTATTCATCGACCCCGCCGACCCGACGCCACAGGCACGAGCAGAAGACATATCGCTCATGCTCTACACCTCGGGCACCACCGGCGCGCCCAAGGGCGTACCGCGGCGCCAACGCGCCGAGCGGGTGGCTGCGCTGGCTCACGTGGCACAAAACCGTTACGGCTATGGAGAACGCACGTTGGGTGTGATGCCGCTGTACCACACCATGGGCGTGCGCTCTCTGCTCACCATGGCGCTGGTGGATGGTCGTTTCGTGTGCATGCCGCGTTTCGAAGCCGCAGCCGCACTGCGCGCCATCGAGACCGAGCGTGTCAGCCACCTCTATCTGGTGCCCACGCTGTACCACGACCTGCTCGCCCACCCTGCGTTCAAGCGAACCGACACGCAGTCGGTCCGCAAGCTTGGATTTGCTGGTGCCCCCATGCACGACGCCTTGCTGTTGCGCCTGCAACAGGCGTTCCAGCCCGAGCTGTTTGTCAATCACTACGGCAGCAGCGAGATCTACACCTTCTCGATCAACCAGAACGCGGTGGGCAAGCCCGGGTCTGCTGGTCGTGCCGGTATCAACACACGCTTGCGCGTGATCAAGCTAGATGCCAGGAGTCCCGAGGACACGGCCGCTGCTCTTGAGGAGGGCCAGATCGTGGCCGATCTGCTCAGTGACGAGGCTTTCGAGGGTTACCACAACCGCCCCGAAGCAAACGCGCGCAGCCTGCGCGACGGCTGGTACTTCACCGGTGACACCGGGTACATCGACAACGAAGGTGATCTCTTCGTCACCGGTCGCGTGGACGACATGATCATCAGCGGGGGCGAGAACATCTCGCCAGTGGACATCGAGTCGGTGTTGTCGCTTCACCCTTGCGTGGACGAGGTGGCCGTGGCCGGACTCAAGGACGAGCGCTGGGGCCAGCGTGTGGTCGCGTTTGTGAAGTCGCGCAGCGCTGTGGCCGCTGAATCGCTTGACGCGCATTGCCGCAATTCCAATCTCGTGAACTTCAAAAGGCCGCGCGAGTACGTGTTCGTGCGCGAGATTCCCAAATCGCCGGTAGGCAAGGTGCTGCGCCGCAAGCTGGTGGCCGGCGAGTTCGAAGCCATGCCCCCGCCATTGCCTGCCGTGCCTCCGGCCTGACCGATCCACGGCCCCGTTCACCTGTTCCACCCTTTCTCTCACCGCAAAGGACCTCATGCAACTCAACGATCTGAACCACCCAGCGCTCACATTGAGCGCCGCTTTCGATGGCTACCGCGTCGAGATAGACCCCAAGCGGGAGCGTGCCGACATCGTGCTGTGTCGCCCGCCCTACAACGTGATATCGATGACGCAGCGCGAACAACTGCGAATCACCTTTGAAGCACTGGATGCCAATGAAGACGTGCGCGTGATCGTTGTGCGCGGCGAAGGCGAGCACTTCTCCAGCGGCGGCAACATCAAGGGCTTCCTCGAAGCATCTCCGGAGCATGTGAGCAAGCTGGCCTGGAACGTGGCGGCCCCCGCGCGTTGCAGCAAGCCAGTGGTCACGGCTGCCCGTGGGTACTGCTTCGGCGTTGGATTCGAGCTTTCTCTGGCGTGTGACTTCCGCCTGGTGACACCCACCACGCTGTACGCACTCCCTGAGCAGAAGCTGGGCCAGATCCCCGGATCGGGTGGCTCTGCCCGCCTGCAGAAGATGGTCGGTATCACGCGCACCAAGGACATCGTGATGCGCAGCCGGCGGATCCCCGGGCCGCAGGCCTATGACTGGGGCGTGGCCACGGAATGCGTGCTCGACATCGAGCTCGAAGCCGCCACCGACGCGCTGGTGGAAGAGCTTCGCGGCTTCTCGCCACTGGCTCAGCGAACCGCCAAGAAGCTGCTCAACGATACCGAGGATTCGCCGCTGTCGATTGCCATCGAGCTCGAAGGGCACTGCTACTCACGCCTGCGCAGCTCGAACGACTTCCGTGAAGGTGTGGAAGCCTTTCACGACAAACGACGTCCGCAATTCAACGGCACCTGATTTCACCGACCCATCCGCAACCACCCCAAAGAGGAGACAAACATGCATACCCGAATCCGTACCGCCAACATGACACTTGCGCTGGCCTGCTTGACCGGCCACGCGCTTGCGCAGACACAACCCATCCGTATCGGCGTGGTGACCCCCTTGTCGGGCACTTACGCCGGCATTGGACAGCAGGTGAAATGGGGGCTGGACTTGGCTGCGCGCCAGATCAACGCAGCAGGCGGCGTGGCTGGCCGCCCGCTTGAGCTCATATACGAGGACGAGGAGGCCAACCCTTCCGTGGCGGTCCAGAAGGCGGAGAAGCTCTTCCAGGTGAACAAGGTCGACTTTCTGACGGGCACTGTGAACAGCGGTTCGACGTTGGCGGTGGGCCAGCTCGCCGAGCGCAACAACCGTCTGATCGCCACCACCGTGTCTTTCGCGGATTCGATCACCGGCGACAAGTGCTCGCCCAACGTGTTCCGCGTCAACGCCCGCGCTGGCATGCAATCGGCAGCGCTGGCCGACTGGCTTGCCAGCACGCGACCCAACGCCAATGTGTTCTACCTGGGCCCTGACTACGAGATGGGCCGCAGCACCGTGGCGGCTTTCAAGTCGGCAGCCGAGGCAAAGGGCGCGAAGTCGGTGGGTGAGGTGTTCGCGCCGCTGGACAACAAGGACTACTCGCCCTTCTTTGGTCAGATGCGCTCGGCCCGCCCGGCAGTCATCTACACCTCGGTTGCAGGCAACGATACGGTGCGGTTGTTCTCGCAGATGGTGGAGTTCGGTATCAGCCGAAACGTGCAGGTGGTGGGCGCCTCCGGTACCGTCACCTCTCAGAACCTGCCTGCCATTGGAAAGGCAGCCGACGGTTTTGTGACCGGTGTAGGCTATGCCACCAGCATCGACTCGGACGACAACCGGAAGTTTGTGGTCGACTTCGAAGCCGCCAACAAAGGGGCTCCCGACCTGTACGGCGCCGACAGCTACGGCGTGCTGTTCTTCTACAAAGCCGCAGTCGAGAAGGCAGGCAGCACCGACACCGACAAGGTGCGAGCGGCCATGCGCGGACTGCAGTGGAGCACGCCTCAGGGCACCAAAACCATGCGCGCTGGCGATCACCAGGCCATGCAGGACATGTACGCCATGCGCGTGACGGGTGGGAAGTTCGAACTGGTGGGCAAGGTCAAGGCAGATGCCGCGATCGGCCCCGATGTCTGCAGCCGCTTCTGAGCCAACCCGGGAAAGCTACACCATGAGCACCGCCCTCGACTGGCTTCAATTCGTACTGGCACCGCAGATGATCAATGGTTTGTCGATCGGTGTGGCCGTGGTGTTGATGGCCCTGGGACTGACCATCATTTTCGGTTTGCTGGACGTCATCAACATGGCACATGGCGAGTTCTATGCCATCGGCGCCTACCTTGCCGTGGCCCTGCTCGGTCTGGGGCTGTCGTTCTGGTGGGCGCTCGTCCTGACGCCGCTGTTGATGGCGGTGCTGGGGTACGCCACCGAGCGAGGCCTCATACAGCGGGTTTTCCACAGCAAGGACCGACACACGCTGACACTGCTGCTCACCTTCGGCATGGCGGTGGTGCTCGAAGACGCGCTCAAGATCGCCTTCGGTGCCAACCCGCTGCGGCTGGAGGCGCCCATCGACGGCGCGACCGAGATGGTGGGCCTGTATTTCCCCAACTACCGGCTGTTCGTGATGCTGTTCGGTGGCGCACTCATCGCCGCAGTCTGGCTGCTTGTCTTTCGCACATCGGTGGGCGCCATCGTTCGAGCCGCAGCCCACGACCGGCACATGAGTGCTTCACTCGGAGTTCCGGTACAGCGTGTGTATGCCGCCACCTTTGCGTTTGGCGTTGCCATGGCGGGCATCGCGGGTGTTCTCCTCGCACCGATCTACTCGGTGTTCCCCACCATGGGACGCGATTTCGTGCTCATCGCCTTCAGCGTCGTGATCATCGGCGGGATGGGCTCCATCAAGGGCGCGGTGCTGGCCGGTCTCCTGCTGACGCAAGTGCAATCCATCTCCAGCCTGTACATCTCCCCCGTCTGGAGCGATCCGTTGCTGTTCGGGATCATGGTCCTGGTGTTGATGTGGCGGCCACAAGGTTTGTTCGGAAAACTCGGGAGCGCCTGACATGAGCACACCCGCTTCCACCTCCACACTGGCTTCGCGCCGCAACGCGCTGGCCGCACCTGCGTCTGTGGCACCACGCCGGTCGGCCGCTTCCTGGCTCGCCATCCTGTTCTTTGCGGGAGCACTGTCGTTCGGCGGCCTTGCGCTGGCGATGGGTGATGTGTTTTACCTGCGCCTGGCAACCGAGGCCCTGATTTTCGGTGGCCTGGCGCTGTCGGTTGACTTGCTGCTCGGCCGGGTCGGGCTGCTGCCGCTGGGACAGGCGCTGTTCTTTGGTCTGGGCGCTTACGTCTCTGCGCTCGTGCTCAAACACTGGAGCGACTCCTTCTGGCTGGCGATGGCCAGCGCCCTGGTGTTCAGCGTCCTGGCGGGGTTGGTCGGCGGTCTGATCGCCATCCGCGCCAAAGGGGTGTACTTCGCGCTCATCAGCTTCGGACTGGCCCAGGTGCTGTCCAAGGTGATCTACAACACCCGCGAGCTCGGGGCCTCCGACGGGATCATTGGAGTGCCCGCCGCTGCGGTGGCGCCAGGCTTGAACTCAAGCACACCCGAAGGCTTCTTTCTGGTGGTGCTTGGCTTCATTGGCGCCATCTACATGGCACTGCGATATCTGATGGACACGCCCGCAGGCCGCCAGCTTGACGCTATCCGCACGAACGAACACCGGGTCAGTTTCCTTGGAGCAGACCCGTGGCGTTACAAGCTCGGCGCCTTCGTCGCTGCGGCCTGTATTGCCGGCTGCAGCGGCGCTCTGTACCCCATGCTGCGCGGCTTCGTTTCACCCGAGTTGATGTTTTTTCAGGTCTCGGGCAATGCGGTCATCAATGTCATTGTCGGTGGCACCGGCACACTGATCGGCCCACTCTACGGCTCCGCCATCCTCACTGGCTTGCGCTCCGTGGTGGGTTCTTACACAGCCCATCACCACATCGTCATCGGCCTTTTGTTCGTGGTTGTTGTGATCGTGATGCCACGCGGCCTCATTGGCTACGCCACACCCGCGCTGCAGCGCTGGCTGGATACGCGCCGCTCGCGCAGGGAGGCTCGCCCATGAGCGCCATTCTTTCGGTTCAGGGTCTCAGCGTTCAGTTCGGTGCACTCAAGGCGGTGCAAGGCGTGAGCTTCGAAGCGCAATCGGGCGGTATCACGGCGGTCATCGGTCCCAACGGTGCGGGCAAAAGCAGTTTGTTCAATCTGATCAGCGGCGCCATCCGTCCCACCTCCGGAGTGGTTCATTTCGAGGGTGTGGACGTGACCGGCCTGGCACCACACGAGCTGCTGGGCAGTGGACTGTCGCGCTCGTTTCAGATCACCAACCTGTTCTTCGATCTCACCGTGCGAGAGAACCTGCGTCTGGCAGCGCAGTTTCTGGAGCGTGGTCGCGGCTTGTTTCGACCACTTGCACAAAGCTCCATCGCCTGGCAACGCGTAGATGAACTGCTGAGTCAATTCGATCTGCAGTCCAGGGCCGACGAGCTTGCGGGCTACTTGTCTCACGGCGAGCAGCGTCGACTGGAGATCGCGGTGTCACTGGCATCGCGCCCGCGCATGTTGCTGCTGGACGAGCCCACTCAGGGCATGAGCCACACGGACACTCGCGAGACGGAAGCGCTGATTCGCGGCCTGTCGCGCGACCACGGGCTGTCCATCTTGCTGGTGGAGCACGACGTCGACCTGGTGATGCAACTGTCGGACCACGTGGTGGTCATGCACCAGGGCGAGAAACTGGCCGAGGGCGCGCCGGCCGACGTGCGTGCCAACCCGGCGGTGCAGGCCGCCTATTTCGGGGAGAGGCACTGATGCTCGAACTCAAAAATGTACACACCCACTATGGGCTGAGCCATGTGCTGCAAGGTATCGACCTGCGCGTAGGAAAGGGTGAAGTGGTCGGTTTGTTCGGTCGCAACGGCGTAGGAAAAACGACACTGATCAAAACCATCGCGGGCTGGGTCACGCCATCGCAAGGCGAGGTGGTGTTTGACGGCCACCGTTTGGACGGTGTTGGTGCAGACGTCATCTGCCGCCGCGGTATCGGGCTGGTCCCAGAGGACCGGCGCATCTTTCCTGGCCTGACCGTGGAGGAGAACCTGCGGTTGGGGCAGATGCAGTGCCCGTCACGCAGCCGTGCCGAGTCGCGACGACGTCTTGATGAGACCTACCAGCGCTTTCCCCGGTTGGCGGAGCGGCGGCGCCAGATGGGCACGACGCTGTCAGGCGGCGAACAGCAAATGCTGGCGTTCGCGCGCGTACTTGCCGGCGCCCCTCGCCTGCTCCTGATTGACGAACCCACCGAGGGACTTGCGCCCATGATCGTGGACGAGTTGTTCGCCCTCATCGGCGACCTCGCTCGTCAGGGCATTCCGATCGTGCTGGTGGAGCAGAACGTGCACAGGGCCATTCGGTTGACCACCAGGCACTATCTGATCGAACGCGGCCAGGTCGTCTGTGAAGGCAATTCAAGTGACGCTGGCCAGCGGGCTGCCTTGTTGGATCGCATCAGCGTTTGAGGTGGCGCTGAGCGCGTGACATCTGCTTTTTGCAGCGGCGACTGCCCTGTCGGTTTCCGTTGAGGGCGGTTCTGCCCATCGCGTAACTCTCACCGCAGAGAGGAGAGAGATAAAACGTCCCTAAGGTCTCGAGAAATGCCCCTGGCGTCCATTCAGAGAGAGAACAGAGAATCCGAGGCTTCCTGGACCCCGCATGAACACTGGGGTTAGATCAACAAAAAAGCCCCTGCGTAACAGGGGCTTCTGGACTTGCTGGCGGTGGGGGTAGTGGGCACTTAACCGCTATCAGTGAAAAGTTGATAAACCTCATTTTTTGCAGTTTCAAACAAGCTCCAAAAGGGGCGCGGGCGCGCGTGCGTGTGCGCACATGCGCCCGCGCGCGTAAAAAAAAGCATCTTTTGACCATGCCTCAACATTGTTGAAGGAGGCTGTGCTGTTGCACTCGGACGAAACCCTTCGCTGTCTGGTGACCTGCAATCAAAGCAAGTGCAAGCCGCAGGGATCGGAGCAACTCCACCGCATCGATGTCGTTGGGTTCGTGTCCTCAAGTTCTTGACCGGCGATGTTTTCCTGCTTGGAGCCTCGCGTTGGGGGCCAGCTTGCGCATCCGCATGGCTAATGCTCCATTCAAAGGTGAGGTCAGAATCGTTCAACCGTCACCGCTGCAACATCCTTGAGCCAGGGCTGGCGCGCCCAGTGATCAAGGGCGTAGCTTTGGATCTTGTCCCTGTAAGTCAGCGAAAGCCCGATGCTGTCGAGCCCCTCCAGGAACATCTGGCGGTGCCGGGGCATCAGGTCGAAACTTGCCTGCACTTTGCGACTGCGCAGTGTCTGAGCCTGGATGTCGATGTGAATCTGGTTCTCGCCAGTGTCGTCAGCATCGTCCATCAGCTTGGCAATCTCGCTGGGCTCAAGCGTCACGAGCAGCAGCCGGTTGTTCATCGCGTTGGAGTAGAAAATCTCTCCATAACTTGACGCGACGATCGCGCTGATCCCGAACTGCTGAAGGCCCCACACCGCATGCTCTCGGCTGGATCCACAGCCGAAATTGGCACCGGCCACCAGAATCGATGCATCGGCATGGGAGCTGCGGTTCAAAACGAAATCCGGCCGAGCTCGCCCCTGGGAATCGAAGCGGAGGTCGTACAGCAAACCCTCCTTGAGCCCTGACTTGTCGATGCCGCGCAGGAACTGCTTGGGCATGATCTGATCCGTGTCGAGGTTTTCAATGCGCAACGCGGCGGCCTGCCCATCGATACAAACAGACTTGTTCATTGCAGGGTCTCCATGCGGCGCACATCGGTGATGCGTCCTGTGATGGCCGCAGCCGCGGCCATAGCCGGGCTCATCAGGTGCGTGATCGCACCACGGCCTTGGCGTCCTTCGAAATTGCGATTCGTCGTCGACGCGCAGCGAATGCCCTCGGCCAACACATCGTCGTTCATTGCAAGGCACATTGAGCACCCTGGATTGCGCCATTCGAATCCTGCATGGGTGAACACGAGGTCGAGACCCTCGGCCTCAGCCTCCGCTTTCACCGCCCCCGAACCAGGCACCACCATGGCTCGAACGCCTTCGGCAACGTGGCGGCCTCGAACCACGGCCGCAGCCGCCCGCAGGTCTTCAATGCGCCCATTGGTGCAAGACCCGATGAACACGTGCTGCACCGGTGTGCCCTCCATCGCGGAGCCTGGCGGCAGCTTGGTGTAACGCAGGGCACGATCGGCGCTTCTTCGCGCAGGACCATCCGGCAGTTCATCAAGCTGTGGAATGCGCCCATCGATGGCCACGACCTGATCGGGGCTGGTGCCCCATGTGACCTGAGGAGCAACGTGAGTCGCGTCAAACCGGTGTTCGACGTCGAAGCTGGCACCATCGTCGGTCCGCAGGTTCACCCACGCGGCCAAGGCTGCCTCGCGGTGTTCCTTCGCAACGTCGGGAGCATGCGCCATGACATAGTCGATGGCTTTCTGATCCGGTGCGACGAGCGCGCCCCGGCATCCGGCCTCGACCGTCATGTTGCACAGCGTGAAGCGCGCTTCTATCGACAGCGCATCGATCGCCTTGCCGCAGTACTCGACCACATACCCTCTTGCACCCTGCGCACCGATCCGACCGATCACTGCCAGCACGAGATCTTTGGCTGTTGCGCCGATGGGCAGCGTGCCATCGACACGAACGCGCATGTCTTTGGCCACGCGGTAGACCAACGTCTGGGTGGCGAGCACGTGCTCGACTTCGGTGGTACCAATGCCGAACCCCAAGGCTCCCAGCGCCCCGTAGGTCGTCGTGTGGCTGTCACCGCAGATCACGACCATGCCTGGCCGGATCATCCCGTGCTCCGGAGCCACCACGTGCTCAATCCCCTGCAAGGCATCGTTCGTGTCGAACAAGGGGATGCCGAAGTGGTCACAGTTCCTTTTCAGGTTGGTTGCCTGCAGGGCGGATGCTGTGTCTGCAATCACACGAAACTTGACGGGGTGCGTGGGAATGATGTGGCTCACTACCGCCACGTTTTGACCCGGCATGGATACGCCACGCCCTTGCTCGTACAAACCTGCAAAGGCTTGAGGGCTGGTGTATTCGTTCATCAAGTGCAGATCGCAGAACAGCAAAACGTTGTCTTTGTCCAGCGTGGCGACCGTGTGAGATCCGACCAGCTTGCGGTAGAGAGTGCGAGGGGTCATAGGGCCTTGAGAAAGTGCAGTGAATGCCGGTCAGTTCGCGGTGATACCGCGCTCTTTGACGAGCTTGGCCCACATGGGCATTTCAGATGCGATCCGGGTACGCGCCTGTGCAGGAGTTGACGGCGTGGCTTCGAAGCCATCTTTGGACATGCGTTCCTTCATCTCGGGCGACTGCAGCACCGCCACCAGTGTGGCGTTGAGCTTGTCGATCACCGGTTGTGGGGTACCCGCCGGGGCGAACACCGTGAACCAGGTCTCGAACGCGTAGTTGGGCAGGCCCGCTTCAGCAATGGTCGGCACGTTGGGCATCAGGGCGGATCGTTTCGGACCCGTGACGCCGAGCGCTCGCAACCGACCCGTTTCGACATGGCCTTTTGCCGCCGACAGCACGGGGAAGGACATCTGCACCTGCCCGCCGATGGTGTCCGTCAGTGCTGGACCACCCCCACGGTACGGAATATGCAGGATGGCAAGTCCAGCCTGGGCCTTGAACAGCTCTGCTGACATGTGGAAGGTGCTGCCGCTTCCGGCGGACCCATAGCTCAAATCGCCAGGCTTGCTCTTGGCCAGCGCCATCAACTCCTTGAGGTTCTTGGCGGGCAAAGCGTCGTTGACCACCAGGACATGCTGTGACGAGGCCACCATGCCGATGGGCGCGAGGTCTTTCAGCGTGTCGTAGGGCATCTTGGCGAAGAGGGCTGGGTTGATCGCCAGGGAAACCGTCTGCAGGCCGATGGTGTAGCCGTCGGGCGCCGACTTGGCCACCGAATCCACACCCACGTTGCCGCCCGCGCCACCCTTGTTTTCGATCACCAACGGCTTGCCCAGTGCTTTGCCCCACTCTTCAGAAATCATGCGGGCGACGATGTCGGCGCTGCCACCGGGGGCGTACGGCACGACCAGCTTCACGGGCCGCTCGGGGTAGCTCTGGGCCAGCGCCAGACCCGGGGCGCAGAGGGCGACCAGCGCGAGGCTGTTCAGCAGGATTCGACGTTGCATGTTTGTCTCCAGATCATGTTTGAGGTAAGTCCGAGTCTCAATCTTATGCGTGCCTTTGGACGCCATAATGTTTTGAAAGTCAGTTCTTTCGGTCTTCAAAGTTATCAATGGACGCGTTCTCGGACATCGCCTTCTTCTCTCTGCTGATCAAGCACGGCAGCCTCGCCGCCGCCGCCCAACAGATCGGCGTGACACCGCCTGCGGTGAGCAAACGTCTGGCGGCGATCGAGCGCAGGCTCGGCGTTCGCTTGCTGCAACGCACGACTCGGCGCATCAAGCTCACACCAGAAGGTGAGACATACATCGTCGAAGGTGCACGCGTGATGCAGGAGCTGGAGGCGCTGGAGCGCACCGTGTCGGGGAGTCAAGCCGTCCCAAAAGGCTTGCTGCGCGTCTGCGCCACATTGGGTTTTGGTCGCAAGCATGTAGCGCCGGTGTTGTCCAAGTTCGCGCGCCGCTTTCCCGATGTCGAGGTGCAGCTGCACCTGACCGACCGCCCGGTGAATCTCGTGGAGCAAGGGTTTGATCTTCAGCTGCGATTCGGCGAATTGCCCGATGCCCGCCTCACAGCTCGGTTGCTCGCGCGCAACCGCCGCGTGCTGTGTGCATCACCCGCCTATTTGCGCCGCGCCGGCGAACCAGCGTCTCCGCGCGAACTGGCTCAGCACGCGTGCCTTTTCATCCGGGAGAGCGAAGAAACCTTCGGCACCTGGCACCTGCGGTCGGGAACGCGCACTGAAACCGTGAAGGTTCGTGGCCCATTGGCCTCGAATGACGGCGAATGCGTCTTTCAGTGGGCTCTGGATGGGCACGGCATCTTGATGCGATCCCTATGGGAGTCAGCACCGATGCTGCGCTCTGGACGCCTGCGAGCCGTCTTGCCCGAGTGGAGCCTGCCATCTGCCGACGTATACGCGGTCTTCCCGACGCGCAGCCATCTCTCGGCCAAGACCCGCGCGCTCGTCGACTTCTTGATGGAAACCTTTGAAGCAAACCGATTGAGCGAGGACGGCGGTTGGTAACCTCCCATCGAAACCAGGACTCTCAGCGCTTGAGCCTTCCCCAGTTTTCCGGATACATCCAATGACATGATGTGTTCAGGAGATAGGCATGACAAGAACCCGAAGGAGCTTCACAGACGGGTTCAAACGTGAAGCTGTGAAAGCAGCCAGGAGCAACCGCCATGCACATTGCGCCGCGAGACAAAGGAGCTCGGCATCGTGGTGTCTGGTCGCCTCCCAGTTGGAGAGCGATCATGTCGACCCGCAGGACCAAGCCTCTGGTTCAATCGGCGCAGCCGCGCGAATTCCAGAGCGGGTCATTTGCCATTTGCGCCACCTGCTTTCTTGCGATGCAGTAAGGGTATTACCTATAGTGCGAGATTCCACCGGCGCGTAAAACTGCGTCTGTCGAGAAATCGCCACCTTTCATTCAACGTCGACTGCCAGTGCTGCCAGTCAGATGTTGGGCAAAAAAGCCCGAACCGGAATAGCTCCGGTTCGGGCTTTTTTGTTTTCTGTCATCCAACTTTGCTTCGGACGAGGCCACAGCCTCACCCGGCTGGCGGAGCTGTGCTTGTTCGGAATCCAGATGGCCTGTGGCGGTTGCTTGTCGGGGATCTTCTGTGTCTAGGGCTGACTTTTTCACAGTTGGATCACAGGTCGTCATTTCCGTAAACACAACTGCCAGGAGCTTGACCATGACTGAACTGAATCGCCGCGACATCATGAAGACCGGAGGATCGATACTGATCCTGGGCGCAGCCGGGGGGGTGCCTGCCATCGCATCCGCGCAAGAGACTGTGAAGCTCGGGCTCTTGCACTCGCTCTCGGGCACGATCGCAATCGCTGAGGCCTCGTTGGTTGATGCAGAGAAGCTTGCCATCGAAGAGATCAACGCCAACGGTGGTGTCATGGGACGCAAGATAGAAGCGGTGATCGAAGACGGTGCAAGCGACAACTCGGTTTTTGCAGAAAAGGCTCGCAAGCTTCTGGAGCGCGACAAAGTGGCAGCCATTGTGGGTTGCTACACATCGGCCTCGAGAAAAGCGATCCTGCCGGCGCTCGGACGCGCCAAAGGTTTGCTGTACTACCCGACCTACTACGAAGGCCAAGAGCAGGACAAACAGGTTTTCTATCCTTCGCAGGAGGCCACCCAATCCGTCATCGCCGCTGTGGAGTGGCTTGCTCGTGAAAAGGGCAAAACCTTCTTCTTGGTCGGCTCCGACTACATCTATCCGCGCACCTGCAACAAGATTGCCAAACCCACCATCGTGAAGGCGGGCGGCAAGGTGCTGGGTGAGGAATACGCCCCGCTGGGTCACACCGAGTTCTCTTCGATCATCAACAAGATCAAGGCCGCGAAACCCGACTGCATTTACAGCACGGTGGTCGGTGGCTCCAACGTGGCCTTCTACAAGCAACTGCGCGCTGCAGGCCTCGACGGATCCAAGCAGGTGCTGCTGTCCACGGTGGTTTCTGAAAATGAAATCGAAGGCATCGGCAAAGACAACGCTGCTGGCTACTACGCCTGCATGGGCTATTTCCAGAGCATCAAGTCGCCCGGCAACGAAAAATTCGTGAAAGCTTTCAAAGCGAAGTATGGACAGGATCGTGTCATCGGAGATCCGATGCAGGTTGCCTACAACAGCGTCTATCTGTGGAAGATGGCCGTTGAGAAGGCCAAATCCTTCGACGTGGACAAGGTGATTGCCGCCTCGGGAGGCATCGAGCTGGAAGCCCCTGAAGGCACCGTGCGCATGCACGCCACGAACCACCATGTGTGGAAGAAAGTGCGCATCGGGCGCGCACGCCCAGACGGCCAATTCGACATCGTGTGGGAAGCCCCAGCGCTGGTTGAGCCCAATCCTTTCCCCAAGATCTGAGGGATCGGGATAGATGACCGAGCGCCGCTGGCGCTCGGTCATCCCAACGCAGCAGGAGCGACAGGATGAGTTTCGATATTGCAGTGATGCAGATGTTCAACGGGGTCAGCCTGTTCAGCATTCTGTTGCTGATGGCGATCGGTTTGGCCGTGGTGTTCGGTCTCATGGGCGTGATCAACATGGCCCATGGGGAGTTGATGGCTCTGGGTGCGTACATGACATACGTGGCATCGCTGGCCTTCGAGCGCTGGGCGCCAGCCTGGATGGATGTTTACCTGTTTGCCGCCATACCCTTCGCGTTCCTGGTGACCTTTGCGTTTGGCTACGCACTGGAACGCGGCTTCATCCGCTTTTTCTACAACCGTCCGCTGGACACGCTGCTTGCCACGTGGGGCTTGAGCCTCATCATGCAGCAAACCTACCGCACCGTTTTCGGCGCACAGGAGGTCAGCGTGCCGCTGCCCAGCTGGCTCGCCGGCGCCTGGGAGCCGGTGGTGGGCATACAGCTGCCGATCACGCGCATCTTCATCGTTGGTCTGACGATCACGGTCGCAGTGGCGGTCTACCTGTTGTTGTACCGGACCCGCTGGGGCGTGAAGGTTCGCGCCGTGACGCAGAACCGCGCGATTGCCGGCGCCACGGGCATCAATACCCAGCGCGTTGATGCCCTCACGTTTGCGCTGGGTTCGGGTCTGGCCGGTATTGCCGGCTGTGTGTTCACCATGATCGGCTCCACCAACCCGGGCACCGGCCAGCTCTACATCGTCGATTCCTTCATCGTCGTGGTTTTCGGTGGCGTGCAGAGCCTTGCGGGCACAGCGCTGTCTGCTTTTGCCATCGCTCAGACGCAAACGTGGCTGGAGTTCCTCATGAGCGGATCGATGGCCAAAGCCACCATCCTGTTGCTTGTCATCGTGGTTCTCTACTTCCGACCGAATGGCCTGTTTGCTTTGCGCACCCGGAGTTGAACCATGCAAGACAACAAACACAAGCGCAGCTTCATCTCCACCATCGTTTTGATCGGTCTCTTGGTGGTGGTGCTGCCACTCGTGCTGGATCCATTTCGCCTGAACCTGATCGGAAAGTACCTGGCTTTCGCCTTTGTTGCGCTTGGCATCGTGCTGACCTGGGGCTACGGGGGCATCTTGAGCCTGGGTCAGGGTGTGTTCTTCGGTCTCGGTGGTTACATGATGGCGATGTTTCTGAAGCTCGAAGCTTCAGCACCCGAACTTCCGGATTTCATGGTCTGGAGCAGTGTGGAGCAACTGCCAACCTGGTGGATTCCTTTCAAATCCCTGGGGCTCACAGTGCTGTGCATCGCGGTGATTCCCGTTGTATTGGCCTACGTGTTCTCGTACGCGATCTTTCGCCGTCGGGTCAGTGGCGTGTACTTCGCCATCGTGACGTTGTCCCTGGCGCTCACCCTCACCGTTGTGGTGGTCGGCCAGCAAGGGGACACGGGCGGCGCCAACGGCATCACGGATTTTCGAACTTTGCTCGGCATGGACATCCTCTCCGATCACTCGCTGAGGACGCTGTATTTCGTCGAAGTCGCGGTGCTGTCGCTGGCCATGCTGTTGTCACTGGCGGTGGTGCGCAGCCGCTTCGGCAAGATCCTGATCGCCATTCGAGACCGCGAAGACCGTGTGCGCTTCAGTGGCTACGACACTGCGCACATGAAGGCGTTTGTCTTTGCCTGTGGAGCCTTGCTGGCTTCCTTGGGTGGAGCATTTTTCACCCTTCAAGTCGGTCTCATCGCCCCCAGTGTCATCGGTGTCGTGGCGTCGGTGGAAATGGTGATCTACGCCGCCGTGGGAGGACGCATGTCTGTGCCAGGTGCTGTCGTTGGAGCCTTGCTCATCGGCTTCCTCAAGTCGTATTTGTCGGAGGCATTTCCCGAGGGTTGGCTCTACTTCCTGGGAGGTGTCTTCATCCTGGTGGTGTGGGTCATGCCCAACGGGTTGGCGGGGCTCATGGACCAGTGGTCCAACCGCCGTCGTCGCAGGGCTGCGTGATGAATGTCAGCGCCGCTCTTCCACGAGTCCCACGCAACGGTACAAATTCCATGTCCCAAACGGCATCCCATGCGAGTGAAAAAGTGCTCGTCGTCGAAGACCTCACGGTCTCGTTCGATGGTTTCAAAGCGGTGGACTCCCTGAGTCTTTCTGTGGATCGAAACGAGCTGCGCGTGATCATCGGACCCAACGGCGCAGGCAAAACCACGTTGCTCGACATGATCTGCGGAAAGACCAAGCCGACGTCGGGGCGGGTGATGTTCAACGACAGGGACATCACACGCCTGACCGAGCACCAGATTGTGCGGGCGGGCGTGGGTCGCAAATTCCAGACGCCTTCGGTTTACGAGGACCTCACGGTGCTCGAAAACCTCGAAATTTCCCTGCCTCGCAAGCACGGTGTCTTTCAGTCTCTGACCTTTCGGCGAACGCCCGAGGTCATGGACCGCATTCACGCGATGGCCGAGAAGATCTATCTCATCGAGGCCATCCACAACCGCGCAGGCCAGCTCAGCCATGGACAAAAGCAGTGGCTGGAAATCGGGATGTTGCTCATGCAGGAGTCATCCCTGCTGCTGCTCGACGAACCCGTGGCGGGCATGAGTCCTCGTGAGCGCGAGCAGACCGGTGACTTGCTCAGTCTCATCGCTGCCGGCAAGTCCGTGATCGTGATCGAGCACGACATGGACTTCGTCAAGCGCATTGCGCACAAGGTCACCGTGCTCCATCAGGGAAAGCTTTTGAGCGAAGGCAGCGCAAGTGAGGTTCAGCAGGATCCCCGCGTCATCGACGTTTATCTTGGCCATTGAAGAGAGAACAGCATGTTGGAGATTTCTCAACTCAATGTCGCCTACGGCGAGTCCCATGTGATCCACGATGTGTCGTTCAAGGTGGGGCCGCGGGAGTCTGTGGCCATCATGGGTCGCAACGGGATGGGAAAGACCACCTTGCTCAAGTCCCTGATCGGGCTGCTGCCGGTACGTTCGGGTGCGATCCGGTTGGATGGCGCTGAGATGGTCGGGCAGCCCAGCTACCGTCGCGTGCAACACGGCATGGCCTTCGTGCCGCAGGGCCGCATGGTGTTTCCTTTTCTCTCGGTGGAGCAAAACATCCTCTGCGGTGCCGAGCACTCAGGGTATCGGCAGGTACCCGACTACATCTACCAGTTCTTCCCGGTGCTGAAGGACATGAAGCAACGCAAGGCAGGGAATCTTTCGGGTGGTCAACAGCAGATGCTGGCCATCTCGCGAGCCTTGGTGTCCGATCCGAAAGTTCTGATTCTTGATGAACCCACGGAAGGCATCCAGCCTTCAATCATCAAGGAAATTGCACAGACCCTCAACGTTCTTCGCCATGAGCGGGGATTTGCCGTCGTGGTGTCTGAGCAGGTACTGAGTTTTGCCCTGGATCTGGCTGACCGGTTTCTGGTCATCGATCGCGGGCGGATCGTGCACGAAGAAATGCGTGCAGAGCTCAATCAGGAAAAAGTGAAGTCGTTCCTGACCGTTTAACCCCCAACCCCTCCCAGGAGATTTTCATGAGACATGGTGACATTTCCAGCAGCAACGATTGTGTCGGCGTCGCGGTCGTCAACTACAAGATGCCCCGCCTGCACACCACAGCAGAGGTGTTGGCCAATGCGCGCGCCATTGGTGAGATGCTGGTCGGCATGAAGAAGGGACTGCCAGGCATGGATCTGGTGATCTTTCCCGAGTATTCAACGCATGGAATCATGTACGACTCGAAAGAGATGTACGAGACCGCTTCGACGGTTCCAGGCGCTGAGACGGAAATTTTTGCCGAGGCTTGCCGCAAGGCCAATGTCTGGGGCGTGTTTTCGTTGACGGGAGAGCGTCACGAAGAACACCCCAACAAGGCACCGTACAACACGCTCATTCTGATGAACAACAAGGGGGAGATCGTTCAAAAGTACCGAAAGATCATGCCCTGGGTTCCCATCGAGGGTTGGTATCCCGGCGACTGCACGTATGTCTCCGAAGGTCCGAAGGGCATGAAGATGAGCTTGATCATCTGCGACGACGGCAACTACCCTGAGATCTGGCGTGATTGCGCCATGCGTGGCGCTGAACTGATCATCCGTTGCCAGGGTTACATGTATCCCGCCAAGGAACAGCAAATCATGGTCTCCAAGACCATGGCCTTCCTGAACAACACCTACGTGGCGGTGGCCAACGCGGCTGGTTTCGACGGTGTGTATTCGTACTTTGGCCACTCGGCAGTGATCGGCTTCGATGGGCGCACGTTGGGCGAGTGCGGTGAGGAAGAGATGGGCATCCAGTACGCTGAACTCTCCATGAGCCTGATCCGTGACGCGCGCAAAAACGGGCAATCGCAAAACCACCTGTTCAAACTGGTGCACCGGGGCTACACCGGGTTGATCAACTCTGGCGATGGCGACAAAGGCGTGGCGGCATGCCCGTACAACTTCTATGCCAACTGGATAAACGACCCTGAAGGAACGCGCGAAATGGTGGAGTCGTTCACCCGCACCACCGTGGGCACGGAGGAATGCCCGATCGAAGGCATCCCCAACGCTGCGACCAAGCACCGCTGAGCGAGAAACGCGTCTTCTTCATCTTCAGGATCCCTTCATGTCCACAGCACTCGACGAGTACCTCATCCGCATCGAACCGTTCTACCAGGCCGCAGGCCCCGAGATCGAGTGTTACGAGCGCGCTTACGCGCATCGGATGCCGTTGATGCTGAAAGGTCCTACCGGATGTGGGAAGACGCGTTTCGTCGAATACATGGCGTGGAAGCTGCAGCGCCCGTTGGTGACGCTGGCCTGCAACGAAGACATGACGGCGTCCGATCTGATCGGGCGCTATCTCCTGGATGCAGACGGAACCGCTTGGCATGACGGCCCCATGACGCTCGCGGTGCGCCACGGTGGCATCTGTTACCTCGACGAGGTGGTGGAGGCTCGCCAAGACACCACGGTGGTGATCCACCCGCTCACCGATGCGCGCCGCATCCTCCCGCTGGACAAAAAAGGTGAGGTGGTGAGAGCCCACCCGGACTTCCAGTTGGTGGTGTCGTACAACCCGGGCTATCAGAGCAGCTCCAAAGACATGAAGCCATCAACGCGGCAGCGGTTTGCCTCGTTGGAGTTTGACTACCCACCCGAGGACAAGGAAGTCGGCATCGTGGCGCACGAAGCCGGGATATCCGAGGTGCTTGCCCGGCAGTTGGTCACCATCGCTCACTGCACCCGGGCACTGAAGCAAAAGGGATTGGACGAAGGCGTGTCCACTCGCATGCTCATCTACGCCGGCATCCTCATCCGGGACGGCATGTCGGAAGCCCAGAGTTGTGACATGACGATGATCCGCCCACTGACAGACGATCCCGACATGGCGCTGGCCATCCGCAATTTCGTCACGGCCCAGTTTGGATGACCGTGTCGCCTCACGTGAGCTCCGCGCTGTCGGGCATTGAGCCTTTGTCAGGTCTGTTGCCAGCGTTGCGCTTGCTGGCGCATGGGCTGAGCAACGGTCAGATTGCGGTGGAAGACAACGATGAAACAGGGCGCATACGACGCGCTGTGCTCACATCCACCCAGCTCTTGATCAGTAGCCGCCAAATGGATGAAAAGCCGGCCATGCCTGAGCGGCTGTTCGGGTTGTTGCGCGCGACGGTGGCCCATGGCGTGGCCCACCGTCGGTTCTCCCAGCCGGCCCTTCCGTCTCACGCGTTGAAACCCTTGGGGCTGGCCGTTGTCTCCGCGATTGAAGACGCCCGAGTCGAGCGCCTGTTGTGGCGCCGATATCCAGGTATTCGCCACTGGTTTCTGGAGCAGCTGGCTCCGGTGCCTGATCCGGGTGACCTGAGCTTTGAAGCACTCGTGTCACGCATGGATCGCATCTTGCTGGACCCTGATTACAGCGATGACAACCACTGGGTCAACAAGGCAAAAAGACTGTTCGAAGAGGTGGCCTCCGTGCATGGGCTGGAGGCCTACGCCGAGTTTCGTGCGATCGCTTCCATCCTGGCCAACGATCTGGGCCAGATGCGGGTTCGTTTCGATCCGCAGCACCACGTCGTGCCCTCGCCCTATCGGGATGACAACAGCTACTTGTGGACCTTTCCCGAAAACAACCAGGCTCAGGACGAAGCGATCTCCTCACCCCAGGCGGCTGCTCCCCGCCCAGCGAATGTGGCCCCTGGTGAGGGGTCCACATTGCTTCAGGACAACCAGGAGGAAGTGGAACTCGGCAGGTTTGTGTACCCCGAGTGGCACCACGTGCTGGAACTCTGGCGCCACAACTGGTGCACCGTGCTGGAAAAGCTGCCAGGCAGCTCAGTCCAGGGTCCATCACAAGGAGGCATTGCTGCTGCCCACTCCTTCAAGCCAATGACCCTTCGTCGCCTGCGGCGATTGAGCCGCCGGCACCGGCTGCGACGGCAGTGGGAGGGCGATGACATCGACCTGAACGCTGCAATCGAAGTGTTGGTTGATCGTCGCCTCAGCCTTCAGCCTGAGCCGCGTTTGTTCATGCGTGCAGGTCGGGAGACGGGAGCTTCCAGCATTCTCGTGCTGCTCGATCTTTCCGAGTCGACCAACGAACCTTGCGGTTCTTCAGGACAGACCTTGCTGGATATCGAGAAGCAGGCGGCCTTCATGCTGGCAGACGCGACCGCCAACACCGACGACCGCATTGCCATACATGGATTCAGCTCCAACACGCGCGCGCAGGTGGACTACCACCGGATGCTTGAGTTCGGAGTGCCACTGCAAGGCCCAGCCCGATCTCGCCTGGCCTCCGTGCCGGGGCGCCACTCGACCCGGATTGGAGCGGCACTCCGTCATGCCAGCGCCTTGTTGCAGGATGAGGGGGACAATCAACGCGCGATCTTGCTCGTGACCGACGGCGCGCCAGCAGATGTGGATGTGTTCGACTCCGAGTACCTCACAGAAGATGCGCGGGTGGCGGTGATGCAAGCCCGTGTGGCTGGCGTGCGGGTTTTTTGTATTGCAGTGGATGGCCAGGCCGACCATTACGTTCGCAGAATATTTGGCTGGCGGGACTATTGCATCGCCGAGAACGCCTCTTCCCTTCCCACGCAGCTGCAAAGGGCTTATGCCCGACTGGTCGGAGGATGAAGCACTCTCGACATGTGCTGCCACGGGTTTGTTGTCAAGATGAGGATGTTCGCAAACATGCGAGAAAAGCTTTTGCCGTGCAAACGGTGCGGGTGCGGCGCGAGCCGCGAAGGGGAGCCGAATGGCCAATAAAGACCCTGTGAGGGTCGGCATATTGTTTTCTGAGACGGGTGTGACGTCGACCATCGGCTTGTCGCAGCTGCATGGTGCTCTCTTGGCTGTTGATGAAATCAACGACTCGGGTGGCATCGATGGCCGGGAGCTGCAGCCCGTGCACTACGACCCTGAATCCAATCCGTTTCGCTACGCTGAGTTGACCGAACGCCTCATCCACCGCGACGGCGTGAATGTGATTTTTGGTTGTTACATGTCCAGCAGTCGGAAGGCGGTGATTCCCATCATCGAAAAATGGAACAAGCTGCTGTTCTACCCCACGCTGTACGAAGGCTTCGAGTATTCTGCAAACGTGATCTACACCGGGGCCGCTCCCAACCAGAACAGCGTGCAGCTGGCCGAATTCATCACATCGAACTTTGGCGCCCGTGTGTACCTCGTTGGCTCTGACTACATCTACCCCTATGAATCCAATCGAATCATGGGTGAATTGGTTCTGCAGCGCCAAGGCAGCGAAAAACTCGCAGAGCGCTACGTGCCTCTGGACGCAACAGAACACGACTTTGCAGGTGTCATGGCCGACATCCGAAACAAACGTCCGGATTTCATCTTTTCCACGGTGGTCGGCGACTCCACTGCATCGTTGTACCGTGCTTACGCAGATGCTGGCTTCGACCCCAAGACGATGCCGATCGCAAGCTTGACGACGTCCGAAGCGGAGATTTCGCAAATGGACCGGGGTCTTGCGACTGGTCACTACACCTCGGCACCGTATTTTCAGTCGATCGACTCGGAAGCAAACCGGCGCTGCCTTGCCAATCTTCGACAGCGTGTTGGTGACTCCTGTGTTCCCAATTTGTGCTGGGAGGCTTCATACTTCCAGATGCACATTTTTGCCAATGCAATGCGTCATGCGGGCAGCGACGACATTTCAACGCTGATGCCATACATCCTGGGCAGCGAATTCGATGCGCCTCAGGGTCGGGTGAAGATTGATCCGACCAATCACCACACTTGTCTCTACCCACGCATCGGCCGCGTCAACTCTGATGGGCAGTTCACGATCGTCCGCCAAGCGCGCCGGTCGGTATACCCTGACCCTTACCTCGTGACCCACTCCTTGGGCGACTGGGCTGCACGTTTGGACACGCTCGACAAGTTGGAGTCCTGATGAGCGAACAGGGTGAACACCGCTCTTCTTTGCGGGCCACGCCCCAGCAGCTCAAAGAACTGCGGACACTGACCGTTGCAGTGATTCATCCCGACGATGCAGACGGACGCCAGCTTACGCAACAACTGCAGCGCATAGGTTGCAAGGTGCAGGCGTTCTGGCCTCCGGTGCATTCGATTCCCAAAGACGTTGATGTGGCATTCGTTGCCGTTCGACCCGACATCCTCAACTTGAACATGGACTGGGCACGATCCGAGGATGCGCCCACTGTCATCGCCGTCGTCAACTACGAAAATCCCACCATCGTTGAGGTGGTGCTGGGTTTGGGGGCAAAGGCTGTGTTGCCCTCGCCAGTCCGTACGTTTGGTTTGCTTTCTACGTTGGTGTTGGCGCGCGAGTCTCACAAGGTGCGCATTCCACTGATGGCGGACAGTGATTCCATTCCCATCGCGGACAGCGTTCCAGACGATGGCGGACACGCTGCGCGGGTGTCCTGAGTGACGAGCAAATCGTAGCCGAAGTGTCCGCCATCGGCGTGGAACCGGTGGCCGGTCGGTGTCCTTCAAGCTGCCTTGGCGACCTTTCTCATGGACTCGCCTTTGAGGGCCATCTTGTGCGAGCCGTGCACGATGCGGTCCAGGATGGCGTCGGCCAGCGTGGGCTCGTCCAGCCAGGCGTGCCAGGCCGTTACCGGCAGTTGGCTGGTGATGAGCGTGGAGCGCGTTCCCACACGGTCGTCCAGCAGTTCCAGCAGGTCATTGCGCTCGTGTGCAGCAATCGGGGCAATGCCGAAGTCGTCCAGGATGAGCAAATCCAGCTTGGCCAGTTGCGCCAGACGTTTGCCAAAGCTTCCGTCACCGTGGGCCACATGCAGCTCCTCCAGCAGGCGCGGTGCGCGGGTGTAGAGCACCGAGAAGCCCAGGCGTGCGGCCTGCTGGCCCAGCGCACACGCCAGCCATGTTTTGCCGCAACCTGTGGCGCCGGTGAGCAGGATGTTGTGGCCATGGCGCAGCCAGTCCCCGCCGGCCAGGCTGGTGATGACTTCCCGACTCAAGCCTCGGCTGCCCCGCCAGTCGATGTCCTCCAGGCAAGCGCTGGAGACCTTCAGCCGGGCGGTCTTCAAGAGGCGCTCCAGGCGTTTGCTGTCGCGCCAGTCCACCTCGCGCTGCACCAGCAGCGCCAGGCGTTGCTCGAAGGGCAGTTCACTGGCGGCGATGTGGGTGGCGGCGTCGTTCAGCGCTGCGGCCATGCCGTCCAGGCGCAAGGCTCGCAGTTGGTTCAGAGTCTGTTCGTTGAGCATGATTGTTCTTTCGGTATGGGCGTGTTGAGGTGGTGAGGTGGTGGCTGACGGTCGTCGTCAGTGGTCATCAGTGGTAGTAGCCCGGCCCCCGCACGTTCTCGTGCAGCGGCAAGCTCGCCTGTGTGGGGATGGGCGCATCCAGCGCTCGCTGGTCCAGGCCGCAGCTCAGGATGGAGGCGATGCTCTTGTAGGAGGGTGAGCGAATCGACTGCGCCCGGGCGCAGGCCGCCTCCAGGCGCTGCGCTCCGTACTCACGCCCCAGACGCATCAGGCCCAGGCAAGAGCGGTAACCCTGCTCGGGGTGGGCGCGGTGTTCCATCTGCCAGCGCACCACGGCCGCGGTGGCCACTCCCACCCGCTCGCCCCAGGCGATGAGCTTGGCCGGTGTCCACTGCAGGTGCGCCCGGTGCGAGGCCGGCATGTGCTCTGGTGTGGTGGTGTGTGCACCCTTGCGAGGATTCAAGGCATGGGCGGCCACGCGTTTATTGCCGTGCAGGACTTCGACCGTGCCCGCCGTGATGCGCAACTCCACCACCTCGCCCACCAGCGCGTGGGGCACGGAGTAGTAGTGACCGTCGAGTTCGACGTGGTAATCGATGTTGACGCGGGCGGGCTTGAAGCGGGCTATGGGCATGCGCGTGGGCGGCAGTGGGCGCAGCAGCGGTGCATCGAGTTCGGCAAATGCGCTGGCGCGGTTGCCGGGCAGCTTCTTGAACGCTCGCTGGTTCAAATCCACCAGCAAGGCTGCAATCGCCCGGTTCAGGGCGGCAATACTGAAGAAGGTCTGGTGGCGCAGGCGGGCCAGAATCCAGCGCTCGACCACCTGCACCCCCACTTCGACCTTGGGCTTGTCACGTGGTTTGGCCGGGCGCGCCGGCATGACCGCCAGGCTGTAATGCACCGAAAGCTCTTCCAGCAAACGGTGTGAGGTGGGCTCGTAGCGGTCAGGGCGCGCCATGAGGGCGCGTGGCTGGTCGGGCACCAGCAGGCGGGGTACGCCGCCGATGAACTCCAGCGTGGCGATGATGCTGGCCACCCAGTCGACCGCCTTCTGGCTGGGGGTGGCGCAGGAGTAGGTGTAGTTCGACGCCCCCAGCACGGCCACAAATATCTGGGCCTGGTTTATCTCGCCGGTGCTGGCATCCACGACGGGCACCGTCTGGCCAGCGTAGTCCACGAAGAGCTTGTCGCCGCCCTCGTGGGTCTGGCGCATGGAGCGCTGCAGGCTGCGGGCCCAGGCCTTGTACTTCTCGCAGAAGGCGCTGTATTTGTAGGCTTGGCCCGCGTGTTGATGCTGGTACTCCTCCCACAGCAGTTGCAGCGTGACACCGGGGCGGCGCAGCTCTTGGTGGATGTGAGCGTGCTCAGGCTCCAGGTGGCGGGACTCTCGCGCCACCGGTGGCCGGTACAGCCGCGCTTGCAGCTCTTCGTCGCTCAAGGTCTGGGCCAAAGCCCAGTCCACGCCAGCCACGCGTGCGTAGCTGGCTATCTCGCTGACGGTGGATTTGGAGATGCCGAGAGCGGCACCGATTTGGCGGGTGCTCAATGCCCCGGCGTGCAGCAGCTGCAGTGTGTGTCGTATTTTGCTCATGGTGACCCTGGGTGTGGGCATTGCTGGTTCCGGTCGAAAAACCGGTCAGCGTATGCCGCGTTTGGGTCACTCAGAACACCCTCAGGTGTCCGCCATCAAAATGGAATGCTGTCCGCCATCACCGTGGAACGGTGTCCGCCATGGCGGTGGAACACTGTCCGCCATCAGCCTGGAATCGTGTCCGCCATCGCGTGGAATACGCACACAAGGAGAACCGCGGGTTGCAAAGGCGCTTACGCAAGGTAGAGGCCAAGTTGGTCGGTGTGCGCCACATCGCCGATGCGAAGGTTATCTTGATGAAAACCCATCACGTGTCAGAAACCGAGGCGTACGACCTCATTCGCGAAAAAGCCATGAGCTCGCGTTCTACAACAGAGGAAGTTGCCAAGGCCATCTTTGAGGCACACGAAATACTTTCGATGGGTGGAAAGCGCTGAATCTTGCAAATTGACGAGTGCAATATTTTGGTCGGATTTCAGTTGGCGGCTGCCTGACTCCAGTTGAAAGGTAGCCAGGGATGAGGTGTTCATTGCTGGACTCAACGGAGCAAGAGCAGTACTGCGTTAACCTGACTCCTGACTCAGCATTGCCCCAGATATTTTCGATCCGACGTGTAGGATTGTTGTTCGCTGCCGACCTTACTGCTTGGAGGACCCCTGATGAACTGGCTGGACAATTCGATCATGCGACAGCGAGGTGTCGCGCAGGGCCGAGCTCCTGAGACCCACGCATTGACCGAAGCGGTGCAGGGCAAGTACCACTACACCATCGGCCCTTACTCGGACCCGGTGCTGAAGATCCGCCCCGGCGACCGCGTGGTTGTGGAAACGCGCGACGCCTTTGAAGGCAAAGTGAAGTCCGAGCAGGATCTGCCCTCGCGCGTGTTGAGCATGCCATTCGTCAATCCGCAGAACGGTCCCATCATGGTGGAAGGTGCCAGCAAGGGAGACGTACTGGCCGTGTACATCGAGAAGATGTCTCCAAGGGGGGACAATCCACGCGGTACCTGCGCGATGATTCCGCAGTTCGGGGCTCTTAGCGGCACATCGCTCACTGCACTATTGGCAGATGACCTCCCTGAACTTGTGCGCAAGGTGAACGTGGATGAAGAGGGCGTGTACTGGAGCAAGCGCGTGACGCTGCCCTACCGCCCGCACATCGGCACGCTGAGCTGCAGCCCGGAGATCGATTCGATCAATACCCTGACGCCAGATGCGCACGGCGGCAACATGGACCTCCCCGACATGGGCCCGGGCAGCATCACCTACCTGCCGGTGCGCAGTGAGGGTGGCCGACTGTTTATTGGCGATGCACATGCCTGCCAGGGTGATGGCGAGGTCTGTGGCACAGCGGTGGAATTCGCCAGCACGACAACCATTCAGGTTGACCTCATCAAGGGCTGGCAACTCGAGTGGCCAAGGCTGGAGAACGAGGCCGTCATCATGGCCATCGGCAGCGCGCGGCCTCTTGAAGATGCCACGCGCATCGCCTACAAGGAACTGATCTTGTGGATGGAGGCTGAGTACGGCTATGACCGGTGGGACGCCTACATGATGCTCAGCCAATGCGGACAGGTGCGCTTGGGCAACTTCGTCGATCCGAAGTACACCGTCGGCGCTGGTATCAGCAAAAAGTATCTCGCGCCTGTCTGAGCGGAGCGTATTTCAACCCAGCAAGGAGAAGACATGGATCTCGGATTGAAGGGCCTGAAGGCCGTGGTGACCGGCGGCACAAAAGGCATCGGGCGCGCCATCGCTCAGACGCTTGCGGTGGAAGGGGCTCATGTGGCCTTCTGCGCACGCAACGCCGAGGAGGTGGCGCAGGCGGTGAAAGACTTCCCCAACACTGGCGTGAAGATCAGCGGGCGCGTGGTCGATGTTGCCGACGGGCCGGCGCTGGCTGCGTGGGTGAACGACGTGGCTGCAGAATTTGGCGGTATCGACATCGTTGTCGCCAACGTCAGTGCGCTGGCGATCGCCACCGATGAGGCGGCCTGGCAGCGCGGCTTCGAGGTCGACATGATGGGAACGGTCCGACTGGTCAACGCCGCGATGCCCTACCTCGAGAAGAGCAGCAAGGCCTCCATCGTGACGATTTCCAGTGTGTCCGGCAGGGAGATCGACTTCGCGTCTGGCCCCTACGGTGCGTTCAAGGCGGCCATCGTCCACTACACACAAGGTCTCGCATATCACTTGGCGGGCAAAGGAATCCGTGCCAACACCGTGTCCCCTGGCAACACCTACTTCCCCGGTGGCGTCTGGAGTCAGATTGAGAATGGGAATCCCGAGTTTTTCAAGATGGCTCTGGGCATGAACCCAACTGGGCGCA
>NZ_JBLYYB010000012.1:0-31564 GCF_048549895.1 Hydrogenophaga sp.
ATAGTTATCCACAGCTGACCTCCTGCGGAGGCAGCCTTAGCCCCTGGTCAAAATTCAATCGGCACAGCTGGTCAATATTCCATCGGCGCCAACAGACATCATCAACCAGGTGATGAACTCGCGTGCACGCCCGAAGAACGTCAGCTATTTCGCCTTCACTGCGACTCCAAAGGCCAAAACCCTGGAGTTGTTCGGTCGCCTTGGTCCAGATGGCCTACCCCAGCCCTTCCACGTTTATTCCATGCGCCAGGCCATTGAGGAGGGCTTTATCCTGGACGTCCTGAAGAACTACGCCTCCTACAAAGCTTTCTACAAGCTCGGCTCGGCTGCAGACGAGAAGCTGGTGCCCGCCATGCAGGCCAAGAAGACGCTTGCCCGTTTCGCCGTTCTGCACCCCTACAACATCGCCCAGAAGGTGGTGGTCATCGTTGAGCACTTTCACGAGCACGTTGCCAAGAAGATTGGCGGCAAGGCAAAGGCCATGGTGGTGACCGACAGCCGCAAGGCCGCCGTGCGCTACAAGCTGGCCATGGACCGCTACCTGAAGGAGCGCGGGTACGACAAAGACATGCGCGCCCTCGTTGCCTTCTCGGGCAAAGTCGAGGACGTGGAGTCTGGCCCCGACGAGTTCACGGAGTCCAACATGAATCCGGACATCCACGGCAAGGAGCCATCGGATGCATTCAAGGACGACCTCTACCGCGTGCTGTTGGTTGCCAACAAGTACCAAACCGGTTTTGACCAGCCGCTGCTGCACACGATGTACGTGGACAAGCGCCTCTCCGGCGTGCTGGCCGTGCAGACGCTGTCCAGACTGAACCGCACGCACGCGGGGAAGGAAGAGACCTTCGTCCTCGATTTCGTCAACAAGCCCGATGAGATTCTTGCTTCCTTCCAGCCGTACTACCGCGGCGCCCAACTTGAGGAGGTCACAGACCCGAACATGGTGCACGAGCTCCAGACGAAGCTGGACAAGGCCGGCATCTACACGCAGAGCGAGGTGGACCAGCTGGCGGACGCGTTCTTTGACCCCAAGCGCAAGCAGTCGGCGCTGCACTCCTTCCTGAAGCCCGCGGCCGACCGCTTCTCCGCGCTGGAAGAGGACGACGAGGCTAAGGCAGAGCAGTTCCGCAAGGACCTGGGTACGTTCCTGCGCATGTACGACTTCCTTAGCCAAATCGTTGCGTACAACGACCAGGACTTGGAGAAGCTGTACACCTTCGGCAAGAACCTGATGCCCCGTATCGCTGTGAGCGAAGGTGGGTCAAACATTTTGGAGCTGGACTCGGACGTGCGCCTGACGCACTACCGCCTTCAGAAACTGGGCGAGCAGAAGCTGGACTTGGCCAGTGGCGAGCTGGTGAAGCTCAGTCCTGCGAGCGAAGCGGGTACCGGACAGGCGCCGACTGAGGAACAGGTTCGCCTAGCCGAAATCGTGACCAAGATGAACGACCTGTTCTCTGGAAATCTCACCGAGGGAGACCTGGTGGGCTATGTCACGACCATCAAGAGCAAGTTGCTCGAGAACGAAGCGTTAGCCGCACAAGCCCAGAGCAACACAGAGCAGCAGTTCGCCATGGGTGATTTCAGAGCAGTCCTCACGGACATCATCATCGAGGGGCAGGAGGCTCACAACAGCATCGCGGACCAGCTGCTCAAAGACGAGCGAATCATGGGCGCGATGCAGGGAATGCTGGCGAAGATGGTTTTTCAGGCGTTCGCACAGAAAGTGGGGCGAGCGTGACAACCGTCAGCTCTTTTCTGTTTCTTCCGCCGAAATTTATCATGGTGATAAAATAGTGACTACACTGCACATAATGGACCCCGCAACCATCCCGCTTCCCGTTGGAAAGGGCTCCAAGGCGACGGGCAGGATGCTAGGACGGAGCCCGATATGGAATTTGACTGCTATCCAGGAACAAATCAAGTCTGGAGAACTAGACCTCTCGAACGACCAGCATGTGTGGATGGGTACTAGAAGGTGTGAAGATAAGCTGCAAATTCTTCGGTGGACATTAAAAACTGAGGTCAAAAATCTTATATTGCTTCTTCGCCCTGAGCACGTTTCAAAAGGGGGCGACCTTATCAATGCCCAGTGGGACGAAGACGATAGTGGCGTCTGGAACTTGTGCGACTCCTACAAGGTGCGAGTCGACGATGTAACTTGGACTCGAAATCCACGGGCCCCGATGTATTACGTCAAGTTCGGCATGAATCACCCAGGGGCTCCCCTCTACCTGGTCTTGATTTCTTGTCATCTCGAAGCACCTTACTGAATCTCTCTCATCATCACCATGAACAGCTCTCATCTCCTCACGTGTCGTCAATGCCGCAAAGGTGCACTGCACCCCATTGAACGAGACAACGTGTTTCACCCGCCTGGCAAGACGGTGACAGTGAAGACTCTCGCGACCAAGTGCGACCAGTGCGGCGCGGAGACAGTTTTGGCTAGTCAGCACGAGGAAAATCTGGCAAGGCTGAAGGCGCGCGAAGCGGAGTACGGGCTGTATTTGACGGGGGAGGCTATTTGCGCGTTTCGTCGCAAGTACGGGCTCACGCAACAGGCAGTAGCCAAAGTTTTCGGCAAAGGGCTCATCGCATTTTCTCGGTACGAGAACGAAAAGAGCTATCCGGACGAGAGCACCACCAAGTTGCTTCGAATCGCCATTTCAAGACCAGATGTCCTGAAGCAGTTGGCGGACGAGTCGGGGGTAGAGATTCCGCTTTGGAATGAGCGCAGTCTAGAAGTCGCGGCGAAGAAGGTCTCCAAACTGCGTCCCGTGGAATCGTCCCTGCGCCGGGTAGAGACCCGTCACGTGGCAGAGCCTGACACTGCCGCAAGCGAGCACGTGCCCTCTTTTGAGCCACAGTACTGCTACTCATGAGAACCAGTCCCGTACAGCTCATTCACTTGACCTTTGAGCGGGTCTGCGTTGAGGTCGACAGGCGACACTTCCCCGCTGCAGCGGCAGAGGGGAAGGCCCTCCCAACTTCCCTCTTGGGCGTGGCTCTCAACACGGTTGTTGAATTCGCAAGGCTCAATGGAGCGACGGAATCGTCTTCCACTGAACTGTTCCGTGTAAGCATTGAGCTAAAAGTGGACAACGAGACCGCTGCAGGGGATGAGCCGTCGAAGTACAGCCCATACCTGGTCAAGATGCTTGCTGTGGGCATTGTTGAAATACCTCACGCGGCCAGCGAGCTTGCGCCCATTGAGGACCTTGCCCTGGTCAACGGGGCTTCATTGGTCTGGTCCTCCATGAGGGAGCAACTTGCAACCGTAACCGGCCGCATGCCGCTAGGGTCCGTTCAGCTACCCTCCGTTCACTTTCAAGACCTTCGGTCTGATGCCCCAAAGAAGGTGAAGCAGCTGCCCGATGCCCCCGCAACAGCTTCGAAGAAGATGCGAGCGACCAAGACGGCTGCTACCAAGTAGTCGGGGGTTACGTCACCCCCTGCGGGGCGAGCGAGGCACCCGCAAAGGGTGGGGTCTCGATGTAGATTGCCGGACAGCGGCAGGCCTGAAAAAAACTCCGCATGCAGACACAGCGTATTCGGCTGCCGAAGGGAGGAGCCTTCTAATTCCCCTGCTCAATCTCGCTGAAAACACGCTAAGCGGTTGATTCCATTGTGTTTTGGCCATCAGCTTGATAACACCCGACCCAAACAAAAAAGCCACCCGAAGGTGGCTTTTCTGGAGGAACCGGAGCGCTGGATCAGCGGATCACGGCCAAGGTGGTGCGGGCACCGGCCTTGTAGGTCATCAGCGTCAGGGCGCCGTTCTTGATGTCGCCTTTTTCGTCAAAGGTGATGTTGCCGGTCACGCCTTTGTAGTTGGTGGCCTTGAGAGCGGGCAGGTAGACCTTGGGGTCTGCAGAGCCAGCGGTCACCATGGCGTTGGCCATGACTTTGACAGCGTCGTACACGTAGGGTGCGTACACCTGAACGTCGGTACCGAACTTGGCCTTGAAGTCAGCGCGGAACTTGTCCATGCCTTCTTTCTGTTCGCCTTCAACACCGCCAGCTTCGGCACAGTACACCTGGTCGTCGGCCATGCCGTCAGCGGCCAGCTTGGGCAGTTCGCTGGAGCAGATGCCGTCGCCACCCATGAACTTGGCGTTGATGCCGAGCTGCTTCATCTGCTTGAGCATCGGGCCGGCCACGGCGTCCATGCCGCCGAAGAACACGACGTCGGGCTTCTTGGCCTTCAGCGTGGTCAGGATGGCGTTGAAGTCGGTGGCTTTGTCGTTGGTGAACTCACGGCCCACCACGGTACCGCCGGCAGCGGTCACGCCTTTTTCGAACTCGTCAGCCACGCCCTGGCCGTAGGCCGTGCGGTCGTCGATCACGGCCACGGTCTTGGCCTTGAGCGTTTCCACGGCGTACTTGCCCAGCGTGCCACCGAGGTGCACGTCGTCAGCCACCACACGGAACACGCCGGCGTAACCCTGGCGGGTGTACTTGGGGTTGGTGGCCGATGGGGAGATCTGGGGGATGCCTGCGTCGTTGTAGATCTGCGAGGCCGGGATGGTGGTGCCCGAGTTCAGGTGACCGATCACGCCGGCAACCTTGGCATCCACCAGCTTGGTGGCGGCAGCGGTGCCCTGCTTGGGATCGGCAGCGTCGTCTTCAGCCAGCAGCTCGAAGGTGACGGGTGCGCCGCCGATGGTCAAACCGGCAGCGTTGAGTTCCTCGACCGCCATCTTGGCGCCGTTTTCGTTGTCCTTGCCAAGGTGGGCAATCGCACCGCTGGTGGGTCCGACATGGCCGATCTTGATGACCTGGGCTGCAGGTGCCGGAGCCGCCGCAGGCGCTGCGACCGGCGCGGCTTCTTCTTTTTTGCCGCAAGCGGCAAGGGCGACGGCCGCAGCAAGAACGGCCAGTTTCAGGTTCAGTTGCATGGTTTTCCTCGAAAAGGATTGAAAAAGTTAAGCGATGGGAACTTCTGCCATCACGCTCATAAAGATACTCTAAAAAAGCTTCAAATTTCACATACGTGACAAGGCGAAAGCTCTATCGAGGGTTTTCCCAGACCGCATCATGGCGATGAATGACGCATTAGCGCGAGTCATGTCTCGCCGCGGAACTCATTCAATCCGAGGGGGCGAGTTGAAGATCGTGTCTTTGCGGCTCCAGGCCCAGTGCCTTGTACTGGCGCCAGCGCTCTCGTGCCGGGGCACGGTCGGCCTCGTCAAGTGTCACCACCTCGATGATCCGGTTGAAAGCCGCGGGGTCATCGGGCATCTCGCGGCGCAAGTTCACCAGAACAAGGCCACTGCGGTCGGCAGGCAATTGATGGCCCAGCTGGATCGGCGACCGGGTTTTCAGAAGCTCGGGTTCGTCGCTGCGGCAGTGGGGGACAAACTCGCCTGCACCCAGAGTCCACAGCGCGATGTCGAGCCTGGCCACCTCGCCTTCGTCCATCCACACAAAGAGCCGCGCCTTGCGCAAATACGCCTTGCGCAGCAATCGGCAGGCGTAGCCCAGCCGGTCGGGTGCATTGAAATGAAAGGCGACGTCGGGCACAACCAGCCTCAGACCTTGGTAGCGCGGCGCTTCGAGGGCTTGGCCGATGCTGCGGCCTTGGCGGGCGCCTCGGCGTGATCGATCAGGTACTGCAGCAACAAGGGCACGGGCCGTCCGGTGGAGCCCTTGGCTGCCCCGCTCTTCCAGGCCGTGCCTGCGATGTCCAGGTGGGCCCAAGGCAGTTCGGTGGCGAACTTCTGCAGGAACTTGGCGGCGGTGATGGCGCCGCCCGCACGGCCGGCCACGTTGCCCATGTCGGCAAAGTTGGACTTGAGGCCTTCGGCGTACTCATCATCAAGCGGCATGCGCCAGCACAGGTCGAGCGACTTGTCCCCGGCGCTGGCCAGGGCCTGCGCCAGATCGTCGCGCGCCGAGAACAGCCCGGAGCGCACACCGCCCAACGCGATCACGCAGGCACCGGTGAGGGTGGCGATGTCCACCACGCTGTGCGGTTTGAAACGTGCGGCGTACGTCAGTGCATCGCACAGGATCAGGCGGCCTTCGGCGTCTGTGTTGAGAATTTCGATGGTCTGCCCGCTCATGCTGGTGACCACATCACCGGGTTTGACGGCCTGGCCGTCAGGCATGTTTTCGCAGCTGGGAATGATGCCCACCACGTTGATGGCGGGCTTGAGTTCGGCCAGCGCCGCGAAGGTGCCGAGCACGCTGGCAGCACCGCCCATGTCGAACTTCATTTCATCCATGTCGGCCGCGGGCTTGATGGAAATGCCACCGGTATCGAACGTGATGCCCTTGCCCACCAGCACCACGGGCGCTGCGCCTTTGGCGCCGCCGTTGTAGTGCATGACGATGAAGCGCAGCGGCTCCACCGAGCCGCGCGCAACCGAGAGGAACGAGCCCATGCCCAGCGCTTCCACCTGCTTGGGGCCGAGCACGTCGGTCTTGAACCCGGACTGGCGACCCAGCTTGCGCGCGGCTTCACCGAGCATGGTGGGCGTGGCATGGTTGGCGGGGCGGTTGGCCCATTCCTTGGCGAACTCCACACCCACCACCTGGGCCTTGCCGACGTTGAAGCCGCGCTGCACGTCGGCGGCTTTGTCCACCCCCAGCACCACGTGCTTGACGGTGCGCGCCTTGGCGCTCGGTTTGGTGGTGGTGTAGCAGTAAGTGGCGTCTGCGCAGGCCTGCATGGCGGCCCGCACGGCGTCGTCGGTGGCATCGACCAGGCTGAACACCACGCCGAGTTTCTGCACACCCGGCTGCTTGAGCGAGCCCATGCCGGCGGACACGGCTTTGCGCACCGACGCGGCCGAGCCATCGCCCGAGCGCACCAGCGTGACGCGGGAGGCCTTGAAGCCCTCGGGCCGGTAGCACGCCAGCAGCTTGGCCACGCCGCTTTCCAGGTCTTTGTGGTCAACAGCCTGGGCCACCAGGCGGGTCAGGGCCTGGTCGGCGGACTTCGTGGTCGGGGTCGTGTCGGGCACCAGCACCAGCAGCGCGTCCACGGGCAATTGGGCCGCTTGCGCAGCGCTGAGGGATTTGAGTTCGAAGTCCATAATCGTGTTTTCCTTGTAGCAATCGATGTTATTTCATTCTTCCATCCGCAGAGAGCTGGCGCGCAGCTTCGGGGCCACCTTGGTGGTGCTCTTCACCATCGTGCTGACGATGCTGCTGATCCGCACACTCGGCCTGGCTTCCCGGGGCAGCGTGAACCCGCAAGAGATCGCGCTGGTGCTGGGCTACACCGTCATTGGCCGCATGCCCACCATCCTCACGCTGGCCCTGTTCGTGGCCATCGTCTTCACGCTCTCGCGCATGTACCGCGACAGCGAAATGATCATCTGGTTCTCCAGCGGCCGCTCGCTCGGGGGCTTTCTCGGGCCGGTGCTGCGCTTCTCGTGGCCGATCCTCGCGGTCATCACGCTGATGGTGTTTTTTGTCTGGCCCTGGGCCAACCAGCAGACCGACAACCTGCGCAGCCGCTTCGAGCGGCGTGGTGATCTGGAGCGCGTGGCGCCGGGCCAGTTCCAGGAGTCGTCGAGTGGCCGGCGCGTCTTTTTCATCGACAAGGACACAGCCGGTGGCACCGAGGGCCGCAACATCTTCATCTCCAGCACCGAAGACGATGGCCGCGAGACGGTCACATCAGCCCGATCGGGGCGCATTGAATGGGTGAAAGACCAGCAGTTCCTGATGCTCAACAACGGCCAGCGCCTGGAAACGGCGGCCGATGGCAGTGGCCTGAAGGTCAGCGAGTTCCAGAGCTACGGCACACAGATCGGATCGAGCGCGATCGGCGAACGGGGTGCACAACAACTCAAGTCGCGCAGCACGCTGCTGCTGATCACCGAACCCGACCGGGCCAATCTGGGCGAGCTGGGCTGGCGCATCGGCATGGCGCTCACCGCGCTCAACTTTGTGCTGATCGCCCTGGCCACCACCGCAGGCAACCCGCGCGCTGGCCGCGGCGGCAACCTCTTCTTCACCCTCTTCTCCTTCGTGTTTTATTACAACCTGCTCAACCTGGGCCAGAGCTGGGTGGCGGGCGGACTGGTGAGCCTGGGCGCTTTCATGCTGATGCTGCACGGCGGCGTGTTCGTGCTGACCGTGCTGTGGTTGACCAAGCGGCACTACAACGTGAGCCTGCGCAGCTGGCTCAACAGCCGTCGCAACGCAGCCGTTCAAGGAGCCGCGGCATGAAGACGATCCGGCGCCTGATCTACGGCGAAATCTTCCTGGCGGTGGGCTTCGTGCTGCTGGCCTTCCTGTCGCTGTTTTTCTTCTTTGACTTTGTGGACGAGCTGCCGGCGCTGGGCAAACCGTCGGCGCTGGACGCCAAGCTGGTGTACGAGGTGCCGCATGCCTTGCTGTACGTGGGCCTGCTCATGCCCAACCGCATTTACGAACTGCTGCCGATCTCGGTGCTGATCGGCGCGGTGTTCGTGCTGGCGCGGCTGGCGCAAGGCTCCGAATACACGATCCTGCGCACCAGCGGGCTGGGGCCGTGGCGCGCGCTGCGCACGCTGCTCGGTCTGGGTGCCGTGTTCGTGGTGCTCACCTTCGCCCTGGGCGACTACGCGGCCCCACTGTCCGATCGCACCGCCCAACTGCTGAAGGCGCGGTACCAGGGCAACATCAGTGTCGGACAGACCGGCGCCTGGCTCAAGGAGCGCCAGCCCTACAGCAACTTCTCGGTCAACGTGGGCTCCATGTCGTCCCAGGGCGAGCTGGGCAATGTGCGCATCTTCGAGTTCAACAACCAGGGCTCGCTCGTCTCCACGCTCACCGCGGCCACCGGCCAGATCGAGGCGGACGATTCCTGGACGCTGCGCCAGGTGCAGCGCCGCGAGTTCGACATCGCCGGCCAGGCCTCGGCCCGCATCGTGCGCAGCGAACTGGAGAGCTTCCGCTGGCCCAGCGGCATCAACAGCGAGATGGTCTCGGTAGCCCTGCTCAAACCCGAGACCATGCGAACAGCGGATCTGTTCGGCTACATCCGCCACTTGCAGGCCAACGGGCAGACGGCGCAGCGCTACGAAATCGAGTTCTGGCGCAAGGTGTTTTACCCTTTGAGCTGCCTGGTGATGGTGGTGCTTGCCCTGCCGTTTGCCTACCTGCACTTCCGCTCCGGCAGCATCACCGCCTACGTGTTCGGCGGCGTGATGATCGGCATCAGCTTCTTCCTGCTCAACAACGTGTTCGGCTACATCGGCAACCTCAATGCCTGGCAGCCCTGGCTGGCGGCGGCCTCGCCCGCGTTGATCTATTCGGTGTTTTCGCTGGCCGCGTTCGGCTGGCTTGTGTTGCGAAGGTAGCGTATCCATGCTCGGTGTGATCGTGTTTGCCCATGGGTCGCGCGACCCCTTGTGGCGCCTGCCGGTGGAGTCGGTGGCGCAGCAGATCGCACGCAGCGATCCGGCGGCTGCCGTGTCGTGCGCCTACCTGGAGCTGTGTGAGCCCGACATGGCCACCGCGGTGCGCCAGATGGTTGAGGCCGGCGCCACGCGCGTGCGGGTGCTGCCGCTCTTCTTCGGCATGGGAAAACATGCCCGCGAAGACTTGCCGGTGCTCATGAAGGACCTGGCCGAGAGCCACCCCCAGGTGCGTTTCGAGCAGTTGCCGGCGGCCGGCGAAGACCCGCGCCTGACCGCACTGCTCGCGCAGATTGCGCTGGAAGCCACGCCATGAACCTGCACCAGTTCCGCTTCGTGCAAGAGGCTGTGCGCCGCAACCTGAACCTGACCGAAGCCGCCAAGGCCCTGCACACCTCGCAGCCCGGCGTGTCCAAGGCCATCATCGAACTCGAAGACGAACTCGGCATCGAGATCTTTGCGCGGCACGGCAAACGCATCAAACGCGTGACCGAGCCGGGCCTGCAGGTGCTCAAGAGCATCGAGATCATCTTGCGCGAGGTCAACAACCTCAAGCGCATCGGCGAGCAGTATTCGGCGCAGGACAGCGGCACGCTCTCGATTGCCACCACCCACACCCAGGCGCGTTACGTGCTGCCCGGGCCGGTGGCTGCGCTTCGCCAGGCCTACCCCAAGGTGGCGATCAGCCTGCACCAGGGCTCGCCCGACCAGGTGGCCAGGATGCTGATGGAAGAAGTGGCCGAGATCGGCATGGCCACCGAGTCGCTGGTGAATTACCCCGAACTCGTCACCCTGCCCTGCTACGAATGGCAACACGTGCTGGTGTTCCCGTTCGACCACCCGCTGCTGGAGCGCGAGCGCATCACGCACGAAGACCTGGCCCAGGTGCCGCTGATCACCTACCACCCCAGCTACACCGGGCGCACCCGCATCGACCAGGCGTTTGCGCTGCGCCACCTGCAGCCCAACATCGTGCTGGAGGCGATCGACTCCGACGTGATCAAGACCTACGTGAAGCTGGGCATGGGCGTGGGCATCGTGGCCGAGATGGCCATGGCCGGCGACAACCAGACGCCCGACCTGGTATCCCGCCCCGCTGCTGACCTGTTTGGCCACAACCTCGCGCGCGTGGCCTTCAAGCGCGGCACCTACCTGCGCCACTTCGTGCTGCGTTTTGCCGAGCTGCTGAGCGAACGCCTCACGCGCGACCAGGTCATGCGCGCCATGGCCGGCACACCCGACGACTATGAACTTTGACCCCATGAGCCCGAACCCTCCGCGCACACCGGCCCTCGCCTCCCGCCTGCCCAACGTGGGCACCACCATCTTCACCGTCATGTCGGCCTTGGCCACTGAGCACAAGGCGGTCAACCTCGGGCAGGGGTTTCCCGACTTTGGTTGCGACCCGGCGCTGCTCGACGCCGTCACCCAAGCCATGCAGGCCGGCCACAACCAGTACCCGCCCATGCCGGGCGTGCCCGCGCTGCGCCAGGCCATGGCCGACAAGATGCTGGCCCTCTACGGCCTGCGCTGCGACCCGGCCACCGAGATCACCGTGACCGCCGGCGCCACCCAGGCCATCCTCACCGCACTCCTCGCGGTGGTGCACCCCGGTGACGAGGTCATCGTGCTCGAGCCCTGCTACGACAGCTACGTGCCCAACATCGAACTGGCCGGTGGTGTGCCGGTGCGCGTGCCGCTCACGCCCGGCAGCTTTCGCCCCGACTTCGACCGCATCGCCGCCGCCATGACGCCGCGCACACGCGCCATCGTCATCAACAGCCCGCACAACCCCAGCGGCACCGTGTGGAGCGCCGCCGACATGCAGCGCCTGCAGGACCTGCTCGCGCCCACCGAGGTGCTGCTGATCAGCGACGAGGTGTACGAACACATGGTGTTCGACGGCCAACACCACCAGAGCGCCGCACGTTTTCCGGGCCTGGCGGCCCGCGCCTTCATCGTGAGCAGCTTCGGCAAGACGTATCACGTCACTGGCTGGAAGGTCGGCACCGTGGTGGCACCCGCCGCACTCACGGCCGAATTTCGCAAGGTGCACCAGTTCAACGTCTTCACGGTGAACACGCCGGTGCAGCACGCGCTGGCTGCCTACATGGCCAACCCCGCGCCCTACCTGGAGCTCAGCGCGTTCTACCAGCGCAAGCGCGACCTGTTCCGCGAAGGCCTGGCCAACACGCGCTTTCGCATGCTCGCAGGCGAAGGCACCTACTTTCAGTGTGTGGACATCTCCAGCCTGGCCGTGCCCGAGCGCGACCTTCCTGAAGGCGACTTCTGCCAGTGGCTCACAAAAGAGATCGGCGTGGCCGCGATCCCGCTCTCGGCCTTCTACGGCAACGGCTTTGACCAGCGGGTGGTGCGGTTCTGCTTCGCGAAGAAGGACGACACCTTGCACGAGGCGCTGAAGCGTCTGTCGCGGCTCTGACCCTGTCATCCCCGCTGGATGGCGCATCCTCCCGGAGCGCCAAAGCGGCACTCACTTCACGGCAACCGCCTCGGAGTGCGGATCTGCAGACGTCGGCGGGACAGCAGGCTTGTGCGACTTCGCGCGCGACAGCAGCGAGTACATGGTGGGCACCACGAAGATGGTGAGCAAGGTGCCCACGCTCATGCCGCCCACGATCACCCAGCCGATCTGCTGACGGCTCTCAGCGCCCGCACCGCTGGCCAGGGCCAGCGGAATCGCGCCCAGCACCATGGCGCCGGTGGTCATGAGGATGGGGCGCAAGCGCAAGGCGGAGGAGCGTTTCACCGCCTCCATTTTCTCCACACCCTGCTCGCGCAACTGGTTGGCAAATTCCACGATCAGGATGCCGTGTTTGGTGATCAGGCCCACCAGCGTGATCAGTCCGATCTGGCTGAACACGTTGAGCGTGCCTCCGGTGAGCTTGAGCGCGAGCAGCGCGCCCAGCATGGACAGCGGCACGCTGAGCATGATGATGAACGGGTCGATGAAACTCTCGAACTGGGCAGCAAGCACCAGGTAGATGAACAGCAGCGACAGCACGAACACGATCGCCAGCGAACCGGACGAGTTGCGGAACTCGCGGCTCTGGCCATTGAGGTCGGTGGTGTAGCCCGCAGGCAGCAGTTCGGCCGCCGTGGCGTCCATGAAGTCCAGCGCTTCGCCCATCGAATACTCGGGCGAGAGGTTGGCCGTGATGGAGGCGCTGCGGCGCTGGCCGAAGTGATTGAGTTCGCGCGGCACCACCACCTCGCGCGTGGTCACCAGCGAAGCCAGCGGAATCATCGCGTCGCCACGGCCGCGCACGAACAGCCGGTCAATGTCCTCGGGCGTGCTGCGATTGCTTGAGACTGTCTGCACCACCACGTCGTACTGCTCACCATCGCGCTTGTAGCGCGTCACGGTGCGCCCGCCCAACATGGTTTCCACTGTGCGTGCGATGGCGTCCACCGTCACGCCCATGTCGGCTGCACGCTCGCGGTCCACGTCCATGCGGATCTCGGGTTTGTTCAGGCGCAGGTCGGTGTCGACCTGCACGAAGCCGGGGTTCTGGGCGAGTTTGTCCTGGAACTGGCGCACCACACGCGAGAGGTTTTCGTACGAGTCACCGGTCACGATCACGTAGTTGATCGGCCGCTCGCGAAAGCCCTGGCCCAGCGAAGGCGGCGTGATGGGAAACGCGCTGATGCCGGGCAAAGCCGCGATCTTGGGCGCGAGCTCGCGCGCGATCTCCATGGTGGTGCGGTCGCGATCTTCCCAGGCCTTGCCGCGCATGATCACGCTGCCCTGAGCCACCGACGGGTTGCCCACGATGGTGAAGATGCGTTCGAATTCAGGGATGTTCTGACCCATGCCTTCGATCGCTTCGGCGTACTTGCGGGTGTAGGCCAGGGTGGCGCCATCGGGGCCGTTGATCGAGGCCAGCACCACGCCGCGGTCTTCCATGGGTGCCAGCTCCTGGCGCGTGCCCTGCAGCAGCAACCAGCTGCCCACAGCGCTCACCAGCATCACCGCCACCACCAGCCAGCGCACCTTCAGCGACTGCCCCAGCATGCGCTCGTAGCCGTTGCTGAGCGCGGTGAGGCGTCGCTCCATGAAACTGTCGAAGCGCCCCGGTTTGGGGTTGTGCTTGAGCAGTTTGGAACACATCATGGGCGAGAGCGTGAGCGCCACAAAACCCGAGACCACCACCGCACCGGCCAGCGCCAGCGCGAACTCGGCAAAGAGCCGCCCGGTTCGCCCCGGGGTGAACGCCAGTGGCGCGTACACCGCCGCCAGGGTCAGGGTCATGGCCACCACCGCAAAGCCGATTTCGCGCGCGCCCTTGATCGCCGCCTCGAACGGCTTCATGCCTTCTTCAATGTGCCGGTAGATGTTCTCCAGCACCACGATGGAATCGTCCACCACCAGGCCGATGGCCAGCACCAGCGCCAGCAGCGTGAGCGTGTTGATCGAAAAACCAAACAGCGCCATCAGCGCGAAGCAGCCGATCAGACTCACGGGAATAGTCACCAGCGGAATGATGGAGGCGCGCAGCGTGCGCAGGAACACAAAGATCACCAGCGCCACCAGCACGGCGGCTTCGGCTATGGTGGTGTACACCGCCTTGATCGAACGGTCGATGAAGATCGAGTTGTCGTTGGCCACCTCCACCCGCACGCCCTCGGGCAGATCAGCCACGATGCGCGGCAGCATTTCCTGCACGCCGGCCGAGAGGTCCAGCGGGTTGGCGGTGGACTGGCGGATCACACCGAGTGAAATCGCCTCGCGCCCGTTGTAGCGCACCGAAGTCCGTTCGTCCTGCGGTGCCTGCTCGACGCGAGCCACATCCCCGATGCGGATGGTCTGGCCGTTGACGGTGCGCACACCGATCTCGCGGAACTGCTCGGGCGTCTGCAGATCGGTGGCCGCCGTGACGTTGAATTCGCGCTGGGCACTCTCGATGCGACCGGCCGGCACTTCCAGGTTGGACCTGCGCAAGGCGTCTTCCACGTCCTGCACCGTGAGGTTGTAGGCGGCGAGTCGGTCGGCATCGAGCCAGATGCGCATGGAATAACGCCGCTCGCCAAAGATGCGCACATCGGCCGCACCGGGCGCCGTCTGCAGGCGCGGCTTGACGATGCGGTTGGCCAGGTCGCTGAGCTCCAGCGGCGTCATGGAATCCGAGTTGAGCGCGAGCCAGATCACCGGCGTGGCGTCTGCCTCGATCTTTGCGATCACCGGCTCGTCCACATCTTGCGGCAGGCGCTGGCGCACGCGGCTGACCTTGTCGCGCACATCGGCGGCGGCGGAATCGGGGTCGCGCTCCAGCTTGAAACGCACCGTGATCTGGCTTTCTTCCTGGCGGCTGATCGAGGTGATGATGTCGACCCCCTCGATGCCGGCCAGCGAGTCCTCCAGCACCTTGGTGACCTGCGTCTCGATCACTTCGCTGGACGCACCGCCGAAGGTGGTGCTCACGGTGACGTTGGGCTCGTCGATGCGCGGGTATTCGCGCACGGTGAGGCCGTTGAAAGCGACGAAGCCCACCAGCAGGATCAGCAGCGAGAGCACGGTGGCAAACACCGGGCGCCGGATGGAAATTTCAGGCAGTTGCATGGGGGCTCCCGTTGCTCAGGGTGTCAGGGCGTGGCGGGCTTGGGCGCCTGCGGTGCGGCCACCGCGGCTCCCGCAGCCTCTGCGGTTCTGGCCATGTTGACCACGCGCACGGCGGTGCCGTCGCGTTGCAGACGCTGCTGGCCGGCCACCACCACCGTGTCGCCAGCGGTCACGCCTTTGACGATCTGCACTTCGGCACCGCGGCGCACGCCGGGCTCGACCTCGACGCGGCGCGACACCAGCTTCTTCGCATCGCCCTGTCCCTGCTCGTCCAGCAAGAACACATACTGCTTGCCACCCTGGGGCACCATCGCCTCTTCGGGCACCACCAACGCCGCGTCGTTGACCGAGAACACGATCAGCACACGCGCAAACATGCCGGGGCGCAGATCGGCTCCAGGCGTTCTGGGCATCACCGCGCGCACCGCGATCGAACGGCCATTGGCGTCCAGCAAGGGATCAACCGCCAGCACCTTCGCCTCGAAACTCTTGCCCGGCAGCGCATCGAGCTGCACCTGAACGCCCTGGTCGACTGCGATGCTGCTCTGGTAGCGCTCGGGCAAGCGGAAGTCCACGGTGAGCAAGGAAGTGTCTTCCAGGTTCACCAGATCGTCCCCATCGCCCACGTACTGGCCCAGGTTGATGCTGCGCAGGCCCACGGTGCCGTTGAACGGCGCCGTGATGCGCATGCGCTGCATGCGCGCGGTGGCCAGCGCCACCTGCGCCTCGGCCACCTGCAGGTTGGCCTGGCTTTCTTCCACCACACGGGTGGCCACGAAGTTCTCTGCCACCAGCTCCTGGTTGCGCTTGAGGTTGGCGCGGGCAATCGACAACTGCGCCTGCGCCTGGCTGAGCTCGGCGCGCTGCAGCGTGTCGTCCAGCTGCACCAGCAACTGGCCCGCCTTGACCTGCGCGCCATCGGCAAACGCAATGCGCGCCACGCGGCCACTGACCTCGGGCTTGAGCGTGACGCTCTGGCGCGAGCGCAGCGTGCCCACCGCCTGCGCATCGTCTTGCAGCCGGACCGCCTTGACCCGGGTCACTTCAACACCGGGTGTGCCAGCGCCACCCGCACCGCGCGCTGCACTGGCAGGCGCTGCGGCAGCTGTTGCGGGTGCCTCGCGGTTTTGCAGCCACCAGGCCGCGCCCGAGGCCAGGGCGAGGCCCGCTACCGCCACCACAAGATAAACAGCTTTCTTGGCCATGGTCTTTTTTGTGAAGTTCAATCAGGGGATGCCGCAAAGCCGCGCACCGGGTGGAAGCTTGATCGATGGCATGCTCACGATCAGCGCAATGTAGCAGTGCAGAGCGGTCCGGGTGGCATGAAGTTCCCGCCACCCCGCCATGGGCAGGGGAAGCGGGTCAGCCTGGAACGCCGCGATTGGCCAGCGCATCGGCGCGTTCGTTGCCCGGATCGCCCGCGTGCCCCTTGACCCAGTGCCACTCGATCTGGTGAATGCCGCCGTGCACCAGCGCGTCCAGCCGTTGCCACAGATCGGCATTTTTCACCGGCTGCTTGGCCGCCGTGGTCCAACCCTTGCGTTTCCAGCCATGAATCCATTCGGTGATGCCCTTGCGCACATATTCGCTGTCGAGGTAGAGCGACACCCGGCACGGGCGCTTGAGCGCGGCCAGCGCTTCGATCACGGCGGTGAGTTCCATGCGGTTGTTGGTGGTTTCGCGCTCACCACCCCAGAGTTCTTTTTCGTGCCCGTCTGAGCGCAGGTACACGCCCCATCCGCCCGGCCCCGGGTTGCCTTTGCAGGCACCGTCGGTGTAGATCACCACATGGTTCAAAACGTCGCTCTCCTGAGACTGTTGCAAGGGAAATGAAAGGAGCGCCCCGGTCGGGCTCAGCGCCGGTTCGCCACCGGCACGGGCGCAGGAGATGCGGCACGTCTGGGCTTCCAGGCCGGCCCCAGCAGACGCATGCCGCGCACGCGCTTGACCGCCACCACAAAATACACCGCGCCAAAGATGGGCCACCAGCGCGCCCCGGCCCGGTCCATCCAGGCGGTTCGCTGCAACCACTTGTCGGTCCTCATCGCCGGGCGGTAGCAGCCAAAGCGGTCCGACTCTACTTCAAAACTCAGCAGGCGCAGCCAGTCCCTCAAACGCCACGGCCCGATGAATTCACCCGCGTCCGGCAGAAAAAGATGGGGCGCGCCGGGCAGCCCCACGCGAGCGCCCAGGCGGGCACGACCCTGGCGCAAACCCCACAGGCTCGCGGGGTTGAAACCGGAAATCACCACCCGCCCTTCGGGCACCAGCACGCGCTCCACTTCGCGCAGCACCTGGTGCGGGTCGGCGCTGAACTCCAGCGTGTGCGGCAACACCACCAGGTCAAGGCTGGCGGCGGGAAACGGCAGGGCGGCCGCGTCGGTGACCAGTGCCACCCGCAGGTGCCCGGGCTCTGCGCACGGAGCGTCGGTGTCTGGCGCCGGGACCGACTGAAGCTCTTCCGGCAGTGCCAGCCAGCGGTGCGGCATGCGGTTGGCCTGCAGGGTCTGCAACTCGGGCAGGCCCAGCTGCATGGCGTTGTAACCAAACAGGTCCGCCACCGCCAGGTCGAACTGCGTCTGCTCCCAGCCCAGCAAATACTGGCCGGGCGGGGTCTGAAACCATTCGGTCAAGCCGGTCAACTTTTCGGTCATGGAGAGCGTGGGAGGGGCCGTGAAACAGCTGAAGTCTGCGACACTGCAAACCACCGCGAAAGCCCTCGGACTCTACACGTCCCCACCTCATCAGCGCACGCCTTCTTGCCATGGAACTGTTCCCCCTGCCGGCCTTCAGCGACAACTACATCTGGATCCTCCACGACCACCAGCGCGCGCTGGTGGTGGACCCCGGCGAGTCCGACGGCGTGCTGGCCTGGCTGGCACAGCACCGCCTGCAACTCGACACCATCCTGATCACCCACCACCACGCCGATCACACGGGCGGCGTGGCCGCCCTTCGCGAAGCCACCGGTGCCCGCGTGATCGGCCCGGCGCATGAGCCCATGCCCGAGCCGCTGCAGCGCGTGAGCGCCGGCGAACACGTGGACGCACTGGGCCTGCGCTTCGAGGTGATCGAAGTGCCCGGCCACACCGCGGGTCATATCGCCTTTTACGCAGCACAGGCCGAAGGTTCGCCCCTGCTGTTTTGCGGCGACACGCTGTTCTCGGGTGGCTGCGGCCGCCTGTTTGAAGGCACGCCAGCACAGATGCTCGATTCCCTCACCCGGCTGGCCGCCTTGCCCGCCAGCACGCGCGTGTGCTGCACCCACGAGTACACCTTGTCCAACCTGAAGTTCGCGCAAGCCATCGAGCCCGACAACCGCGCGCTCGCCGCTTACGTTGCGGCATGCCAGCAACAACGCGCCCAGAACTTTCCCACCCTGCCCAGCTCCATCGGCATGGAGAAAAACATCAACCCGTTCCTGCGCACCGCAGAAGCGGCCGTGGTGCGATCGGCTCAGGCCCACGAGCCGGCCACCACCCCGGATGCCGTGTCGGTCTTCGCCACGCTGCGGACCTGGAAAAACAACTTCAAATGACCCCATCTTCAGCTTCTGTTTACTGCCCTCGCCCGCCCAGCCGCGCGCCCCGCTGGCGTGGAGCAGCCGCCCTCGCCATCGCTCTCTTTCTCGCTGGTTGCGCCACGGTGGACACCGGCCCGGTCGCCAGCGCCCCGACGGCCAGCGAACCCGCCACCCGCGCGCCCAGCGGACCGCGCCTGCCCTCCTACCGCCTGCCCGGGAACATCCCGCTGAGCGACATCGGCGTGGCCAGCACCAGCGTGCCGCCGGTGGCGTCGCTCGCGGCACCGGCCGACCTGTGGGAGCGCATCCGCCGCGGCTTCGCCATGAGCGATCTGGACAACGAGCTCGTGCGTGACCAGGAGCGCTGGTACGCCACGCGCCCGGACTACATCCAGCGCATGACCGAGCGCTCCAGCCGCTACCTGTTCCACATCGTCGAAGAGATCGAGCGCCGCAACATGCCGATGGAGCTGGCCCTGTTGCCCTTCATCGAAAGCGCGTTCAATCCGCAGGCCGTGTCGAGCGCGCGCGCCGCCGGCATGTGGCAGTTCATGCCCGCCACCGGGCAGTCGTTCGACCTGAAGCAGAACGCCTTTCGCGACGACCGCCGCGATGTGCTGGCCTCCACCCGCGCCGCACTCGACTACCTGCAGCAGCTCCACCGCCGTTTTGGCGACTGGCACCTCGCCCTCGCCGCCTACAACTGGGGCCAGGGCAATGTGAACCGTGCCATCACGAACAACCAGCGCCAGGGTCTGCCCACCAGTTACCTGGACATCAACATGCCGCTGGAAACACGCACCTACGTGCCCAAGCTGCAGGCCGTCAAAAACATCATGGCCCGCCCCCAGGCCTACAACGCCACGCTGCCCCTGATCGGCAACCACCCGTTTTTCGACACCGTGACACTTGACCGCGACATCGACGTGGCCGTGATCGCGCGCCTGGCCGAGGTGAGTGAGGCCGATTTCCGCGCCCTCAACCCCTCGCTCAAACAGCCGGTGGTGATGGCCGCCGGCACGCCCAACATCTTGCTGCCCTGGGACAACGCGGTCATCTTCCAGAACAAGCTGCTCACCCACACCGGGCCGCTGGCCAGCTGGACCGCCTGGGTGGTGCCCGGCACCATGACCGTGGCGCAGGCCGCCGAGCGTGTGGGCATGAGCGAGTCCGAGCTGCGCGACGTCAACAACATTCCCCCCCGCATGAGCCTGCGCGCAGGCTCCAGCCTGCTGGTGCCGCGCACCGGCCAGCGCAACAGCGACGTGCCCCTGCATGTGGCCGACAACGCCCAGCTCAACCTGCAGCCCGACATGGTCTTGCGCCGCTCGGTGGTCAAGGCACGCAAGGGCGACAACCTGGCGCGCCTGGCGCAGCGTTACGGCGTGAGCGCGGTGAGCGTGGCGGGCTGGAACAAGCTGGCCGTGAATGCGGCGCTCAAGCCCGGCCAGCGTGTGACGTTGATGCTGCCCAAGCGGGTGTCGCTGGCGGCATCGGGCAGCGCGCCTGCCAAAAAGGCGGTGACCAGCAGCACCCGCAAGGTCGCCAAGAGCGCGGGCCAACCCACCAAAACCAAGGCCGTGGCCGTGGCCAAAAAGAAAACCACCAAGTCAGTGGCATCGAGCAGCGCCAAGACACGCGTGGCCTCCAGCGCCAAAAACGACAAGAAGCAGCCCTGAGCGGACGGTCTCAGGCGCGGAAGCGGGCCTTGGCCTTGCGGGCAAACACGTTGGTGAAGGTGCTGGCCAGATCGAACCGGTCCATCGAGCCGGGTTCGTCGAACTGGGCCACCAGCCGCGCCGCGATCTCCGGCCCTTCCGCCGGCATCACCCCATCGGGCGACCAAGCCTCGCGCGCCCGGTTGAACGCCGCCAGGTAGAGCGAACGGTCGCCCTGGAAATAGCGCTCGGGCACCACCTTGATGATGTCGGACGGCCCGGCCGTCTGCAGCCACTTCAGCGCGTGCACCATCGCGTCCGTCATGGCCTGGCTGACGCGCGGGAACTGGGTCAGAAAACCACTGGTGGCACACAGGCAGGCCGATGGCATGGGTCCGCCAAACACATCGGCATTGCCGCGCACGCTGCGTGTGTCGGCCACCACCTTGAGCTCCCCCGCCTGCTCCAGTTGCGTCACGGTGGGATCGGTGTAGCTGATGGCATCCAGCGCGCCGTTGCGAAACGCGGAGACGGCGGCCCAGGCGTTGGGCATTGCAACAAACTGCACCTCGTCAGAGCGCAACCCGCCCCGGCTGAACACCGCATGCGCCACGCGGTGCGCAGGCGAGCCGATGGCCTGCACGCCCACCCGCCTGCCCCGCAGGTCGGAGAGCTGGCGGTAGTGCGCAAACGTCTTGGTGGACACGCCCACCACGATCTGCGGCGTGCGCCCCTGCAACACAAACGACTGCAGCGACTGACCCCGCATCTGCCAGGCAATGGCGCTGCTGTAGGGTGCCGACAGCGCATGGGCCGCGCCCGACAGCAAGGCCTGCATGGCCTGGGAGGCTTCCGCAAAATCGCGCACCTCCACGTCAACCCCCTCGCTGGCAAAGTAGCCCAGCCGGTCGGCAATGGTCAGCGGAAGGTAGGAAAAGTCGGTGCGGTTGTCCACCGCAATCACCAGCTTGGGGGCGTTGCGCGGCAAGGGTGCAGAGGGCGGCTGGACCAGCTGCGCGCGCAACTCCGACAGGCCCGCAGACAGTGCCGTCGCTGCCATCACCCGACCCCAGTCTCTGCGCTTGAGCATGCCCCACTGTCCTCTCTGTATTGCTTTATGAATACAGCGAGATTACGGGTGGGTGTCCAAAGCCGCATCGGGACCATTCCCGAGCGGGTTTGTACCGAGCATTTCGCTCGGGTTTTTTGCAAGCCGATGTAACGGCCCGAACAGCTGCTGCTCAGACAAACAGGATCGCGATGTTCGCCACCAGCGCCAGCACCCACACCAGGCTGCGCACCGTGGCCAGGTCGGCCACGTACATCATGATGTAGAGCAGGCGCAGCACGATGTAGAGGAAGGCCAGCACGTCCAGCCGCAGCTGCGAGGCGCCGAGCTGGTGCGCAATGATCACCGCGCCGATGAAAAACGGCAGCGCCTCGAAGCTGTTGGCCTGCGCCGCGTTGGCGCGGGCGCGCCAGTCGGTCTGTTTGGCGAGCCACGCACGCGGGTGGTTGTTGTCGTAGCCGCCCTGGCGTTTGGGTGTTCCGAACATGCCCCACTTGGCCAGCCCCGCGCACACGATGGGCAACAGCGACGCCACCAGCACGCACCAATAAGCCACGGTCAATCCCGCCAGTTTCATGGGTTGGTTCTTTCAGAGAAGGGAATCGGTGTGGCTCAGCGCCGGTCCACCAGCGCGTGGGCAATGGTGCCCAGGTCCACGTATTCGAGCTCGCTGCCCACCGGCACACCGCGCGCCAGCCGCGTCACCTGCACCCCGCGCCCCTTGAGCGCCTGGGCAATCACGTGCGCGGTGGTTTCGCCCTCGGCGGTGAAGTTGGTCGCCAGGATCACCTCACGCACTTCGGACACACCGGTGGGTGTTTGTGCTGGCGCATCGATGCGGTCGAACAGCTTCTGCAGGCCGATGTCTTTCGGGCCAACGTTGTCCAGCGGGCTGAGCTTGCCCATCAGCACGAAAAACAGGCCCTTGTACGCACCTGTGCGCTCCATGGCAGCCTGGTCGGCCGGCGTCTCCACCACACAGAGCTGGCTGCGGTCGCGTCGCGGGTCCAGGCAGGTGTGGCAGATGGCGTCTTCGGTGAAGGTGTGGCACAGCGCGCAGTGCTGCACCGTGGCGGCCGCGTGGTCCAGGGCCCGCGCCAGGGCCAGCGCCCCTTCGCGGTCGTGCTGCAGCAAATGAAACGCCATGCGCTGGGCCGACTTGACGCCCACCCCCGGCAGGCGGCGCAAGGCCTGAACCAGGTGTTCAAGGGAATGGGCTTCGGCCATGCAATGCGGCGGTGGTCAGAAAGGAAACTTCATGCCACCGGGCAGACCCGGCATGCCGGCGGTGATCTTGCCCATCTTCTCGGCCGAGGTTTCTTCGGCCTTGCGCACCGCGGCGTTGAAGGCGGCGGCCACCAGGTCTTCGAGCATGTCCTTGTCGTCGGTCAGCAGACTGGGGTCGATGGTGATGCGTTTCACGTCGTGCTTGCAGGTCATGAGCACCTTGACCAGACCGGCACCGGACTCGCCCGTGACTTCAACGAACGCCAGTTCGTCCTGCGCCTTCTTCAGGTTGTCCTGCATGGCCTGGGCCTGCTTCATGAGGCCGGCGAGTTGTCCTTTGTTGAACATGCTGTGTCTTTCTTTGTGAGGGTGAATGTGAGGCTCAGACCCGTGTGGCCTTGAGCGTGCCGGGGACGATTCTGCCGCCAAAGTCGCGCATCATGGTTTGTACAAACGGATCGCCCAGGATCTGCGCTTCGGCCTCGCGCTGCAGCCGCTCCGCTTCCAGCGCGAGCCGCCGCGACGGTGAGTCGGCCACGGTGCCGATCTCCACCACCAGGCGCACCTGGTGGCCGATGGTCTGCAGGGCCGTGGCCAGGCGCTCGCGGCTGTTGCCCTGGTTGAGCGATTCGCGCTCCACGCGCAGCACCCAGCGGTCGGTGTCGCGCGCCACCAGCTGCGACTGCAGGCCCAGTTCGCGCACGAGCGCCGAAATGGCCTCGGCACGAACCAGTTGCATGACGGCATCGAACCAGAAATCGCCCTCCTCGCTGGGCGCAATCGGTGCAAGCGCGGTCTGTGCCGCCGGCGGCCGGGCTTGCGGCTGGTCAGCGCGGCCCGGCTCGCCCGCGTCGCGCACGGGAATGGCCACGGTGCGGCTCGGGGCAGGCGCTGCCTCGGGGGGCTCCTCCCACGGCGGGCCGTCGTCATCGGGCCAAGGCGCTTCGTCCAGTTCGGGCGGCGTTGACACCGGGCTGGCGGGGGTGGCCACCGGCGCGCGTTGGGGTGCCGGAGCGGCCACAGCGGGAGGCGCAACCACCATGGGTTTTGCCGCCGGTGATGCAGCCACCGGAATGGCCATCGGCTTCGCAACAGGTGCTGCAACGGGTGCAGCGCGCACCACCGGCGCACTCGCTGGCGCAGCGACCACCATCTCCGGTGGTGCCGCCTCAACGACTTTCAGAGTTTTTTTTTCCGCCGTGGCGTTGGCCGAACCCGCAGGCTTGAACGCCAGCAGCCGCAGCAACACCATGGTCAGGCCGGCGTATTCGTCCGGCGCCAAGCCCAGCTCGGCGCGGCCGTGCAGGCACAGGCTGTAAAGCAACTGGGTTTCGTCCGCCGGCAGGCTGCCGGCCAGGCGCTCGATCTCGACCTCGTCGGGATCCTCCAGGCCATCGGCCGGCGCGCGGCCCGGCACCGCCTGCAGCACGGCCATGCGCTGCAGCACGCCGGTCATGTCTTCGAGTGTGGTGGCCGCGTTCAGGCCGTTGAGGCGCAAGGCGTCGATGGTGTCCACCACGGTGGCGCCATCGGCGCGCGCCAGGGCGTCGATCAAACGCAGCACATACGAACGGTCGACCGCGCCCAGCATCTGGCGCACCGTGGCCTCTTGCAATTGGCCACCGCCGAAAGCAATGGCCTGGTCGGTGAGCGACAGCGCGTCGCGCATGGAGCCGCGCGCTGCGCGCGAGATCAGGCGCAGGGCCTGGGTGTCGGCCTGGACCTGCTCGGCCTGCAACACCTGCACCAGGTGCTGCTGCACCGTCTCGGGCGCCATGGGGCGCAGGTTGAACTGCAGGCAGCGCGACAGCACGGTGACCGGCACCTTCTGCGGGTCGGTCGTGGCCAGCACGAACTTGAGGTACTCGGGAGGTTCTTCCAGCGTCTTCAACATGGCGTTGAACGCCGTGTTGGTCAGCATGTGCACCTCGTCGATCATGAAGACCTTGAAGCGGCCCTGCACCGGCTTGTAAACCGCCTGCTCCAGCAGCGCCTGCACCTCGTCCACGCCCCGGTTGGAGGCGGCGTCGAGCTCGGTGTAGTCCACGAAGCGGCCGCTGTCGATGTCGGCACAGGCCTGGCACACACCGCACGGCTCGGCCGTGATGCCGCCCTGCCCATCCGTGCCCAGGCAGTTGAGCGATTTGGCAAGGATGCGCGAAACGGTGGTTTTGCCCACGCCGCGCGTGCCGGTGAACAGGTAGGCGTGGTGCAGCCGCTGGGTGGTCAGTGCGTTCGAAAGGGCCTGCACCACATGGCCCTGACCCACCATTTCGGTGAAGTTGCGCGGGCGGTATTTGCGGGCCAGAACGACATAGGACATGCGGTCGATTCTAAGCGGCGGGTTGTGGGCCCAAGCCCTGCGACACCACACCGCATCGCCTACAATCGACCTCGACGGGCCTTCCCGCATGGTGAAGCGGCCAACCGGGTCAGGTGGGGAACCAAGCAGCCCTAACTGTGAATCCAGTGCCGGGGTCAAGGCTCGTCACCTTCTTCTCTCTCCTCCCCATGCCCTCGCGCGATCCCGCATCCATCACCAGTTGGCACGCCCACGTGTACTTCGGTGCCGACAACAGGGACGCCGCATGGTCACTGCGCGAAGTCATCGCCATCGAACTGGCTGCACGCGTCGAGATCGGCCGCTTCCACGAGAAACCGGTCGGGCCGCACCCGGCCTGGACCTACCAGGTGGCTTTTGGTGCCGCCGAGTTCGCCCACGTTGCAGCGTGGCTCTCGCTCAACCATGGCGCGCTGGATGTGCTGATCCATCCCAACACCGGCGATGCCCTGAGCGATCACCGAGATGGCGCCTTGTGGATCGGCAAGTCCTACATGCTGGATCTGAGCGTGCTCAGTAATTAGACGGCGCACCGTATTCAAAAAGACGAAAGGCCGCATGTAGCGGCCTTTCCATTTGGTGCATCTTTCAGCTTGTTAGCGTCCAGAGCGCATATCCCAATCGACTAAGTTCGGCGAGTTTAGCACTGCGTGTTACAAACACGCCATAGCAAACTCAGGGAGACAAAACATGCCGGCAATGCGGTATCGGCTCGCTTTGGATTTGGGCAGCACCTCATTGGGATGGGCAATGCTGCGGTTGGCTGGGGACAAACCCGTTGCAGTCATCAAGGCGGGCTCGCGAATCTTCAGCGATGGGCGCAATCCCAAAGACGGGTCTTCTCTGGCAGTGACGCGCCGCGATGCACGTGCCATGCGCAGACGGCGCGACCGACTGCTCAAGCGCAAATCCCGCATGTTGCGCACACTGATTGAATACGGCTTCTTCTCGCCAGACGCGGCCATCCGAAAACAACTCGAACTGCTGGACCCGTATGCGCTTCGAGCCCGAGGGTTGGATGCGGCGCTCAAGCCGGAAGAATTCGCCCGGGCGTTGTTTCACATCAACCAGCGGCGCGGCTTCAAGAGCAATCGAAAGACCGACAAAAAAGACAGCGACAGCGGTGCGCTGAAAACGGCAATCAGACAACTGCATGCCGCTATTGACCCCGCGGGATCGAACGGTATGCCGCGAACGGTGGGCGAATATCTCCACCGACGCAATCAGGCGGGCCAAACTGTTCGCGCTCGCTATCGTCAGCAGCGCGTGGAAAAAGAAGATGGCAAAACCCGCATCGACAAAAGTTACGACCTGTATGTGGATCGCGCCATGATCGAGGCGGAGTTCGATGCCCTGTGGGCGAAACAGGCTGAACTCCATCCAACGCTGTTTCATGAAGCTGCCCGCTTTGACCTCGAGGACTGCCTGCTGCACCAGCGCCCGCTCAAGCCCGTCAAACCTGGCCGCTGCACGCTGTTGCCGGAGGAAGAACGCGCACCCCTGGCGCTGCCCAGCCAGCAACGCTTTCGCATCTACCAGGAAATCAACAACCTGCGCATCCTGCGAGAGGGGTTGCAGGAAGAGGCTCTGACGCTGGAGCAGCGCAATCGACTGGTCGACGAACTCGACACAAAAAGCAAGCTGAGCTTCACCCAGATCAAAAAGCTCCTGGGGCTGGGCGGCAACACCCGTTTCAATCTGGAAGACGCCAAACGGCAGGAACTCAAGGGCAACACCACCAGTGCCATTCTGAGCAAAAAGGACCTCTTCGGATCGGCTTGGCTGAGCTTTGACGAAACGAAGCAAGACGCCATCGCCATACAGTTGGTGACCGAGGAAAACGAGAGCCGCCTGGTGCGCTGGCTGCAGGAGCATACGGGTGCTGATGAAGCACGGGCAGAAGCATTGGCGAACACAGGACTGCCCGAAGGCTACGGCAGCTTGAGCGCGAAGGCACTCGCCCGCATCCTGCCTGCGCTGCGTGCGGATGTGGTCACGTACGACAAGGCCGTTCAAGCCGCCGGCTTCGGCCATCACAGCCACATCAGCCATGCAGCAACCGGGGAAATTCTGCCGGCTCTGCCCTATTACGGCGAGTACCTGCAACGCCACGTGGGGTTCGGCACAGGCAATACGAACGACACACCTGAAAAGCGCTACGGCAAGATCGCCAACCCCACGGTTCACATCGGATTGAACCAGGTGCGAACGGTGGTCAACGCCCTCATTCAACGCTACGGCCATCCCAGCGAAGTCATTGTGGAAGTGGCGCGCGACCTGAAACAGAACCTGGAACAACGCAAGGAAGACCAGGAGCGACAGGCAAGGAACCAGAAACGCAACGAACGCCTGCGCAACGAGGCGTCCGGCATCCTGCAGTGCGCTCCCGAACGTGTTCGGCAAGCCGACATTCAAAAGATGATTCTGTGGGAAGAACTCAGCTTTGACCCTGCAGACAGGCGCTGCCCGTACAGCGGGGTACAGATCGGTGCGGGCATGGTGCTGAGCGATCAGGTGGAGATTGAGCACATCCTGCCGTTCTCACAGACACTGGACGACAGCCTCAACAACAAGACCGTGGCCACACGCCAGGCCAACCGAGTGAAAGGCAATCGCTCTCCATGGGATGCCCGCCACGACTTTGCGTCGAAGGGATGGGACTATGACGCCATCCTCGCCCGCGCCGAGTTGATGCCCAAAAACAAGCGCTACCGCTTCGGCGAGGACGGTTTGCAAAAGTGGTTACGCGAAGACAAGGACTTTCTGGCCCGTGCGCTGAACGACACCCGCTACCTGAGCCGGGTTGCACGCGAATACCTGAGCCTCATTTGTCCACAGGACACACGCGTGATTCCCGGACAGATGACCGCCATGTTGCGAGGCAAATTCGGGCTCAACGAAGTGCTCGGACTGAATGGCGAAAAGAACCGCAACGACCACCGCCACCACGCGGTCGATGCCTGCGTGATCGGTGTTACGGATCAGGGCATGCTGCAACGCTTCGCGCAAGCCAGCGCCAGCGCGAGGGAGCGGCAACTCAACCGATTGGTGGACGACATGCCACTACCCTGGCCCAGCTACAGGGAACATGTGGAGCGCGCGGTACAGCGCATCTGGGTCAGCCACAAGCCAGATCACAGCCATGAGGGCGCCATGCACAACGACACAGCATATTCGCTGCTGGGTGACGGCATGGTCAGCGTGCGCAAAGTGGTGGATGGCGTGCGACAACGAGAAGTCAGTGCTCTCAAGGTCATTGAAATGGCGGACGCAAAGGCCGCTGCTCGCCACGGCATGCTGCCCAACGGCCAACCCAGGCCCTACAAGGGATACAAGGGGGACAGCAACTACTGCATCGAGATCGTGCGCAACGAGAAAGGCAAGTGGGAAGGAGAGGTGGTTTCGACGTTTGAGGCTTATCAGTTGGCGAAAAAGGAGGGAGCGCTTCGGCTGCGGCACCCGAGCCTGAGCGTCAGCGGACGACAGCTGGTCATGCGTCTTGCCAAGGACGACTGCATGCGCTTGGAACATGCAAATGTCGTTCGTGTGATGAGGTTGGTCTACGCAAACTCAGCAGGGACTCTGGCATTCGCTGATCAAAACGAGGCCAATGTAGACAAGCGAACTCGCACCAAGGAAATGGCCTACGTGTTCAAGACCGCTGGTTCACTACAAAAGTCGAAAGCCCGCCGAGTCAACATTTCCCCCATCGGCGAGCTGCGCGATCCGGGTTTCAAGGAGTAGCGCTCATGATCGGCCGCATTGTCGAAGTGGCTGACGACCGGCGCCACTTGTTCATGCACCGCGGGTTCTTGGTGGTGCAGGACACCGAAGGAGAGCGCAAGGAACTGGGGCAGGTGCCACTGGACGACATCGCGGCGGTCATTGCCAACGCCCATGGCCTCTCGTACACCAACAACCTGCTGGTCGCGCTGGCTGAACGGGGTGCTCCGTTTGTGCTGTGCGCGGCCAATCACAACGCCGTCGGCATGCTGCTGCCGGTAGAGGGCAACTTTGAGCAGTCAAGACGCATCGAGGCCCAGATTGCAGCAAGCCTGCCCACGCACAAACGCCTGTGGGCTGCCGTTGTGCGCTCCAAGCTGGAACAACAAGCCGCTGCCCTTGAGGCCACTGGCGCCCCGACGGCGCCGCTGACAGCCCTGGCAAGCAAGGTCCGAAGCGGAGACCCCGAAAACCTGGAGGCTCAAGGAGCCCGACGTTACTGGGGCTTGCTGTTCGGCCCCGACTTTCGACGCGACCAGAACGCGCCAGGACTCAACGGTCTTCTGAACTATGGCTACACGGTGCTCCGCGCCGCTACCGCGCGCGCTGTCATCGCCGCAGGACTGCACCCCAGCATCGGGCTTCACCACAGCAACGATCAAAATGCCATGCGACTCGTGGACGACGTCATGGAGCCGTTCAGACCCGTGATCGATCTCAAGGTGTGGCAACTCATGCGAAATCAGGAAAGGGACGTTACACCCGAAACCAAGCGCGCACTGGTAAGGACCCTGTATGACGACATGCAGAGCGATGCGGGTGCCACCCCAGTGCTTGTCTGCGTCCAGAAGTTGGCCACATCACTTGCGCTGGTGTACCTAGGGCAACGCGACAAGCTCGACCTGCCGTTGCCTGGGTTGCCGTTGGCGCTGGCCAACGCGCTGCGCGACGAGTAGCGCATGTGGCATCGAACATGCTCACGGGGTACCGGCTCATGTGGATGGTGGTGATGTTTGACCTACCGGTTGTAGAGCGGGCCGAGCGCAAGGCCGCCACCGAGTTTCGCAACGCACTGCTCGACATGGGTTTCGAGATGAGCCAGTTCAGCGTGTACATGCGCTTTTGCACAAGCCCGACGCAGGTAGAGACCTACTGCAAGCGCGTGGAAACGGCGTTGCCTGAGGGCGGAAAAGTCAATATCCTCCAGTTCACCGACAAGCAGTACGAGCGCATCATCAGCTTCAGCGGTCAGCTCAAGCTGCCTGCCAACAAAACCCCCGACCAGTTCGATCTGTTCTGACTTTTTCGATGATTTTTCCTGCCTCAGAAAAGCGAAAACCCCTTGAAAATCAAGGGGTTACCGCCGACCTAGTTTAGGCGATTGGGATATGCGCTCTGGCCGGAACTGTGCTGCGCGTTGGATGACCAGCGGGGGCAGTTTAGGCGATTGGGATATGCGCTCTGGCCGGAACAGCGCCCAGCTTGCTAAGAATTGTTGCCTCAGTTTAGGCGATTGGGATATGCGCTCTGGCCGGAACGCGAACAGTGAGGCGGGCGAGAACGAGGCAAGTTTAGGCGATTGGGATATGCGCTCTGGCCGGAACCCTGTGGCTTCGTTGATCGCGGCGTCCAGCAGTTTAGGCGATTGGGATATGCGCTCTGGCCGGAACAGAAGTTCGGCGGCCGGTGCGCGTACTGCGAGTTTAGGCGATTGGGATATGCGCTCTGGCCGGAACGCAATGGCGTGTGGCTCACGCATGGCGATAGTTTAGGCGATTGGGATATGCGCTCTGGCCGGAACGCGCTGGACCTCTCGGCGCGAAACGACTTGAGTTTAGGCGATTGGGATATGCGCTCTGGCCGGAACGGTGGTTCGGCTGGGATCAAAGGCCCGGTGAGTTTAGGCGATTGGGATATGCGCTCTGGCCGGAACCGGTGGTGCATCACTCAACGCGACCGTCTCAGTTTAGGCGATTGGGATATGCGCTCTGGCCGGAACAACGGTGGATCTATCGCCCCACCTCCGCCGAGTTTAGGCGATTGGGATATGCGCTCTGGCCGGAACTACATCGTGATCGGCTCGTTCATCGCCATGAGTTTAGGCGATTGGGATATGCGCTCTGGCCGGAACCGCCCTGCGCGGGGGCGCACTAGCGTATTAGTTTAGGCGATTGGGATATGCGCTCTGGCCGGAACTCAACGATCAACGTCCTCAAAGTCGAGAACAGTTTAGGCGATTGGGATATGCGCTCTGGCCGGAACTGGGACTTGCTGATTGCGCATCCACCGTGCAGTTTAGGCGATTGGGATATGCGCTCTGGCCGGAACTGCACATGGTGCGGAGTGCCATCTGATGCCAGTTTAGGCGATTGGGATATGCGCTCTGGCCGGAACCTGTCGTTTGTCGTGGTTTTCCTCGGCGCAAGTTTAGGCGATTGGGATATGCGCTCTGGCCGGAACTTGCTTGCGCTCCTCGTTCGTCTTGGCCGCAGTTTAGGCGATTGGGATATGCGCTCTGGCCGGAACCGTCGTTGCTCAAACCCTGCGTAAGATCCGAGTTTAGGCGATTGGGATATGCGCTCTGGCCGGAACCCTGTCAAGAAGCCTACGACAGCGCCGTGAGAGTTTAGGCGATTGGGATATGCGCTCTGGCCGGAACGCACAAACGGCGCGTGAAGTATCGTTGACTAGTTTAGGCGATTGGGATATGCGCTCTGGCCGGAACAAGAACATGCCTCTCATGCCTTCGCTCGATAGTTTAGGCGATTGGGATATGCGCTCTGGCCGGAACGGAGCTGCAAGTCATAGCCAGTGAACTCAGAGTTTAGGCGATTGGGATATGCGCTCTGGCCGGAACTGACCACTCTCGCAGAGAAGATCGCCCTGATAGTTTAGGCGATTGGGATATGCGCTCTGGCCGGAACTCGAGCGACCCGATCACGTTTGTCGTTCGCAGTTTAGGCGATTGGGATATGCGCTCTGGCCGGAACCTCTGCTGGTACATTGTCTTTACGCATGGTAGTTTAGGCGATTGGGATATGCGCTCTGGCCGGAACACATTCACAAAACTGGTCGCCAGCATGACA
>NZ_JBLYYB010000013.1:0-7833 GCF_048549895.1 Hydrogenophaga sp.
CCCGCAGGGGTTTGGCCCCTGGAAGGGCCGGATTGTGCCCTGCTCCTAAAATCCCTCCATGAATGCAACACCCCCGCGAACCGGCACTCCCCGGCGTTTTGACGTCGCCGTGCAGGGCGCGGGTGTGGTGGGCCAGACCTTGGCCCTGCTGCTGGCGCGAGATCGCCTGCGCGTCGCGCTGGTCGGACACCCGCGCGACGCCACCACCCCCGACGTGCGCGCCTACGCACTCAACAGCGCCTCGCGCGATTTGCTGCGTTCGGTGCGCGCCTGGCCCGAGGTTGACGACAGCGCCTCGCAGCTTGGCCCGATCACCCCGGTGACCGCCATGCGGGTTTGGGGCGACGACGGCGGCGAACTCCACTTTTCCGCCAGCGACCAGGCCAGCGATGCCCTCACCTGGATCGTGGACGTGCCCGCCCTGGAGCGGCGGCTGAGCGATGCTGTGGGTTTTCAGGGCAGCATCGAACGTGTGACCGAAACCCCGACCGCGGCCCTCACCGTGGTCTGCGAAGGCAAGCGCAGCCAGACACGCGAGCAGCTCGGTCTGGCATTTGACGTGCGTCCCTACGCCCACAAGGCCGTGGCGGCCCGATTGCGCTGCGAATTGCCCCACGGCGGCGTGGCGCGCCAGTGGTTTGCCCAAGGCGAGGTGATGGCCCTGCTGCCGCTGGGCGGTGCGCAAGGGAACTCGGTGGCGCTGGTGTGGTCTGTTTCCACACAGCAGGCCGATGCCTGGTTGCAGTCCGATCCCTCCACCCTGGCCCAGGCGGTGCAGGCGCGCAGCGCCAACACCCTGGGCACCCTGCACATGGAAAGCCCCGCCCAGGCCTGGCCCCTCGAACTCTCGCGTGCGCAACGCTGGATCACCCGCACCGCCGCCGGCGGCGTGGCGCTGGCCGGTGATGCGGCGCACGCCATGCATCCGCTGGCGGGCCAGGGCCTCAACGTGGGTCTGGCCGATGTGGCCGAACTCGCCCGCGTGCTGCACGAGCGCGAGTACTGGCGCGACCTGGGTGACCTGAAACTGCTGCGCCGCTACGAGCGCGCACGCGCCGCCGAGGTGGGTGCGATGGGCTGGGTCACCGATGGTTTGTTCGGCCTGTTTGCCCACGAAGACAGCCGCGTGCAGGCGCTGCGCAACTGGGGCCTCAACGGCTTCAACCGCAGCGGCCCACTCAAACGCTGGCTGGCGCGCCAGGCCATGGGCCAGTCGGCCTGAACCCCTTTTCCCCCCGATCGCCACCGAGCGCCCCCACGATGAAATGTTTCAAGTCCCTGTTGCTGCTGGCGCTGACCGCCTTGTCCCTGAGCGCGCTGGCGCAGGAAGCCGCCATTCGCAAGAACCTCGCCGAGCGCCTGCCCAAGTTGCCCACCATCGACGAGGTCAGCAAGACGCCGATGCCCGGCGTGTTCGAGGTCCGCATCAACGGCAGCGACATCTTCTACACCGATGCCGAGGGCAACTACCTGATCCAGGGCGCCATGATCGACACCCGGGCGCGCGTCAACCTGACCGAGCAGCGCCTGGACAAACTCACCGCGCTGGCCTTCAAGGACCTGCCCATGAAAGACGCCTTCACCCTCGTGCGCGGCAACGGCAAACGCAAGATGGCGGTGTTTGAAGACCCCAACTGCGGCTACTGCAAAAAACTCCACCAGGAGTTTGCCAAGCTGGACAACGTGACGGTCCACATCTTCCTCATCCCCGTGCTCGGCCCGGACTCCGCAGAGAAAGCCCGCAGCATCTGGTGCGCCAAAGACAAAGCCAAAACCTACAGCGACTGGATGGTCAACGCCCAGCCGCCCGCCGCTGCCACCTGCGACACCGCCGCCATCGAGCGCAACAGCCGCCTGGCCGGCAAGCACGGCATCAAGGGCACGCCCACCATGATCTTCGTGAACGACACCCGGGTGCCGGGTTACATCACGGCGGACCGCATCGAAACCCTGCTCAACTGATGCCGCTCAGCATGCCTTTGTCCGCCGCTGCCGGTGAGCCCCGTGAGCACGCGCTCATCCGCCTCCTCGGCCACGCCGGGCTGATTCCGCTGGTGGGGCTCGCCCTGCTGGTCTGGCTGGTGACCCCCGATCTGCAGGCCTGGGTGGCACTCGCGCTCGCTGCCTATGCTGCGCTCATCGCCTCGTTTCTGGGCGGCATTCACTGGGGCATTGGCTGGAGCCAGCCGGCCCGCCTGCCTCAGAGCAAAGTGCATTTCATCTGGGGCGTTGTGCCCTCGCTGCTGGCATGGCCTGGCCTGGTGATGCCGCCTCACGCGGGCCTGGTCTGGCTGGGTCTGGTGTTGATCGGCTGTTATGTGGTCGACCGCAAGCTTTATGCACAAGCGGGTCTGGCCAGCTGGCTCAAACTGCGCTTCCGACTCTCCGCGATCGCGGCATCAAGTTGCTTCATCGGCGCAGGAGCCCTCTGATGCCCAAACGCCTTGTGTCCCCCACCGGCGTGCGCTTCACCGTTTCGGTGCTGGACGCCAACGCACACCTGTTTGCCGTCACGCTGCTGGTCGAACAACCCGCGAAAAACCAGCGCGTGAGTCTGCCCGTGTGGATTCCCGGCAGCTATCTGGTGCGCGAGTTTTCGCAACATCTGCAAAACCTGCAGGCCTGGCAAGACGGCCAGCCCGTGGCCATCAAACAGCTCGACAAGCACCAATGGCAGGCCAACGCGGTGGCCGGCAAACCATTGGAACTGCAATACGAGGTCTATGCGTTTGACGCCTCGGTGCGCACGGCTTTTCTGGACAGCACGCGTGGCTTCTTCAACGCCACCAGCCTGTGCCTGCGGGTGGCGGGCCAGGAAGACTCAGCCCATGCGCTGGAGATCGTGGCCGGTGCTGCCACAGAGGGCTGGAACCTGGTCACGGGCCTGCCCGCGCACAGCGTGAACGCCGCAGGGTTTGGCCACTACCGAGCGGCCGACTACGACGAACTCGCCGACTGCCCGGTGGAGATGGGTCGGTTCTGGAACGGACAGTTCACCGCCGGTGGCGTGGAGCACCGCTTTGTCATCAGCGGCGCGGGCGCCTGGCTCGATGGCGAGCGCCTGATCGAAGACACGCGCCGCATTTGTGAGGCGCAGATCGCGTTCTGGCATGGCGACGGCGCCCCGCCGTTCTCCAGCTACGTCTTCATGCTGCACGCCAGCGCTGACGGCTACGGCGGGCTGGAGCACCGCAATTCCACCGCGCTCATCTGCCAACGCGCCGACCTGCCGCGTCTGCGCCCGTCCACCAGCGACAAACCCGCCGCGCTCAAAGCCACCGACGGCTACACCACGCTGCTCGGCCTGATCAGCCACGAGTACTTCCACACCTGGAACGTCAAACGCCTGCGCCCGGTCGAGTTCAAGCGCTACGACTACGCGGCCGAGAACTACACCGAGCTGCTGTGGTTCTTCGAGGGCTTCACCAGCTACTACGACGACCTGATCCTGCGCCGCGCCGGCCTGATCGACGACACGGCGTACCTGCAGCTGGTGGCCAAGACCATCAATCAGGTGCAGCAGACACCGGGGCGCCATGTGCAGAGCGTGGCGCAGGCCAGCTTTGATGCGTGGGTGAAGTACTACCGCATGCACGAGAACACGCCGAACGCGACGGTGAGTTACTACACCAAGGGCTCGCTGGTCGCGCTGTGCCTGGACCTCACGCTGCGCGCCGAAGGCCACACCACGCTGGACCACGTGATGCGCGAACTCTGGCGGCGTTGCCAGGGCGGCCCGATGCGCCAGACCGATCTTCTGCGCACACTCAAACAGCTCGGCAAACGCAGCTTCGACGGCGAAATCGCCGCCTGGGTGCACAGCACCGCCGACCTGCCCCTGATGGGTCTGTTGCAAGGCCAGGGAGCCAAGGTCACGCACGACAAGGCCCCCCTGGCCCAACAGCTGGGCCTTCGTGTGCTGGAGACAGGCGGCAGTGTGCAGATCAAGACCGTGCTGCGCGGAGGCGCCGCCGAGACCGCCGGCATGGCCGCGGGCGACGAGTGGCTGGGCGTGGAGCTGGCCGCCGTGCGCCGCGGGGGCGCGGCCGAGGCCTGGCGCGTCCACAAACTCGACGACGTGCAGATGCTGCGCGGCCAACGCTCACGCATCACCGCGCTGGTCTCGCGCGACAACCGTTTGCTCAAATGCCCGCTGGACTGGCCCACCGAAACGCAGGCCGTGAAACTGGGTGTGGCCGACGCAGCGCGGCTGGGCAGCTGGCTGTCCGACTGACAGCGCCCACCCGGTCTGTCAGGCCTTGGGCAGGCGGTTCACCAGCTCTTCGTCGAACTGCTGAACCACCGCCGCGCCCTTGAAGCTCTTCAAACCGTCCCGGATGCGGGGCAAGGCCGCCTGCAGATCGGCAGGCGTTTTGCAACCCTCGGCACGGATCGCCAGCGTTTCTCCCATGGGGCCGAGCTGGTCGTTGATGAAGCGCACCACCTGGCGGCGGGCATCGCTGAACGGCAAGGTGGTGACGCCATCTGCCTGTGCCGCAGGCGCAGCCAATGGCACAGGCTGGGACACCTCGGGTGCATACGACGTGGCCGGTACCGGCACCTGCGGCACCGACGAAGCGGGCGTGGCTTTGGGCAGACCATCGGCACCGACGATCTCCACCCAACCGCTGGCGATCAGATCATTGAGCGACTGGGTGGCCTGGTCCAGCGAAGCTGTGAGCTTTTCAAACTCCGCCAGATTGCGTTTGCCATCCACCATGATCAACAGCGAACGAAGACGCGGAACCAACCCCGCGGGCCGGGTGGCGAGTGCTTCTCGCCCGGCAGCGGTCTTGCCAAACAGTGTGTTTTTGTCCATGTCATTCCCAACTGTGGGGTAATGTAGGACACCCAGCCCGAGCGTCTCTAGGGGTTTTCACCCCGACGGCTGCTATTCCCCGCACGGGCGGCAGTTGCCCATGAAACTTCGCAACGCTCACCCCTTGCGCTCACGCAAGTCCACGACGCGCCTGGCCTTGCCCTGGCTGCGCTCCACGCCGCCTTCTGGTTTGAGTTCCACCGCGACACTGCTGCCCACATACACCTTCACTTCGTGTTGCAACTGCTTGGCAGCAGCCCGCGCCTCGATGCTCTCGGGCGAGAGACCGGCGCGTGTTTCCACCACCACGGTCAGGTTGTCCATCGGGCCTTCGCGGGTGAGCACGCACTGGTAGTGCGCGCTGAGTTCGGGGCGCTTCAGGATCAACTCTTCGATCTGCGTGGGGAACACATTGACGCCACGCACGATCATCATGTCGTCGCTGCGCCCGGTGATCTTCTCCATGCGGCGCATGGTGCGCGCCGTGCCGGGCAGCAGGCGCGTGAGGTCGCGTGTGCGGTAGCGAATGATCGGCAGCGCTTCCTTGGTCAGGCTGGTGAACACCAGCTCGCCCATCTCGCCGTCGGCCACGGGTTCACCGGTCTCGGGGTCGATGATCTCGGGGTAGAAGTGGTCTTCCCAGATGGTCGGGCCGTCCTTGGTCTCCACACATTCGTTGGCCACGCCCGGGCCCATCACTTCCGACAGGCCGTAGATGTCGACCGCGTCGATGGCCATGCGTGCTTCGATGGCCACGCGCATGTCGTTGGTCCAGGGCTCGGCGCCGAAGATGCCGATGCGCATGCTGCTCTCGCGCGGGTCGATGCCTTGGCGCTCGAACTCGTCGGCAATGGCCAGCATGTAGCTGGGCGTGACCATGATGATGTCGGGCTTGAAGTCCTGAATCAACTGCACCTGGCGCTCGGTCTGGCCACCACCAAACGGCACCACGGTGAGGCCGAGCTTCTCGGCGCCGTAGTGCGCGCCCAGGCCACCAGTGAACAGGCCGTAGCCGTAGCTCACATGCACCAGATCACCCGGCCTGGCGCCGCTGGCGCGGATGCTGCGCGCCACCACCGTGGCCCAGGTGTCGATGTCTTTCAGTGTGTAGCCCACCACCGTGGGTTTGCCGGTGGTGCCGCTTGACGCATGAATGCGCGCGCACTGCTCGCGCGGCACGGCGAACATGCCGAAGGGGTAGCTGTCGCGCAGGTCTTTTTTGGTGGTGAAAGGAAACTTCGCCAGATCGGCCAGGCTGCGGCAGTCGTCAGGGTGCACACCGGCCGCGTCGAACTTGGCGCGGTAGACGGAAGAGTTCGCATAGGCGTGACGCAGCGTGGCCTGCAGGCGCTTGAGCTGCAGGGCGCGCAGTTCGTCGACGCTGGCCTTTTCAATCGGCTCCAGGGCAAAGGCTTTCATGGCTGTCCTTCTTCGGGAAACACGGTGCCGGGAATCTGTGCGCTCTTGCCGCGAAACATCGCCACCACCTCGCCGCGCTGGTTGGTGACCCGCATGTCGTAGATACCGTGGCGGCCCGAGAGCGTTTGCTCAACGCCCTCGCAGGTGAGCACGTCGCCGGCGTGGGCTGGGCGCAGGAACTCGATGCTGCAACCCGCGGCCACCGCGTTCTTGTTGTGGCTGTTGCAGGCAAACGCAAAGGTGGAGTCGGCCAGCGTGAAGATGAAACCGCCGTGGCAGATCTGGTGACCGTTGAGGTGCAGCGGCTGCACCACCATGCGGATGCTGGCGCGGCCCGGCTCGCAACTCAGCAGCTCCATGCCCAGGGTGTCCTTGCTCGCGGTGTCGACCGCGAACATCGTCTGACCAACCCTCTTCGCTCTTTCTTGAGGAGACATCATTCCCCCTTGAAACGCGCCGGGCGCTTCTCGCGAAACGCCATCACGCCTTCGATGTAGTCGTGGGTCTTGCCCAGCGCCGACTGCGTGTCGCGTTCCACCTTCAGGTGCTGGCTCAGGCTGCGCGTGGACGCATCGCGCAAGAGTGCACGCGTGGCCACCAGCGCCTGGGTGGGCATGACGGCGAGTTTGGCAGCCATGGCCAACGAAGCCCCCACGCAGTCGTCGCTCACGTCCCAGATCATTCCCCACTCCTTCGCTTGCGCCGCCGGCAGCTTGTCTCCGGTCATGGCCAGCGCCATGGCGCGCGCCAGACCCAGGCGCTCCACCAGCAGCCAGCTGCCACCGGCGTCGGGCACCAGCCCGATCTTGCTGAAGGCCTGGATGAAACTGGCGCCGGTGGCGGCGATCGTGATGTCGCAGCACATGGCCAGCGACGCGCCCGCGCCCGCTGCCACGCCGTTGACCGCCGCGATGGTCGGCATGCGCAAGCCCTGCAAGCGCCGCGCGGTCGGGTTGAAGGCCTGCTCGATCACCGGGCCAGGGTCGGCCCTTTTCACAAGATCGGGCCCGGGTTCAAAGTCGAACTCGGCCAGGTCGGCCCCGGCACAGAAACCACGACCGGCGCCGGTGATCACGAGTGCACGCACCACCGGGTTGGCCTCGGCCCGATCGAGCGCGGCCCACAAGTCGCGGTGCATCTGGCGCGTGAAGCTGTTGAGCGCATCGGGCCGGTTCAGCGTGACCAGGGCCACGGCCCCGCGCTCTTCATACAAGACGGTGGCTTCAGGCATGGCGGTGGGTCTCCTCGGCGGTTTGGAATGAGCGGGCGGTGCAATTTACCATTAACCAACCAATCGGTCGGTTAATGTTTTCCCTCGGTACCGGCCGCTATAGTGGACAGCTTTCCAGCCCCCACCGACACCCGAGGAGACCCCATGACCACCGCCACCGCGCCCGAATGCATCACCGTCCGCACCGAAGGCCGGGTCGGCATCGTCACGCTCAACCGCCCCAAGCAGCTCAACGCACTCAACGAGCAGCTGATGAACGAGCTCGGTGCCGCGCTCAAAGACTTTGACGCCAATGAGGACATCGGCTGCATGATCCTCACCGGCAGCGAGAAGGCGTTTGCCGCGGGCGCAGACATCGGCGCCA
>NZ_JBLYYB010000014.1:0-4325 GCF_048549895.1 Hydrogenophaga sp.
AACTGCTCTCGGATGGCGCGCGAGCCGCTTGTTCACGCGCTCAGCAGCTCTGCCCCTCGTTTGGCCTTGGCGTCAAACTGAATAAATCAGGGCTGACCAATTACGCTCCTTTCAGCGCCAAGATGGTCAACGTCGGCATGCGCGATTCAACGTACGTGCTCGACGGATTGCTGTATCACGAATCAGACCTGCGCATCGAGGAACACTACACCGACACGGCCGGCTTCACTGATCACGTGTTCGCGCTGATGCACATGCTCGGGTTTCGCTTTGCGCCGCGCATCCGCGACTTGGGCGACACGAAGTTGTACATTCCCGGAGCCATCACAGACTACCCCGGCTTGAAATCAATGATTGGCGGCACCTTGAACATCAAACACCTGCGCGCGCACTGGGACGATATCCTGCGCCTGGCCTCATCGATCAAGCACGGCACCGTGACCGCGTCGCTCATGCTGCGCAAGCTCGGCAGCTACCCGCGCCAGAACGGCCTGGCGATCGCGCTGCGCGAACTGGGCCGCATCGAGCGCACGCTATTCATCCTGGACTGGCTGCAGAACGTCGAATTGCGCCGACGCGTACATGCCGGATTAAACAAGGGCGAGGCGCGCAACGCGCTGGCCAGGGCGGTCTTCATCCACCGGTTGGGCGAGATTCGGGACCGAACCTATGAGCAACAACGATACCGAGCCAGCGGATTGAACCTGGTGACGGCGGCGATTGTGCTGTGGAACACCGTCTATCTGGAGCTAGCGACTCAGGCGCTGCGAAATGCCGGCAAGCTGAAGGATGATTCTCAGCTTCAGTACCTTTCCCCTCTGGGATGGGAACACCTCAACCTGACCGGTGACTACGTCTGGCGCCAGAACCAAAAAATCGATGAGGGGGAATTCCGGCCGCTGCGTGACATAAAAAGCCTGTGATTCATCAGCGGGAAAACCTTAGCGTACTATTTTTTCCGAATTCTGTGGGCGCCCCATATCGCGCGACGTGATTCACGGCGTGGTACTCGGCCTGGGCATCGCGCTCATCGTCGCCGGACTGCGCCGCATCGAAAGCGACGCGGTGCTGGGTGCGGCGTCGGTGGTGCTGGCGTTGGTGTTGCTTGGACGGGGTGGCTGGCTCACCATGCCGTTGCTCATGGCCGTCGGGTGGGCAGTGGGCGCGTGGCGCCAGCCTGACCTTGTGCAAGTGCTGGCCGATGCACCGTGGGAGTTGCACCCACCTGGGGGTGAATTCAAGTTCGGTGCAAATGACCCGGTTAACGCCTGAGGGTTTTCCCCTGATCTTCTTGGGAAGAAAATTGACCGAAGCGCGAACCGCAAAGTGCTCCGAATTGATTTCAATGTTCAGCATAAGTAACTGTAGGTTGTGTTGAAGCTTTCGTGACCCTGGGCCTCACGCTACGCATCGTCGGGATGGACGGGAATCCAGGCTAGGCTGCCTGAGCCCGGCGCCTCTCACACAAAATGCCGCACCCATGAAAAAACCCACCGCCCTTTCGAGCGGTGGGTGTCAACATGCGTTTGAGAGTTAGTAGGCTTGAGAATCAGAAGGCGTGAGCAACGCCGACGGCGTAGATGTCACGCTCGCGAACTTTAACGCCAGAAGAGTTCTCGATGTCACCGGTGGTCAGCAGGCCGTACAGCCGGGTTCGCTTGGACATGTTGTACAACACACCAGCAGAGAAAGCATCACCCTTTTCGAAGGTAGAACCGTTGGGATTTTTGGCTTTGGCGGTGCTGTAGCCCAAAGAGAACTCCATTGCGCCAACCGGCACCATAGCACCGATGGTGTATGTGTCCGATTTGCGAGGAGCCTGGTTCTTCACTTGGTTCCAGCCGCCGGAGAGGCGGAAGGAGCCGAAGTTGTAAGCCGCAGCCAAAGTGTTGTATTCCCGGGTAGTGTCGACCAGAGCGGCACTAATGGCTTTGTTTTCCTGGTAACCGTAGCCCACATCCAGATTGCCCGCTTTGTAACGCAGGTTGAAAGCGGTGATGTCGGTCTTTTCCGGTTTGGTGGCCTCGCCGAAGCCGTAGCTTACGCCAGCAGAGAAACCGCCGAAGGAAGGTGACTCGTAGCGGATTTGGTTGTTCGCACGGTCGCCGTAGTCAGCGAGCTGACCTACCCCTTGGAAGGCTGGAACAGAACCATTTCCAGTGTTGGCCAAAGTAACCTCGGTGGGAACAAAATTAGCCGAGTCCCAAATGTTTTGGCTGAGCATCAGATCGCGGATGTCGTCAAACGATGTGTCGTGGCGACCCAGCTTGACGGTACCGAAACCACCGGCCAAGCCAACGAACGCAGCACGGTTACCCAGACTGGTTGGTGAAGGCGCGTCGACTACAAGGTCACTCTCTACAGCGAAAATTGCCTTCAGACCACCACCGAGGTCTTCAACACCACGGAAACCCAGACGGCTGCTGGTCAAGCCGCTGTTGAACATCTGTGTGTTGCTGACAGGACCCACGCCACCCGTGATGTTGCCCACTTTGGCAGAACCAACGGACGCATCAAGGCGGCCATAGATGGTGACAGACGATTGCGCCAAGGCGGCGCCGGAAGCGGCCAGAACGGACAGAGCAATGAGGCTCTTTTTCATGAGGGTGTACTCCAATGGATTGCGGGAGGGCTTGTGCCCTTGCCCCCTACCGGATGCATGGCGACTCGTATATTCTCCGCAAGAAACACCACAAGCCTGTGAACCACCCTCAGTTTTTTGCGGGTTTTTACTGATTTACAACGCCGACTGCACATCCGGGCTGATTCACATGTTTGTCATGAATCGCGATGGGGCCAGCGCGCGAGCAAACCACCCCGTAAAGACAAGTGCGAGACCAACAAGAATCCCGCGATAGCTTTCACAGCGGGCTTTCATCGATCGACGTGGTGCCGGAGAGATGAATCGAACACTCGACCTTTTCATCGTGAGCGGCCGGTCAACCCATCTTGACCGACCGCAGCCGGCTCATTTGGACTGCAGGCGTGCACCGATGTAGGCCACGCACTCCACGAGGTTGAGGCAGACCAGCCGCAAGTATTTCTCGGCGTCGGTTCACACGCACAGCAGGTCGTGCTGGCCAAGGTGGCCGTATACGAATGCCAGGAGATAGCGCTCGGGGTGGTCGACGGACAACTGCGTGAACATCTGTACGAAGAGATGTGGCGGCGCGCCTTTGGAGAACTTCGACGTCGCTGTCAGACGCCGCAAGCAGGTTTCGTGGACGTCTTCAGAGATCGTTGGCGAAGCGTGCCCGCAGTGCTTCATGGCCTGGAAGGCGATGAGCAGGACGTGGATCGGCTCCTCAAGCAGCTGCATGTCGACCCCGTAGCGAGTCAACACGAGGATATGCCCTGGATCGTTTCACTTGAACCGCGCCGACTGCACCAGGCTCACCACCATGGCCGTGCGCTGGCGAGCGAGTTCGCTGTCGGCGAACAACCATGCCCGGCGGCCCATGGCTCAAGGCTTTATCTGCCGCTCTAGGTGGTTGTTGTCGATAGCGACTGCGCGGTCCTCGAGATAGTGCGTTAGCGCTCGCCAGCGCGCGCCTGTGGCCGAGCGTGTACTGGCTCGATCCGGTGCAGATTGCGTTCTCGCCGAAGCTGACCAAACCGCCGCTGGCGTCGATCTTCCCGTTGGCTTCACCGTCGATGCTGATGCTCTTGGCCACGATCTCGCCTTCGACCTTGCCGCCGGCGGCGATCACGAGCTTGGACTGACCGGTCAAGGCCACCTTGCCCTTGATGCTGCCCACCACGACAAAGTCGCACGGGAAGGTGGCTCGCTCTCGTAGCTCAACCCTGCGGTAAAGGTGCAGACCGCTGCTTCTGCGCCAGTACCGGCCTGCAGGTTCAGGGTGCGCACAGGCAGATCGCACCCTGATGTCGCTGGCTCAAGGCTAACCACTGGGGTCGCCGCCGCTGCTGGCACCCGAGGCTATTCGTCGCTCTTGTCGCTCATTGATGCGGTTTCGCTGACGAATTGCACGGTGAGGAAGTGCGGCAAGGCGTTCGGCGGCGGGAACGGGGATTCGTCGACGGCGAGAAAGCTGGGGGTGTTCATCTGCATGGGTTTCTCCTTTCAGGTAGAAAACCGCGGGCTAGGCCCGAACTGATAATCGGCATCAGCACAGGTGCTGATCTCTTGCAAACGGTGCTGCGCCTCATTGGGGGCCTGCTCGTCTCTGGGGGGCAGCGCTGGCACGCGGCGCTCGGCCCAGTTGCCACCGGGAAGCCACGTCCAGGTGGGCACGCCCTTGGCTGCGAGCGATGCGGCCATGGCGTGGCGGGTCTGCAGGTATTCGGGGGAACTGCCCCGTTCC
>NZ_JBLYYB010000015.1:0-54812 GCF_048549895.1 Hydrogenophaga sp.
ATGTGGCCAATGCGCTCAAGATCAAGGCGGCGGACACGCTGGCCAGTTTCACGGGTGCGGCGCCCGCCGCACCCGCGGCCCAGTTCGCCGGCCTCGAGATTCCGCCGCGCACCTACGGCAACACGCCAGCGGCCGAACCCGACGAGGAGGCCGAGGAAGAAGATGAAGCACCGGAACCGGCACCGCGCAGGAAGGTCCGCAAAACGGCTGCCGCCGCACCACCGGTCACCGGTGGCGTGGTGGACCCGATGCAGTGGAGGGGCGCGATCTCGCAGCAGTTCCAGCAGATCGCCGGCAACGCCATGAAAGACGTGGCCAAACAAACCGCGCTGGACACCACGCGCCAGGTGGCCTCGGGCCTGACCGACCAGGCCGTGAAGGCCGCCACCGGCATGGCCGGCAAGGCCGCGCGCAGCATCGGCGGCACGGTCGCCCGCAACGTGGGCACGGCCGCCGGCATGGGCCGCGCGGCCGCGCGGGCCGTCACCGCGCCCGCGAAAAAAGCAGCGCCCCGACCCGCAGCGAAGAAAGCTCCCACCCGCAAGCCTGCGGCCAAAGCCCCGGCGCGCGCGCCATCGGCACAGCCCATGGCTGCGGGCGACTGGACCATGCCGTCCGCATTTTTCCCCGGCTTTGCCGCCCTGCAGCCCGCGGCACCGGCGGCAAAACCCCAGCCCAAAGCCGCCGCCAGAAAAGGCGGGGCCCGCAAGGCGTCCCCCTCAAAATCCGCCGCCCCGAAACCCGCTGCGCGCAAGACCGCAGCGGCCAAATCCCCCCGCCGGCGCTGAACCTCTGCGCCGTTGGCGGGTCGACTCCCCATGAAACTCTTTCCTTACGCCCACGCCACCCACCCGCAATGGCGCATGGCCGCCGCCCTGGTGCTGGCGCAGTTGCGCGGCCAGATGGCCCTGCCCGAGTACGCCAAGGCGCCTGCGCTGGCGCTGCTCTACATCACCGACCACTACGCCGCCGAGGCCCAGGCGATCCTGGAGCACCTGAGCGCCGAGCTGCCCGAGGTGACCGACTGGGCGGGCACGGTCGGGGTGGGCGTGTCGGCGAACAACGTGGAGTATTTCGACGAGCCCGCGCTGTGCGTGATGCTGTGCGACCTGAGTCCTGACCGGTACCGCGTGTTCAGCGGGGTGGCGCCGCTGCTGGCCAGTGGCCGCGCGGTGGGTGCCGGCGGCTTTGTGGCCCACACCGCGCTGGTGCACGCCGATGGCGGCACGCCCGAGCTCAACGAGTTGATCGCCGAAGTGGCCGACCGCACCACCAGCGGTTATGTGTTCGGCGGCTTGGCCGGCAGCCGGGGGCCGACTGTGCAGTTCTCGCTGGGCAGTTCGGGCAATCTGAGCGGCCAGGGAGCCGCCAGCGGCGTGTTTCACGGGGGCTTGAGCGGCGTGGCTTTCGGGGCCGATGTGGGCGTTGTCTCACGCGTGACGCAGGGCGCGCAACCGGTGGACAAGGAGCGCACCGTCACCGAGTCCGACGGCAATCTGGTGCTCAAGCTCGACGGTGAACCCGCGCTGGACGTGCTGCTGCGCGAACTCGGCATTTCGCTGGAACAGCCCGAGCTGGCCATGCCCCGCCTGCGCGCCACGCTGGTGGGCCTCACGCAGCCGCACCCCGATGTGGACGTTGAACTGCCGGCCAGTGGCCCGCAGCTGCGCGGGCAGTTCGGCGCCGAGGTCATGGTGCGCCACCTGATCGGGCTGGACCCGGGCCGCCACGGCGTGGCCATTGGTGACGTGGCGCCCGAGGGCACACGGCTGGCTTTTTGCGAGCGCAACGTGCAAGCCGCGCGGGCCGACCTGATCCGCGTGTGCTCCGAGGTGCGTGAGGAGCTGGAGCCCGAAGAGCTCAGCCTGTCCATGGCGAGTGCCCTGACCGCCGCCGAGGCGGAGGCTGCACCGCACCCGGCGCGGCGCATCGCAGGCGCCATCTACGTGAGCTGTGCTGGCCGGGGTGGCCCGCATTTCGGCAGCCCGAGCGCCGAGCTGCAGGTGGTGCGCCGCGCCCTGGGCGACGTGCCGCTGGTGGGCTTTTTTGCCGGCGGCGAGATCGCGCACCACCGGCTGTACGGCTACACCGGGGTGCTGACCGTCTTCACCATGCCGGCGGCCTGAGCCCCTCGTTGACGATCAAGCGGGTTTGGCAGCGCGGGCGCGCGCCCGCTCCAGCGTGCGGTTCGCGTCCGCCCCGCCCATGCCGTACATGTCGGCGAACTCGTCCACCGTTTTGCCGCTGGCTTCAAACGCGCGCAGCAGCGCCGCGTCTTTGGCTGCGCGGGCGACCACCGCTTCCAGCGCTTCCTGGGTCAGCGCATTCACGGCTTCGTCGCGCGTTTGCACCAGCGCGGCATAGGCTTCTGCCCCCAGGCCGGAGGCTTCAAACGCCTGCTCGATGCGCTGGCGCAACTTGGGCCGCAGGTCTTGCGGCGCCCGGCCCTGGCGGCGGCGGAACACCTCCACCAGCGCGTGGTGCACATGCTCGGGCGCGAGGTCTTCCACGGGCTGGCCGCTCAGGTCGCAACGCGGCTGGCCGCTGGCCACCGCGGTGAGGTAACGGGAGGAGCGCGTGTGCAGCGCCAGCGCGGCTTTCAGGCCGTCCTTGTCCAGCGTGTCGGGGTGCGCTTCCAGCAAGTCCTGGAAGATGCCGCGTTTCATGGGCAGAAACTCGGCACCGAACAGCGCCGGGTACAGCGCGGCCAGTTGGTCGAGCATGGGGTGGGGGGCGCCGGCGGGCGGGTTGCCACCGCCTCGCTGCGCGCGCTGGGGCGCCGGGCCGCGGCGGTTGCGCCCGCCGCGTGCCGGGGGGCGGTTCCCGGTATCGGATGCGGCAGGAGCCGGCGCTGCGGCGTCGGTGGGTTCGGAGGCGTTCGGATTCATGGTGTCCTGCATTCAGGCGGTCGAGCAAAGCCCGACATCATGCCAGCCGGGCAACATGGCCGGTTTGAGTCAGCGCCGCAGTTGTCCAAAGGCTTCGAATTCCCAGCTGCGCATGGCCAGCACCAGGGTGTAGCCTTCGCGGTCTTTCTCGGCCAGCTTCTGGTCGGTCTGGTGCTGCTGCGCAAAGTCCTGTGCCACGCGCTGCAGGCGCTCCATGAACATGGGTGCCAGCGTGCGGCTCACCGAACCGTGCACCAGCATCAGGCCCTCGCCCGTGCCGTCGAAGCCGCCGCGAAAGTAGTCGAGCAGGGCGTGGTCGCGAAAGTAGTTCATCACCGGACCGTGCGGGCGCCAGCGGAAGGTCTTGGCCAGCTTGAGGCGGTAGCGGTTGAGCGGGCGCAGTTCGATGATGCCGATGCGATCGAGCTGCGCCATGCACTTCACGCAGTCGGCTTCGTTCAGGCGGTAGCTTGCGGTGATCTGCTCCAGCGTCCACTGGCTCAGCACGCAAATGGCCACCAGCAGCAGCTTCTTGTCGGCCACCACCGCGCGCTCCTGCTCCTGCGTCATCTCGCGCAGGAGCGGCTGGGCGTCGGCCACGCGGCGCGCGAGGTCGGCGAAGTCCAGCCGCATGGCGCGGCAGATCGCGTCTACCTTGGACAGCGACATGTCGCCCTTGGCCAGCATGCGTTTCACACTCGACTCGGCCATGCCCATGGCCTGTGCCAGATCGGCGTAGGTCATGTGCGCGGCCTTGAGTTCTTGCTTGAGGGCGGTGACGAGGTCGGTGGTGGTGCTCATGCTGCTCGTCTCGTCGGGTATTGCTGATCGATACCTGATGTGAATGTTTCGGACACTGTATCGGAATTCGAGACTTTTTGACCGATGCCGCCAGACACTCCCGCCAGCCTGTTTGCGGCTGTTCATCTGGAGTTCGACACATGATCCCGACTTCGCCCATTTTTCCGATCCGCCATCCCGCTTCCCCGGCGGCGTTCACCGTGGTCGCCTGGAGCCTGCTCACGCTGTGGGTATTCGCGTGGCTGCTGGGGCCCAACGTGGTCTCGCTGCTCGATCTCTCGCTCAACCCACAGGGCCATGCGCCACTGCACGCACACGGACACCCGTTCGTGGATGCCCGCAGCTGGTGGGGTGTGCCCAACACGCGGGACGTGCTGAGCAATCTGCCGCTGGTGTTGGCTGGCGCTGCCGGTTTCTGGTGCCTGCGAGGGAGCGCATTGGCGCAGCCCACAAGTCACGCATTGCGCACCTTCTTTGCCGGACTGGTGCTCTCGGGCATGGGCTCGGCCATCTACCACTGGGGGCCCGACGCCGGCACGCTGGTGATCGATCGCCTGGGCATGGCGGTGGCGTTTGCCGGCGTGCTGGCGCTGTCGGTGGCCGAGCGTGTCGGGCAGCGAGAGGCTCGCTTGTTTCTGCCCGTGGTGCTGGTGCTGGCGGTGGTGTCGGCGGTCTTGCCGCACTTGCAGGGCAATGTGTTGCCCTGGGCGGTGGTGCAGTTCGGCGGCATGGGGCTGGTGGTGTGGGCTGCGACGCGTTCGTCTGTCCCAGGCGCGCTCGGTGTGTCACTGGCCGGCCTGATCGCGTTGTATGCCTTGGCCAAACTGCTGGAGCTTGGTGACGAAGCGGTGTTCCGCGCCACGGGCGACTGGGTGTCTGGCCACAGCCTCAAGCATGTGGCGGCGGCCTGCGCCGCGCTGCCGATACTGGAGGGGTTGAGGCGGCGTGGGCTCGGTGACAATGCGCCCGTCCATCCCTCGGCGATGGGCTGAGACCCGCCCCACTCAACCTGGAGAAGCCCGCCATGTCCGTGTCCCCATCGCACCCTGCCGAGGGTGGTCAGTTCGCCCTGTTGCGCCAGCGCCGCTTTGCGCCGTTCTTCTGGACGCAGTTTCTTGGCGCGGCCAACGACAACCTGTTCAAGTTCGCCTTCACCGTGCTGGTCACCTACCAACTGCAGGTGAGCTGGTTGCCGCCGGCGCTGGCCGGGCTGGTGATCGGTGCCTTGTTCATCCTGCCGTTCCTGTTGTTCTCGGCCACCAGCGGCCAGCTGGCCGACAAGCTGGACAAGAAGACGCTGATCGTCTTCGTCAAACGGCTGGAGATCGGCATCATGGCGCTGGCCGCATGGGCGTTTTTCACCACCCACATTCCGCTCTTGTTGCTGTGCACCTTTCTGATGGGGCTGCACTCCACGCTGTTCGGCCCGGTGAAGTTTGCCTACCTGCCCAACCACCTGAGCGAGCGTGAGCTCACGGGTGGCAACGGCATGGTGGAGATGGGCACCTTTGTGGCCATTCTGCTGGGCAATCTGGCGGGTGGTCTGATCATTGCGGTGCCCGAGATCGGCGCGCACCATGTGGGTTTCAGTTGTGTGGCGCTGGCCGTCATTGGCCGCATCACCGCGCAGGCGGTGCCCGCCACGCCGGCCACCGACCCCGGCCTCACCATCAACTGGGACCCGTTCACCGAAACCTGGCGCAACCTCAAGCTGGCGCACGGCAACACGGTGGTGTTCCGCTCGGTGCTGGGCATCAGCTGGATGTGGTTCTTCGGCGCGGTGTTCCTGAGCCAGTTCCCGAGCTTCGCCAAGGAGGTGTTGCACGGCAATGAGCAGGTGGCCTCGCTTCTGCTGATCGTGTTCTCCATCGGCATCGGCACTGGCTCGCTGTTGTGCGAGGTGCTGTCGCGCCGGCATGTGGAGATCGGCCTGGTGCCGGTGGGCGCGATCGGCATGAGCGTGTTCTCGATCGACCTGTACTTCGCTTCCCGGGGCCTGCCGCCGGCCAGTTCGCTGGGTCTGGGTGAATTCATCGCTGAGCCAGCCCACTGGCGCGTGCTGGCCGATCTCACCTTGCTCAGCCTGTTTGCGGGTCTGTACAGCGTGCCCATGTACGCGCTGATCCAGATGCGCAGCCAGCCCACGCACCGGGCCCGCATCATCGCGGCCAACAACATCCTCAACGCGCTGTTCATGATCGCCAGCGCCGTGATCGCCGGGGCCTTGCTCTCGGCGGGATTCACGATCCCGCAGATGTTCCTGCTGGTGGGTCTGGCCAACGCGGTGGTGGCGTTCTACATCTTCATGCTGGTGCCCGAGTACCTGATCCGTTTTGTGGCCTGGGTGGCGTCGCGCCTGGTGTACCGATTCAAGGTGCGCGGCGACGAGCACATTCCCACGCAAGGCGCGGCGGTGCTGGTGTGCAACCACGTGAGCTTTGTCGACGCGGTGCTGCTCATGGCCGCCAGCCCGCGGCCGATCCGCTTTTTGATGGACCACCGCATCTTCAAGGTGCCGCTGCTGGGCTGGCTGTTCCAGCTGTCCAAGGCGATTCCGATTGCGCCGCAGAAGGAGGATGCCCAGGCTTACGAGTCGGCGTTCGAGTCGGCTTTGGCCGTGCTGCGCGACGGCGAGTTGCTGGCGATCTTTCCCGAAGGTGGCATCACGCGCGACGGGCAGTTGCAGCCGTTCAAGGGCGGCGTGGTGAAGATTCTGGAAATGGCCGCCAGCGAAGGTTTGCACCTGGCTGTGATCCCGATGGGCTTGAGCAACCTCTGGGGTTCGTACTTCAGCCGGGTGGAGGTGCGCAACGGTGAAGCGGTGGCGATGGTGCGGCCGTTTCGCCGTGGTTTCTTCAGCCGGGTAGGGCTTTGCGTGGGCGAGCCGATGGCGCTGTCGGACGTGACGCTGGAGCGTCTTCGGGAACGCGTGCGTGCCTTGATCGGCTGAGCGACAGTCGGGTTCTACTCCCCGAGGATGGAACGCAGTGCGAGGGCGTCGATGGGTTTGTGCAGGAGGGGGAAGCCGAGTTGAGAGGCCTCGAGGATGCGTTGAGGGGAGGTGTCGCCGGTGAGGATGTAGGTGGGGACGGTGCGAGGCAGGCATGCGTGCACGGCGCGGATGGCGTCCACGGCGGTGACGTTGCCGCCCAGGCGGTGATCGGAGATGAGCAGGTCGATGTCGTGTGCGTGGGTGATGGCCATGACCACCGCCTCGTCGGGGGAGATGGCGCAGAAGACGCGGTGGCCCCAGACGCCGAGCACGCTGCGCATGGCCGCGAGCACCTGCTCGTCGTCGTCGATGACGAGCACGCCCAGGCGAGCGCTGGACTGCGGGAATGAGGCCTGAGGCGCTGGCGCCGGGGCGTGCGCGGGAGGCTCGCAGCGCGGCACGCGGATGCTGAACATGGAGCCGCGCCCGGGCGTGGAGCGCAGGCCCAGCGGGGCGTGCAGCAAGAGGGCCGAGCGCTTGACGATGGACAGGCCCAGACCCAGGCCGTGGGACTCGTGGCGCGCGGCCGGGGTCTGGCCGATCTGGAAGAACTCCTCGAAGATGGCCTCGCGCTGCTCGCTCGGGATGCCGATGCCGCTGTCCCAGACCTGGAGCTCGACCTCGGGGCCGCGCAGGCGGCAGCCGATGAACACGCGCCCGCGCGAGGTGTAGCGCACGGCGTTGGAGAGCAGGTTGACGAGGATGCGGCGCAGCACGGTGGGGTCGGTGTGGACCCACAGGCGCGAGCTGCAGACGTGCAGGCGCAGGCCTTTTTCGGCGGCGAGCTGGTGGAAGTCCTGATCGAGGTCTTCGAGCAGGCGCTGGGCGCTGGTGGGTGAGCGCTCGACCTGCACGGCGTTGGCGTCCAGGCGGGAGACGTCCAGCAGCATGTTGAGCAACTGGCCCAGGCCGTCGAGCGATGCCTGCATGCGCCGGCAGATCTCGGCGAGGTCGGCGGTGCGCACGCTCCTGGACTGGGACATGGAGCGCAGGGCGGTGAGGAAGAGGCCCAGGGCGTGGATGGGCTGGCGCAGGTCGTGGCTGGCGGCGGCCAGGAAGACGGACTTGGCGCGGTCGGCGGCCTCGGCCTTGTCTTTCTCGGAGCGCAGGCCTTCGATGAGTTCGTGGATGCGTGCCTGGGCTTCGCGGCGGTCGCGGATGTCGCGCACGACGGCCATGCGCAGGCGCTCGCCGTTGCGCATCATGGAGCGCCCGATGATCTCCACCGGGATGCGTTCGCCGTGGGCGTTGAAGATCTCGCTCTCGTACGCCGCATCCGCGCCGGAGGCAATGACAGCGGTCGCCCGCGCCCGGAACTCCGGCGGCACCAGCTCCAGCACCGACCGGCCCAGCAGCATGTGCAATGGCGTTTCAAACAGCCGGCTGGCAGCCGGGTTCGCATCGGTGACCAGGCCATCGTTGTGGAAGACCACACCCTCTTCGCTGGCGTTCATGAAACGGGAGAGTCGATCTTCCGATTCGCGCAACGCTTGTTCGGCCTTGTAGCGCTGGGTGATATCGGTCAGCAGAAAGAACAGCCCTTTTTCGGCGCTCGCCCCCCAGGAGCGGGTGGCCAGGTTGAGGCTCACTTCAACCCACTTTGGTGCCCCCTTGCCTGCGTCGACCTCGAGGGTGAAGGTCACAGGTGTTCGTTCCTGGAGCAGCCGCCTTGTGTGGCGGTTGACTTCTTCCAAAAGATGCTCACCCACCACCTCCAGCGCGGTCATTCCGACAATGGACTTCTCGTCCAGCCCGAACACCTCGGCAAATTGCTGGTTGGCAAACAGGCAGACACTTCGCGGTTGATCACCAAAGTAGGCCACCATCATGGGCAGGTGCTCGAACACCAGCTGGATGCTTTCGTCGATGGAACGCGCCTGCAGACGCGAAAGCTCGACAGCCGTGGTGTCTGCGAAGTAACACACGTGGTGCCCGAGCTCCGCCTGCCAATGGCCATTGCAGGCGAGCCACATGGCCGGCAGCGGCTCACCCGTTGCGGTCGCCTCGTTCAACTGCAGTAAAGCCTGGAAATCTTCCTGGCGAGCAAGGGCAGCGATCAGGGTCTGGCGCGACGGTGCTGCCAACAACGCCGTCCAGTCTGCGGGTCGTCCCCTGGCGTCGTGCAAGGCCCTGAACGCGACCGACGCATCCAGCAGCACAGCCTCTTGTCCCAGGGCCGCCCCGAGACCAGGGAGAAGATTCCACGGAATCACAAAGGGATTTCGCATCGGCTTCAGGCGTGTCCTCGAATGGCTGGGCGGGGGTGAGAGATGCTAGCCGTGGGATCGGAATAAATCCACCCGGGGGTTGCGGGATGAGGCCTGCTGGGCGTGTCCGTGATGTCTGGTGCGAGGGGCGCCGGAAAATACTGCACGCGCGTTATTGAGGCCTGAATGACCTGCTTGGAGACTCGAAGCCCACGCCATCCAACCTGGGAGAGACGAGCATGACAGAGCGCTTTGCAGACACCTTGCAGCGAGATGCCGAGGCCGGGCAACTCCACCACCTGCTTCCCCCGAGCGTGCCTGTTGCCCAGCCACGCACCGCCCCTGCGGGTGCCGGCGCCGGCCAGGTCCACCAGCTCCTGACGCTGGCAGCGGTGTTGCACCACGTCCTGCTGATGGACAGTTCCTGCGGACCTGCCGACGAACCCGCTCTGCGCCGCGTGAACCGCGTTCTCGACACGGCACTTGAAACCTGCCTGCAACTGGATGCAGCGCGCCAGCAACTCCAGGGCGCGATCACCACCCAGCGCGCGCTGGAGATCGTGCTTGAAATGCTGGCGGCGCGTGTGGAGCTGGGGCAGGCCAGTCAGGTGGACCACCGCAAGGTCGCCGCCCGGCTGTGTTCTGCCCGCGATACGGTGACGCGCACCGTGGGCGAGTGGAACCGCATCGGGCGCCGTTTCACGCAACTGACCCGGTTGCTTCCTGCGCAGCTGAAGACCGGTTTTGAAGCCCTGGAGCCCGTTTTGCCGGACGAAATGGACCGTCTCGCACAGGCCTGCCTGTCTACCAGCGCCGACGTGCAGTTCAGCCTCAGCCAGCGCGCGCAGGCCTGGGCGGCCCGCCGATCGGATCCCGCCCGCCCAAGCGGCTTCGGCCCGGAAGACTTTGGCGCATGGTTGTCGAGTCTCGAGGACGCCAGAGCGCAGGCGGCCGCCGATTTTGCGGGTGCCCGAGAGGCCTATCTTCAGGCGGTGCTGAATTTCGACCGGGAACATGCGTGCCTGGTCAGGGCGCGCTCCCTGCGGCGCGCAGCCGAGACGGGTTTTCGCTTGAACGCCCGCAGCGCACCCGACTATTCGGATGCGATCATGGACGAGAACCGGCGCAACCACGCCATGCTGGCCAGCCAGGCGCAGCGCATGGCGAGCCAGTACCACCTGTATGCGCTCGCGGGTCTGCTGCCCCGGCAGTTTGGAATCATCGAGCCAGCGGCTGGTTATTGACGGTGTGTTGATCATCCCGTTGTGCTCCCAGGACACAGCACCAAAACAAAGGGCCTTGCTGACATCCAGCAAGGCCCCATGGGCATTCGGCAGCGCCAGAGGCTCAGTGCACCGTGACGAGTGGCGCATTCACGTCGGCGGGTGATCTGAACCAGAGGCCGGCAAATGCGCTGTAGCGCAGCATGGAGCTCTGGCGCACGCGCCGGTCGATCTTCTTTTCAATCACGGGCATCTTGCCGAGCATGTCCACCACGCTGGCGTCCCAACGGACCACCTTGACAAAGGCCACGTAGATTTCAAGGCCGGCGGGGTTCAGGCCGACCGAGCGCACCATGATGCGGATCTGGTCGGGTCCGAGTCCCAGCACCTGAAAGCAGTCTTTGATCATGTCGTGATAGTCGTCCGAGATCGAGGTCGGGGTGATCTCGGAGTCGATGTCATCGGCGGCTTGTGGTTTCACGTCGTTCCTCAGGCCCAGGTGTTTGATGACTTCTTGCGTCAATGCATGAATGCCCATGATGTGCCTCGCTTGTCTGCGTTTGTTCAGGTGTCCGAAGATGCGTTCACCATGGGATGAAGTATCTGGTCCGGATACCCCTACCCCCAATAATGCATGAGCACTATTTTGCGAAAAATGGGTCACTTTCCCTCTGCAGATGAAGAACTTCCGTGTTCCTCACAAGGTGTTCCCTGTACCGGGGGGTGTACTTGGCGGGCTCAGAGGTTGCTGTCGAGGTCGGGCGCTTCGGCCAGTCCGGACTGGATGGCATACGCCGCGATTTCGGCCCCGTTGTGCAGGCCGAGTTTGAGCATCACGTTTTGGCGGTGTTTGCGCGCGGTGAGCACGCTGATGTGCAGTGCATCTGCAATTTCCTGGTTGCTGCCGCCCTTGGCGATCAGGCGAACGATCTGCTGTTCGCGCTGCGTCAGGGTTTGCGCAAGACCCAGACCGCCCGCACGACCATTGGCCGTGCTGTCCAGGCCCTTGGAGACCTGCTGGCTGATGTACTGACGGCCCGAGAGCACCGCCTGGATGGCGTCCAGCAACTCCGACCCTTGTTCGTGCTTGAGCACGAACCCATCGGCTCCTGCTGCAAACGCGTTGGCCACCGAGCCCGGGTACACGTTGCCTGTGACGATCAGCACCTTGGTCTTGGGGATGACCTTCTTGACCTTGCGAGCCACCTCGATGCCCGAGCTGTCGCTTAGCGCGAGGTCCAGCAAAAGCAGGTCGGGCTTGTGAAAAGCCACCAGCAGCTCCACCTCGCTGCCCAAGGCTGTTTCGGCCACGACCTGGAATCCACCGGTGGCCGACAGCAGCATGCTGATGCCTTGGCGCACCAGCGCATGATCTTCTGCGACAACAACTTTGACCATGGTGAGCGTCGATTGAAAGGATGAACACCGGTGCCGTGCGATCACGGCACGGCTTGCTTGCGTCAGAACGGAATGTCGTCGTCCATGTCGTCGAAGCCGCTGGACTGACGTGCCGGCGCTGCGGCAGGCGCCTGGCGCGCAGCGGGTGCGGGAGCCCGGGGTGCCGCAGCGGGCGGACGGGAATAGCCACTGCCGCCGCCGCTTTCTTCGTTGCCGCCCATGCCTTCGCGGCCACCCAGCAATTGCAGTTCCGTGGCGACGATGTCCACCGTGTTTTTCTCGACACCCGACTGGTCGGTGTACTTGCCGTATTTCAGGCGACCTTCCACGTAGATCGGGCGGCCCTTCTTGACGTATTCACCGGCGATTTCGGCCAGGCGGTCGTAAAAGGTGACGCGGTGCCACTGGGTGTCTTCGATCATCTCGCCGCTGTTCTTGTCCTTGCGGCGGCTGGAGGTGGCCACGCTCACGTTGGCCACGGCCTGACCCGAGGGGAGGTAACGGATCTCGGGGTCGCGGCCGCAGTTGCCGACGAGGATGACTTTGTTGACGGATGCCATGGTGATGTCCTGTAGAGAGTGGGGCGGCCCGTGCGGGCGGGCCCGAAAAACGGTCAGTCATTGTGCCGCAACTGACCGTGCGCGGGCCGCTGAAGCAGGCCGGGCGGAACCCGCATACCCCAGGGCCTACACTGCCCACCCATGAAAGGCGAACCGGATTTCCTGCAGAACCTGCGCGATGAAATGGGCGGGGGCCGGCAATGGCTGGACCGCGCGGTGGTGATCGCCTACGCCGTGCTCGCTGGTCTGGCCGTGGTGGGCTTCACCCTGCTGGCCGACGCCGCCATCGACCTCTACAGCCGCCTGCGCAGCGGCTGGTGGTGGGCGCCCTTGATCTGGACACCGGCCTTGACCGCGCTCATCGTCTGGACCATCCGGCGCTGGGCGCCCGGCGCTGTCGGCTCGGGCGTGCCCCAGGTGCTCACCGCGCTGGCGCCTGAAACCCCGCTGAGTGAGCGCTCGCGTTTTGTGTCCTTGAAGCTCAGTGTGGCCAAGGTGCTGGGGGTGTCGGGCGGGTTGTTGGCCGGGTTGTCGGTGGGCCGGCAGGGGCCGTCGGTGCAGGTGGCTGCGGGGGTGATGCTGCACGCGCGGCGCTGGCTGTCGCCGGCCTCGGGCATCAGCGACCGCGAACTGCTGGTGGCCGGCGGCGCCGCCGGCATTGCCGCGGCTTTCAACACACCGCTGGGCGGCATCGTGTTTGCCATCGAAGAGCTCTCGCGCCGCCTGCAGGACCGCAGCAGCGGCCTGATGCTGGCGGCCATCGTGGTGGCTGGTCTGGTGGCCGTGTCGGCGTTCGGTAATCTGTCGTACTTTGGCCGGGTGCGGACCGAGGCCCTGTCGTGGTGGAGCCTGCTGGCGCCGGGCGCGCTGGTGGCGCTGGCCTGTGGCTTGCTGGGCGGACTGCTCTCGCGCCTGATGCTCGCCTCGTTCACCGGTTTGCCCGACCGCTTTTGTGCCTACCGGCGCAAACGCCCGGTCACATTCGCCGCCATCTGCGGCCTGGTGGTGGCGGTGATCGCGGTGGTGAGCGACGGCGCAGCGGTGGGCGTGGGGCACGAACACACCAAGGACCTTCTCGATCAGGTGGCCGACCCCGGCGCCGCGCACCAGCCTTTGGTGTTCACCGGCCTGAAGTTCGTGGCGTCGTGGTTGTCGGCCTGGGCGGGTGTGCCGGGTGGTGTTTTTGGGCCCAGCCTGTCGCTGGGCGCCGGCGTGGGGGCTGACGTGGCCTGGCTGTTGAACTCGCCCCACGGCGCGGCCCTGATTGCGCTGGGCATGTGCGGCTTTCTGGCCGCCGTGACCCAGACGCCCATCACCGCCATGATCATCGTGATGGAGATGACCGATGGCCACAGCATGGTGCTCAGCCTCATGGCCTGCGCACTGCTGGCCAGCCTGGTGTCGCGCATGATCAGCCGCCCGCTCTACAGCACCATGTCGCTGCTGATGATGCGGTCCTTGCGCGACCGCACGGATGCCGCGCCGCTGCCTGATCCTGTCGGACGCTAGTTTTTGACAGCCGATTTCATCGGCCAGGCCAGCGCCATCCACAGCAGCATCAGGCCCGCACTCACGAAGAAGATGCCGGTACTGCCCCAGGCCTTGATCACCAGACCGCCCAGGCTGCCACCGGCGAAGATGCCCAGCGACATCAGCGTGTTGTAGACCCCGAGCGCTGCCCCGCGCTGGCGCGTCTCGGCCAGACGCGACACCAGGCTGGGCTGGCTGGCCTCTTGCGTGTTGAAGCCCACGAAGTACACGCACAACAGCGCGCCCACCGCCCACAGCGAAGGTGCTTGCAGGTTGAGCCAGAAGCCCAGCTGGGCCAGCACGATGAGCGCAATCGACCCCAGGTACACCTGCTTGAAGTAGCCCATGCGCTCCAGCCGGAACAGCAGCCCGCCCATGATGAGCAGCGACGCGAGCACGGCCGGCAGGTACACCTTCCACTGTTCTGCGCTGGACAGGCCGGCGTCTTGCAGCAAGGCCGGCACCGACATCCACATGGCGATCTGCACCGCGTGCAGCACGAACACGCCCAGGTCCACGCGCAGCAACTCCACATCGGCCAGCACCTCGCGCAAACCGCCCCGGTTCTGCGCGTGTTGCACCGGTGGCTCGGGCGGCACCACCCAGGCCACCACCGCCATGCCGATGGCGGCCAGCACCGCCGTGAGCGCAAACAGACCCGCGAGGCCAATGAGCGGCACCAGCAGCGGCGCCAGCACCAGCGACAGCGCAAACATGAGCGCGATGCTGATGCCCACCAGCGCCATGGACTTGGTGCGCACCTCGTCGCGCGTGAGGTCGGCCAGCAGCGCGGTGACGGCGGCGGAAATGGCGCCGGAGCCCTGCAGCGCGCGGCCGATGACCAGCCAGACCATGCTGGGCGCCCAGGCGGCGATCAGGCTGCCGACCACAAACAGCGCCAGACCGGCCTGGATCACGGGCTTGCGGCCCAGCCGGTCGGACGCAATGCCGAACGGCACCTGCAGCAGGGCCTGGGTGAGGCCATAGACGCCCATGGCCAGACCCACGAGGAAGGGATCGTCGCCGCCGGGGTAGGTGTGGGCCTGCAACACGAACACCGGCAACACCAGGAACAGGCCCAGCATGCGCAGCGCGTAAATGGACGCCAGGGCGCCGCTGGTGCGCCGCTCGGTCGGCGTCATGCGTGCCGCCGCCTGGGGAGCGGGGGTGTCGGAAGGAGCGGTGCTGAGGGAGGACAAGGCGGCGCCGGGCAAAGCCGGTATTGTGCTTGATGGGCCTGCGCGCGCCGGGCGGCCCGGCGCGAAAACCCGGGGCGGCTTATCATGCCGGGTTGCCCTGAACACACCCACCGCGCCTTGAACCAGAACCTGCCCCCGGACCTGAATTTGCCGCGTTTGACCGGCGCCCATATTCCGGAGACTGTGCCGGTGGAGCCCGACGAACAAGCGCTGATGAACCGCGTCAGTGCAGCCCACCTGCGCCACGCCAGCCCCTTTTTGTCGGTGCGCGGCGCGCGCACGCACAACCTCAAGAACATCGACCTCGACATCCCCAAGCATTCGCTGGTGGTGATCACCGGTTTGTCGGGTTCGGGCAAGTCGAGCCTGGCGTTCGACACGCTGTACGCCGAGGGCCAGCGCCGTTATGTGGAAAGCCTCTCGGCCTACGCGCGGCAGTTCCTGCAACTCATGGACAAACCCGACGTCGATTTGATCGAAGGCCTGTCGCCCGCGATCGCCATCGAGCAGAAAGCCACCAGCCACAACCCACGCTCCACCGTGGGCACGGTGACCGAGATCCACGATTACCTGCGCCTGCTGTTCGCCCGCGCCGGCACCCCGCACTGCCCGGATCATGATTTACCGCTGGCCGCACAAAGCGTGGCGCAGATGGTGGACGCCGTGCTGTCCCTGCCCGAAGGCACGCGCCTGATGATCCTGGCGCCGGTGGCGCGCGAGAAGAAGGGTGAGTTCACCGAGCTGTTCGCCGACATGCAGGCGCAAGGCTATGTGCGTTTCCGCATCAACCAGACTGTGCTGGACTTCGACGCCCTGCCGGCCTTGAAGAAAACCGAGAAGCACAACATCGATGTGGTGATCGATCGCATCAAGGTGCGCGCCGATGGTGAAGAGGAGGGTGTGAACCCGCTTCGGCAGCGACTGGCAGAGAGTTTTGAGGCCGCCTTGCGCCTGGCCGATGGCCGAGCGCTCGCCGTGGACATGGATACCGGCGCAGAGACCACCTTCTCGGCCAAGTTCGCCTGCCCGCTCTGCAGCTACACCGTGGGCGAACTCGAGCCGCGCCTGTTCTCGTTCAACTCGCCCATGGGTGCCTGCCCCACCTGCGACGGCTTGGGCCACACCGAGTTTTTTGATCCGGCGCGTGTGGTCGCCTTTCCCACGCTGAGCCTGGCCAGCGGCGCCATCAAGGGTTGGGACCGTCGCAACGGCTACTACTTCGCCATGATCGAAAGCCTGGCGGCGCACTACAAGTTCGACGCGGAAGGGCCCTGGGAGTCGATCCCGGCACCTGTGCAGCAGGCGCTGCTGTTTGGTTCGGGCGAGGAAGAGATCAAGTTCAGCTACGCGCTCGAATCGGGCGAACGCGCGGGCAAAAAGATCAGCAAGAAGCACCCCTTCGAAGGCATCATCCGCAACTTCGAGCGCCGCTACCGCGAAACCGACAGCGCGGCCGTGCGCGAAGAGCTGGCCCGCTACCGCGCGGTGCAGCCCTGCCCCGACTGCGGCGGTGCGCGCCTGCGCCGCGAAGCACGCCACGTGTTCGTGGGCGAGGGTGAGCACAAACAGCCCATCTACAAGATCAGCCATGTCACGCTCGGCGATGCCTTGGCGTACTTTCAGAAGCTGGAATTGCGCGGCACGAAGGGCGACATCGCCGCGCGCGTGATCAACGAGATCCGCCAGCGCCTGAAGTTCTTGAACGACGTGGGCCTGAACTACCTGAGCCTGGACCGCAGCGCCGACACGCTCAGCGGCGGCGAGGCCCAGCGCATCCGCCTGGCCAGCCAGATCGGCAGCGGCCTGACCGGTGTGATGTACGTGTTGGATGAGCCCAGCATCGGCCTGCACCAGCGTGACAACGACCGCCTGATTGCCACGCTGCAGCACCTGCGCGACCTGGGCAACACGGTGCTGGTGGTCGAGCACGACGAAGACATGATCCGCACCGCCGACCACGTGATCGACATGGGCCCGGGCGCCGGCGTGCACGGCGGAAGCGTGATGGCGCAGGGCACCTGCGCTGCCGTCATGGCCACGCCCGGCTCGCTCACCGGGCAGTACCTCAGCGGCGCGCGCAGCATCGCGGTGCCGGAACGGCGCACGCCGTGGCTGCCGGTGGTCAAGAGCACGGCCGCACCGTTCAAACCCCGTTTCGCGCCCAGCCCGGCGGCCGAACGCCGCGCCGCGCGCGAAGCCGCGCACCAGGCCTCGCTGGGCGAGCTGCAGGAGATCCGCGTGGTCAACGCCACTGGCCACAACCTCAAGGGCGTGAGCGTGGCCTTCCCGGTGGGCTTGCTCACCTGCGTCACCGGTGTCTCCGGCTCGGGCAAATCCACCCTGGTCAACGACACGCTCTACGCCGCCGTGGCGCGCACGCTCTACCGTTCGCACGACGAACCCGCCGAGCACGAAGCCATCGAAGGCATCGAACATTTCGACAAGGTCATCAACGTCGACCAAAGCCCCATCGGCCGCACGCCGCGCAGCAACCCGGCCACCTACACCGGCCTCTTCACCGGCATCCGCGAACTCATGGCCGAGGTGCCCACCGCGCGCGAACGTGGCTACGGCCCGGGCCGCTTCAGCTTCAACGTGGCCGGTGGCCGCTGCGAGGCCTGCCAGGGCGATGGTGTGGTCAAGGTCGAGATGCACTTTCTGCCCGACGTGTACGTGCCGTGCGAGGTCTGCAGCGGTCAGCGCTACAACCGCGAAACGCTGGACGTGCAGTACAAGGGCAAGAACATCGCGCAGATCCTGGACATGACGGTGGAGCAGGCCCACACCTTCTTCGCCGCCGTGCCCACGCTGCACCGCAAGCTGCAGACCCTGATGGACGTGGGCCTGACCTACATCCAGCTCGGCCAGAGCGCGACCACGCTCTCGGGCGGCGAGGCGCAGCGCGTCAAGCTCGCGCTGGAACTCAGCAAACGCGACACCGGTCGCACGCTCTACATCCTGGACGAACCCACCACCGGCCTGCACTTCGCCGACATCGAACTGCTGCTGCAGGTGCTGCACCAGCTGCGCGACGCGGGCAACACCATCGTGGTGATCGAGCACAACCTCGATGTGATCAAGACCGCCGACTGGGTGATCGACATGGGGCCCGAAGGCGGCTCGGGCGGCGGTGTGGTGGTTGCGCAAGGCACGCCGGAGGCGGTGGCTGCGCATGTGGGCAGCCACACCGGGCACTACCTCCAGCGGCTGCTGACGCTGCCGCAGGCGGCCTGACGCCTTACTTGTTCCGGTAAGCCAGCCCCAGCGTGGCACCGAAGGTGGTGGTGCGCGTGGCCAGCGGGCTGCGGGCCACCGCGCCTTGCAGCTGGTACACGCTCAAGCCGCCGTAGGCCACCCAGTTGCGGTTGAGTGCAGACGTCATGCGCCAGCCCAGCGAGGCGCCGTCGAAGCCCGAACCCAACGCGTAGGCTTGCAGGCCGGTGGTGGCTGCGGCGCTCGGGGCGATGCCGTAGTGCGTTTGCCGGTAGGTGCCGTTGGCCCAGCCGATGCCCAGCGACAGATCCCAGTGTGTCTGCGGGGACAGGGGGTAGCGGTAGTTCAGGCCCGAGTCGAGCCGCAGGCCGCCGTCGCGGCCCAGCAGGTCTTGCGAGGCGCGCAACGAGCCGCTCCAGCGTGGGCCGAGCGTGATGCCGGCGGTGACGCGCCCGCGCACCGTGTCGCGCACCCGCGGCAGGCCGCTGTAGACCGGATCGTCTTTCCACGAGCGGCCTTCGTCGACGGACAACGAGGTGCTCAGCGACACCCGCTCGCTGCGCGAGAGCACCGTGCTCACGCCGCTGTCCACCGACTCGCGGCCCTGCGCCAGCAACGCGCTGGCGCCCGAGGTGGCGAAGCGAAAACGCCCGAGCTGGAACGCCCAGATGGGGCGCAGGCCGATGCGCTGCTCGCTGGTGCCGAAGGGATCGCGGCCACTGGTGAGCGAAGCGCCGAGCAGGTAGTCGCGGCTGGCTTCAAGCGCCACCGGCTCGGCATTTTGTGCAAGGCCTGCCGTGGTCCACGGTGCGAGCACCAGCGCGCAAGCACAAAGTTTCACGCGGACCATGGCGGCACGCTCAGAGGCGGCTCAGGTCTTCGATGGCGTCGACCACCATGCTGGTGCCCACGGCGATCAGCAGGATGTCGGCGGCCACGCGCACGTACTTGTGACCTGCTGGCGGCGCGCCCAGGCGGATCGAGATGTCGTTGGGCACGGAGTAATAGACCACGTCGGACGGCAGGCGGTAGCCCTTGCGCCATTTTTTGGCCTGCCCCGGGGGCATGCAGCCGTTGTTCTTTTTGGCCAGGCCGGGCGGGCAGTTGCCGGCGCGGAATTGCGGCTCGTAGTAATCGCGCACCGCCAAGCGCTGGCTGTCCTGGAAGTAACCACCGATGTTGATCTGCACCGCGACATTGCTGCTGGAGCGTTCGACGGTGCGTTGCTGGGTGTAGCGCGGCTGGTCGTCGCGGTCGCCCCGGCCGTGTTTGTCTCCCTTGTCGTGTTTGCCGCCGCGTTCGTGCTTTTCGCCTTTGTGGTGCTTGCCACCGCCGGCGTGATCGGGTTTTTCGGCCATCGCAGGGGCTGCGGCGAAGGCCATCACCAAGCTCAGGCCGGCGAGGGTCCATGCAGATCGTGAAGAAGTTTTCATGGTGCAAGTCTCGGATGTTGTGGGGGTCGACGACAGTCTACTTTGTTGTTTTGCGGCACGACCGGTTACATCTGCGCGGTCATCGCAGCGCGAGCACCGGTCATCGATCCGGGCGCAGGGTGGCAGACTCGAACCTCCATTCACAAGCTTCTTCACCGGGTGTCTCCTTGTCCCAAGAAACCGAACTCAAGCTCGAGGTCCATCCGGACGACCTGAGCCACCTGCTGGCGCACCCCTTGCTCAAAGCCATGGTGCCCCGGCGCGAGCGCCTGTTCAACACCTACTTCGACACGTCCACGTTGGCCCTGCGCGCGCAGCGCATGGCGGTGCGCGAACGCCGCGTGGGCCGCCAGACGCTGCTCACCGTGAAGACCGCCGGGCAATCGGTGGGCGGCTTGTCGCAGCGCGGCGAGTGGGAAGCCCCCACCCGGCCAGGCGTCTTTGATTTCGCCGCCCTGGTGAGTGAACCGACCTTGGCCATGCAGCTGACCAGTGTGGCCTGGCAACTCGTGCCGGTGTTCCGCACCGATTTCACACGCCGCAGCTGGGTGCTGCAGCACGGTGCAGCCCGGGTGGAAGTGGCGCTGGACCAGGGTTTCATCGGCACCGGCAACGCACAGGGCAACCACCGCCAGCCGATCCTTGAGCTGGAGCTCGAACTGCTCGAAGGCCCGGTGGACGCCCTGCTGGACCTGGCCCACACCCTGGCGCTGGGTCCCCGGGGGCAGGCGGCCACTGCGCTGCGCCTGCTGCCGGCCAACCGCAGCAAGGCCGAGCGTGGCTATGCGCTGTTCATGGGGGAGCGCTTGCAGCCGGTCAAGGCGTCGGCGCTGCAACTGCACGCGGGCATGCACCCGGTGCAGGCGTTTCGCGCAGCGGCCCTGAGCTGCCTCGCCCACCTGCAGGCCAACGAGGCTGGTGTGCTGCATCCCGGGCCCGAGGGCGCGCTGCCCGACCCCGAGTTCGTTCACCAGGCAAGGGTGGCGCTGCGACGCCTGCGCACCGGCCTGCGCATTTTTCGCACGCACTTGCCCGCCCGGTTTGCCGCGCACTGGGCCGCTGAGTGGAAAGCGCTTGCCAACCAGTTGGGCGATGCGCGCAACTGGGACGTCTTTGTCACCGAGTGGTTGCCCGAACTGATGGCAGGCGATCAGAACGTGCCGGGCGCCGGCGGCGAGTCGCCCCCGGCCCTGCTGGACTGGGTGCAAGCCCAGCGGCGCACCGCCTGGCAGCGCGCCGCCACTGCGCTGGGCAGCCGCGAGCATGCGCTGCGCCTGCTGGCGTTCACGCGCGCGGTGCTGTGTCTGCAGCCCGCAGACCGGTCAGCGGCCGAGACCGCCGACGGGCGTGGTCTGGCGGATTGGGCGCAGGCCAGCTTGCGCGAGCGCCACGCCGCCTTGCGGCTGCAGGCCCGCGCGGCGCGGCGCATGGGCCCCGAGGGGCGGCACGCCCTGCGCATTTCGCTGAAAAAACTGCGTTATGCGCAGGAGTTTCTGGCCAGTGTGCTGCAGCCGAAGCGCGTGGCCCGCAGCACGGCGGTGCTGGCGGACGCCCAGGCCTTGCTCGGTCAGCTCAACGACCTCACCACCGCACACGCGTTGCTGGCCTCGGTGCCCCCGGGCCCCACGTCTGCGCAGGTGGTGGGCTGGCAGCAGGCGCTGCAGGCCCGGCTGGCGGCCGGTCTGGCCGGCTTGTCCGCCATGGAGCGTTCGCTGGAAAAAGCGCCCACCCCTTGGGGTTGAAGGTGCGCGTGTTCAGGCGGCGGCGCTGGGCCGCGCGGCCACCTGGTCGCGCCAGGCTTGCAGCGCGTGCAGGCCGGCATCGGCGGGCTTGAAGCGCATCAGCTTGCCGAACTCCACGGTGCAGAAGGCGGTGATGTCGGCGATGGTGAAGCGGTCCCCGGCCACCCACGGATGGCGCTGCAGTTCGCCATCCAGCCAGATCGCTGTTTCTTTGACCTTGACCAGTTGGGACTGACCGAAATCGGGGAACTGCGGCTGCTCCAGCGGCGCCAGGCCCGGGTGGGTGTGGCGCACCGCGTTGGCCAGCGGCAGCATCAGGTACCACTCCATGCGCCGGTCGGCCATTTCGATGAAGGCGCGTTCCTGTGCGTCGCGGCCCATCAGGTTGGGCTCGGGGTGCAGGCCTTCGAGCCAGGTGCAGATGGCGCGGGTTTCGGTGAGCACACGGCCGTCGTCGAGCTCCAGCGCGGGCACGCGGGCCAGCGGACTTTTGCTGAGGTAGGCGGCCTGCTTGTGCTCCTGGGCGTTCAGATCGAGCACGACCTGCTCGATGCCTTCGATGCCTTTCTCGGCCATGAACATCTGCACGCGCCGCGGGTTGGGTGCGCGTTGCGACACGTAGAGTTTCATGGCGTTTTTCCTTGGAGGCTCTGCCCCATTTCCACCATGCGGCGGGCTTCTTCGGCGAAGCGCTGGGCGCCAGCGTCACCGTCGCGCGTGAGGTCCACCTTGGACGCTGGCTGCTCGATGCCGCGTTGCACGGCCGGGCGGGCGCGGATCGCATCGCGCCAGCGCACGAGGTGCGGCAGGTCGTCCACGTCCACGCCCGACCACCGGTGCGTGCGCACCCAGGCCCAGTTGGCGATGTCGGCGATGGAGTAATCGCCGGCAAGGAATTCGTGGTCTTTGAGCCGCGCGTCGAGCACGCGGAACAGGCGCTTGCTCTCGCCCTGGTAGCGGTCGATCACCGCCGGGATCTTCTCGGGGAAGTAGCGGAAGAACACGTTGGCCTGGCCCATCATCGGACCGATGCCGCCCATCTGGAACATCAGCCACTGCACCACCAGCGAACGGCCTTTGGCGTCGGTGGGCATGAGCTGGCCGGTTTTTTCGGCCAGGTACATGAGGCAGGCACCCGACTCGAACACCGCAAAGCCATCGGCCCCGTGGTCGACGATGGCCGGGATGCGGCCGTTGGGATTGATGGCCAGAAACGCGGGCGTCTTCTGTTCGTTGTTGGCGAGGTCGAGCACCTTGAGCGTGTAGGGCAGGCCGAGCTCTTCGAGCGCGATGGAGACCTTGTGTCCGTTGGGCGTGGCGGCGGTGTAGAGGTCGATCATGTGCGGCCCGATGAGGTGGCTGCGGCCCGCAGGTCGTCGCGGGTGGCGAGCGCCACGCGGCGGGCGGCGGCGGCAAAGTCGTCACCGTCGGAGGCGTACAGGATGGCGCGCGAGGAGTTCACGATGATCGGTCCGGTGGTGGCGTCGCCCTGCGTGCGCAGGCCGGCGCGCACCGTGGCCATGGCGTCCCCGCCTTGCGCGCCCACGCCGGGAATCAGCAGCGGCAAGGTGGGCGCGATCTCGCGCACACGCTCGATCTCGGCCGGGTAGGTGGCGCCCACCACCAGGCCGAGCTGGCCGTTGAGGTTCCAAGGCCCTTGCGCGAGCCGCGCGATGTGCTCGTACAGCAGAGGCTGACCGTCCACCGAGGTCAGGCGCTGGCTCTGCAGATCATCGCCACCGGGGTTGGAGGTGCGGCACAGCAGAAACGCGCCCTTGCCGTGGTACGTCAGGTACGGCTGCAAGGAGTCAAAACCCATGAAGGGCGAGAGCGTCACCGCGTCGGCACCGTAGCGCTCGAAGGCTTCGATGGCGTACTGCTGCGCGGTGCTGCCGATGTCGCCGCGCTTGGCGTCCAGGATGGTGGGCACGTGGGGCGCCGTGCGGCGCATGTGCTCCATCAGGCGCTCCAGTTGGTCTTCGGCGCGGTGTGCCGCGAAGTAGGCGATCTGCGGTTTGAAGGCGATGGCCGTGTCGGCCGTGGCGTCGACGATGGCCGCGCAGAAATCAAAGATGCGGCTGGCATCGCCCTTGAGCTGGGCGGGAAATCGCGCCGGGTCAGGATCGAGGCCCACGCAGAGCAAGGAGCGGTTCTGGCGCTCGGCGCCGCGCAGCATGTCGATAAAGGTCATGCGGGGATTTTAGGTGGGCGTGCCGTTGGGCATACCGGGGGAGGGTTCCCTCTAAGATCGCCCCTCATGCAAACCCTCTCCCGCCGACAGCTCGTCCTGCTGATCCTGCTCACGCTGGTGTGGGGCATCAACTGGCCCATCATGAAACTCGGCGTCACGGGTTTCCCGGCGCTCACGTTTCGAACCATCAGCATGTGGATCGGCTTGCCGGTGCTCGCGCTGGTGCTGGTGTGGCGCCGCGTGCCGTTTCGCATCGGCCGCGAACACTGGCGCGAGCTGGCCGTGCTCACGGTGTTCAACATGCTGGTCTGGCACACGCTGGCGGTGCTGGCGATCCAGACCCTCTCCAGTGGCCGCGCGGCGATCCTGGGCTACACCATGCCGGTGTTCTCGGCCATCGTGGGTGCCTGGTGGTTCGGACAAAAGCTGGGCGCGCGCGCCTGGGGAGGCGTGGGCGCGGCGGCGCTGGGCGTGGTGCTGCTGCTGTGGCACGAGCTCACGCAGCTCACCGGCAAGCCGGTGGGCGTGGTGATGATGCTCACCGCCGCGGCCGCCTGGGCACTGGGCACGCAGATGCTGCGCCGCACCACCTTGCCCCAGCCCACGCTGGCCATCTCGTTCTGGATGACGCTGTTCACCACGCTGTGGATGACCGTGGCTGCGGTGCTGTTCGAGCGAGAAGCGTGGGTGGCGCCCACGCCCGCCATCTGGGGCGCGATCGTCTACAACGCGCTGGGCGTGTTTGCATTTGCGCAGGTCGCCTGGCTGATGATGGCGCGCGACTTGCCACCGGTGGCCTCCACCTTGTCGGTGATGTTCATCCCGGTGCTGGGGGTGTTCAGCGGCGCGTGGTGGTTGAACGAGGTGTTGCACTGGCAGGACTGGGCGGCCGTTGCACTCGTCATGGTCGCCATTGCATCAGTGTTGTGGCCCCCACGCTCCGCCGCTGCGCGGGTCGCTGCCCCCCGAGGGGGCTGATCCGGCTTGGGGCGGCCCGGCGCCGGATCGCTGTGGCCCTTGTCAGCCCGGCAACTGCGCCATGGCCAGGCACAGATCGGCCCAGGCCTTGCCCTTGTCGGTCGGCGTGCGCAGCAGGTAGGCCGGGTGGTAGGTCACGATCACCGGCACACCTTCGTAGTGGTGCACCTGGCCGCGCAGGCGACCAATGGGCTCGCTGGTCTTGAGCAAGGCCTGCACCGCAAAGCGGCCCATGGCCACGATCACCTTGGGTTTCACCAGCGCCACCTGGCGCGCCAGGTAGGGCTCGCACTGCGCCACCTCGTCCGGTTGCGGATTGCGGTTGGCGGGCGGGCGGCACTTGAGCACGTTGGCAATGTAGGCGCCCTGTGCGCCCTGGCCGGTGCGGCTGCGGCCCACGGCCTTGAGCATGTTGTCGAGCAGCTGGCCGGCGGCGCCCACGAAGGGTTCGCCCTGCAGGTCCTCGTTTTCGCCGGGGGCTTCGCCCACCACCATCCAGTCGGTGTGTTCGTCGCCCACGCCGAACACGGTGTTGGTGCGACCCTGGCACAACCCGCAGGCTTGGCAGCCGGCCACGGCTTCGCGCAGAGCCGGCCAGTCGAGTGTGGCGACCGGGCTGGCGGGTCTGGGTTGTGCGGGCGGGGTGGACACAGATGCCGGTGTCGCCACGGGCGAAGGTCTGGGGGCGGGTGTTGCGGGGCTGGCCGCCGTGGGCGCAGGCTCTTGCGCAACGAGGACGGTGCCTTTGGCCGGCGCAGGTTTCGGCGCCCACACCCGCACGCCCATTTCGGCCAGCATGGCGCGCTGGCGTGCATCAAGCTCGGGCACGAAGGAAGTGTCGGGTGTGTCGTTCATGGCGAGGCCTGCACGGCGGCTGCCGCCACCAGGTTCAGGCTCATCACCACCGCGTCTTCGCGCTGGAAGTGGCCCGCCGGGTAATAGCCCTTGCGAAGGCCCACCTGCGCGAAGCCGTACTGTTCGTACAAGGCGCGCGCGGGCGCATTGCTCTGGCGCACCTCCAGCCAGACCCACTGCGCGCCCTGGCCGCGCGACCACAGGGCCAGCGCGTCGAGCATGAAGTGCGCCCAGCCTTGGCGCTGGTGGGCGGTGGCCACGGTGATGTTGAGCAGGTGCACCTCGTCCACGCCCGGCATGGCCACCAGGTACCCCAGCAGCACGCGGCCGTCGGCGCGCGACGGGTGGACCGCCTCGCCCGGGAGAGCCTCGGACAGCAGCAGCATCGCCGGGTAACCGGCCTTGAGCGAGTCGTGAAAATGCCGGCGCGACCACGGGTGGGCGTAGGCCTGCGACTCCACGGCCTGCACCGCGTCCAGGTCGGACTCGCGCATGGGTTCGAACACGATCAGGCGCTCCGGCCGGGACGGCGTGCGCGGCCGCATCTGCGGCTCGGTGGGTGCGGGCCACAGGCCGCTGGCCCAGGCGGGGAGGGCGGCCTTCGCCGCCGCGGGAGTGGGTGTGTTCATGCGCCCGCCTCGGCGGCCAGGCGGATGCTTTCGCGCTCCGCTGTGGTCTGCGCCACCTTGTCGCGCACGTACAGAGGCAAGGCGTCCTGCGCCGCCACGGCATGGCCCGCCGCCAGCAGACCCGGGGCCAGGCGCAGCAGGGCGGCGGCCGTGGGCAGGGCGGTGTGGCGCTGGCCAGGCAGCGTTGCCAGCGTTTCCATGTCGAACACGTTGCCAGTGAGCAAGCGCTCGCCCTGTGTCAGGTCTTGCAAGTAAGTCTGCAGATCGGCGGGCGTGCACAGGCGGGGTGGCGCCAGCGGGGTCAGTCCCGCGGGGCCCGCAGCGCTGCAAGCGTAGGGCGCCACGTAGATCTCGCCCATGCGGGCGTCGAGCAGCGCCACGATGGCACCCGGCACCGGCTGTCCGGCATCCACCTGCGCCTGCCGGGCTTCTTCGGCCAGGGCCAGCAGCGTGTCCACCGGCAGCACCGGCAAGCCGCCCGCGCGGCCCAGGCCTTGGGCGCCGTAGGCCAGGCCCTGGGCCACCGAGCAGGCGGTGCGCAGGCCGGTGAACGATCCCGGTCCGCGCCCGAACACCACGGCGGCCAGCGTGTCCAGCGACCAGCCGGCCTCGGTGAGCAGGCTGCGCACCATGGGCAGCAGCGTGGCGGACGCCTGCGCGCCGCCGGGGCCGCTGCGTTGCCACACCGGCGCGCCGGGCTCACCCGTGCCCAGCGCCACCGACAGAGCGTCGGTGCTGGTTTCAATGGCCAGCAGGCGCTGCTGCGGGAGGTGTGTGGAGGGCATCGCAGGATTATCGGGCAGGGTGCCGGTCATCCGTCCTGCGGCCCATTGAACGGGGTCAATGCTGCTCTGGGCGCGGTGCCGTTTCATAATGAAACACATGTCCCTCACACGCTCCCTGTTCGCCCTGCTGGCCACCGCTGTGGTCGCGCTGCCTGCTTGCGCCCAGCTGCCTGGCGAATACGGTGCGCTCCCCCCCACCGTGGTGGCCGCGCTCAAGCGCGCGCAGGTGCCGCCGAGCGCCTTGTCGGCGCTGGTGGTGTCGGTCGACAGCCGGGCTGAGGAGCGGCTGCGTTTTCGCGCCAGCGTGCCGGTGAACCCGGCCTCGGTGATGAAGCTGGTGACCACCTACGCCGCCATCGACCTGCTGGGCGCCGACTACACCTGGAACACCCGCTTCTACACCGACGGCACGATCGACCATGGCGTGCTGCGCGGCAACCTGTATGTGCGCGGTGATGGTGATCCGAAGTTCGTGCTCGAACGCATCCAGAGCGCGTTTTTTGCGCTGCAAGACAAGGGTGTTCGCGTGGTGCTGGGCGACATCGTGCTCGACCACAGCGCCTTCGAAATCGCCGCCACCGACCCCGGTGCGTTTGACGGCGAATCCCTGCGTCCCTACAACGCCACCCCCGACGCGCTGCTGGTCAATTTCAAGTCGGTCGTGCTGACCTTCCAGCCCGACGGCGCCAATGGTGTTGCGCGCGTGATCAGCGAGCCGCCCATGGCCGGTCTGGCGATCGATGCCACCGTGCCGCTGGCGCGCGTGGGCACGGGCTGCGGCGATTGGCGCAGCGGCCTGCAGGCGCGTTTTGACGACGCCAACAGCATCCGCTTTGAAGGCCGCTACCCGCAGAGCTGCGGCGAACTCAAGTGGCCGGTGGCGTATCAAGACCCGGGCCGCTACGCGGCGCGCGCCATGGAAGGCCTGTGGCGCACCAGCGGCGGCGCCATCACCGGCCACGCCCGCCCGGGCCTCACGCCGCCGGGCGCCACGCTGCTGCACGAAGCGGCGTCGCTGCCGCTCTCCGACATCATCACCGACGTGAACCAGTGGAGCAACAACGTGATGGCGCAGCAGGTGTACCTCACGCTGGGCCGGCTGGTGCCCACGCCGGCGCCTCAACCGGGGATGACGCAAGGCGCTGCCGGTGGCCTGATTCCCATGCGCCCGGCGCGCTTCGAGCGCTCGCGCGAGGTGATCGAGAACTGGTGGAAACGCACCTTCGGCATCCGCAGCGCGATGCCGGTGATGGACAACGGCTCGGGGCTCTCGCGCGACGAGCGCATCTCGCCCGAAGCCCTGGCCAATTTGCTGCGCCACGCCAGCCGCCACCCCCAAGGCGAGCGCTTCGCCAGTTCCTTGTCGGTGGCCGGTGTCAACGGCACCGCCGCCCGCATGGCCCGTGCGCCCGGCAGTGCTGCGCGCGGCAACGCGCAGCTCAAGACCGGCACGCTCAGGGACGTGACGGGCATCGCCGGTTATGTGAACGCGGCCAATGGCGCGCGTTACGTGGTGGTGGGCTTTGTGAACCACCCCAACGCGCCCGCGGCGCGCCCGGCGCTGGAGGCGCTGGTGGAGTGGACCGCCGCGCAGCAAGACTGATGAAGGCCAATTGATGCAACTGGGCGACGCCATCGGCTTCAGTGCCGCTTTCCTCACCACGGCCAGCTTCATCCCGCAAGCCTGGCTCACCTTCAAGACGCGCGACGTGAGCGGTATTTCGCTCGGCATGTACAGCGCGTTCACGCTGGGCGTGGCGCTGTGGCTGGTCTATGGGCTGAGCCTGGGCGCCTGGCCGGTGGTGGTGGCCAACACCATCACGTTGGCGTTGGCGCTGTCGATCCTGGTGATGAAGCTGCGCTACGGGCGCCCATCTTCAAGCTGATCAGGCCGCTGCGCGCACCAGCCGGTCGCGCACACCGTCCCACGCCGCGTCGGCCGGCGGTGTTTCCACCCAGATCAGGCGCACGCCGGTGGCGTCGAGCTCGCGCAGCACGGCAAACAGCTCCTGAGCACTTCGTGATGCATCGGTCGGCATCCGTCGCACGCTCACACCGCGCGCGGCCGTGATGGGCGTGCGGGCGTACACCGCGATGTGGCGCGCATCCGACCCCAGCAAGTCCAGCGCGGCCTGCAGGGGTTTGGCGTCCATCAGCCGCACCTTGGCGCGCGGCGCGTAGTGCGATTCGAGCGTGCCCGAGGCGCGGGGTGCGGCTTCGTCGCGCTCGCGCAGCGGCTGCTGGCACACCGCCTCGATCTGCGCGGCCGTGACCATGCCGGGGCGCAGCAGCACCGGCCAGGCCCGCGTGGCGTCGACGATGGTGGACTCGATGCCGACCGGGCAGGCTCCGCCGTCGAGGATGAGCAGGTCGGCCCCCGGCAGCGCGGCGAATTCCTCCAACACATGGGCGGCGGTGGTCGGGCTCACGCGGCCGAAGCGGTTGGCGCTGGGCGCCGCCACACCGCTCACCCCATGTGCCGCCGCCGCGGTGAGCAGCGCTTGCGCCACCGGGTGGGCCGGGCAGCGCAGGCCCACCGAGTCCTGCCCGCCCGCGGCCACCGCCGCCACACCGTCGCGGCGCGGCAGGATGAGCGTGAGCGGGCCGGGCCAGAAGGCGTTCATGAGCGCGGTGGCAAAGGCCGGCACGTCGCGCGCGTAGTGGTCAACGCCCGCGCGCCAACCTTGTGCGCCGGTGCCGGGCGCGAGGTGCACGATCAGCGGGTGGTCGGCCGGGCGGCCCTTGGCTTCAAAGATGCGGTGCACCGCGGTGGCGTTGTCGGCATCGGCCGCGAGGCCATACACGGTTTCGGTCGGCATGCCCACCAGCGAGCCCGCCGCCAGACGCTGCGCCGCTTGCTCCACGGCAGACGCATCGGTGGCGTTCAACAACAGCGGCATGCGGTGCTCAGGCGCTCAGCGGGGGCAGGCCGAGCAGCGTCAACACCTTCGCGGTGGTCTCTCGCACCTGCGCCACCGTGGGCGCGGTGATGTTGAGGTGGCCCATCTTGCGGCCGGGGCGGGCGCTCAGCTTGCCGTAGAGGTGCAGGTGGGTGCCGGGCAGGGCCAGCACCTGCGCCCAGGGCGGCGACACGCCACGCTCGCTCACTTTTTCGCGCACGGCGTTGGGCGCAAACCAGAGGTCGCCCAGCAGGTTGACCATGATGGCCGGGCTGTGCTGGCGCGGTGTGGGCAGCGGCAGGCCGGCGAGTGTGCGCACCTGCGCTTCGAACTGCGAGATGTCGCAGGCGTTCTGCGTGTAGTGGCCGCTGTTGTGGGGGCGCGGCGCCATCTCGTTGACGATCAGGTCCACGCCGTTCGCGGTGTCGACCAGGAAGTACTCCACGCACAACACGCCCACGTAGTTGAGGTGGTTGGCCAGGGCCACCGTGCTGGCCTGCGCGCGCGCGGCCAGGGTCGGGTCCAGCGCGCCCTCGTACACCTCGGTGATGGCCAGAATGCCGTCGTGGTGTGTGTTCTTCTGCACCGGGAAACTCACGGAATGTCCATCGGCGCTGCGTGCCACGATCACCGAGCACTCGCCTCGCAACGGCATCAGCTTTTCCAGCACGCACGGCACTTTGTTCAGGCCTTCCCAGGCGGCGGCGATCTCTTCGCGCGTGCTCACACGCACCTGGCCCTTGCCGTCGTAACCCAGGCGCGCGGTTTTCAAAATGCCGGGCAGCAGATCGGCCGGCACGGCGGCGAGCAGCGCGTCGGTGGTGATGGCCGCATACGGAGCGGGGAACACGCCGCTGACCGGCGCGCACTGCACGAAGTGCGCTTTTTCCTTGATGCGGTCCTGCGCCACCGCCACGCAGCTCGCCGAGGGCGCGACCGGGCGGTGCGCGCCGAGCGTGACCAGCGCGGGCGAGGGCACGTTCTCGAACTCGGTGGTGATGGCTTCGCAGCGCTGCATCAGCTGCGCCAGGCCCTGCTCGTCGTCATACGGCGTCTGGATGTGGAAGTGGCTGATGAGCCCGGCCGGGCTGGCCGGATCGGGATCGAGCACGGCGGTGAAGTAACCCATGGCCTGGGCGGCCTGCACGAACATGCGCCCGAGCTGGCCGCCGCCCATGACGCCGAGCGTGATCTGCTGGCCGGTGGGCGAGGTGCTGCCGGGGAGGATGGTCTTGAGGCTCATGGGGGTGGTGTCAGAGTGGAAGGGTCATGCCGCGTGCGGCGGCGGTCTGCTGTGCGCGGAAGGCTTCTAGCTTCTCGCGCAGTGCAGGGTCTTCATTGGCCAGCATGGCCACGGCGAACAGCGCCGCGTTGGCCGCACCCGCCGCGCCGATGGCGAAGGTGGCCACCGGCACACCCTTGGGCATCTGCACGATGCTGTGCAGCGAGTCCACGCCACTCAGGTGTTTGCTGGCCACCGGCACGCCGAGCACCGGCACCACCGTCTTGGCCGCCAGCATGCCCGGCAGGTGGGCCGCGCCACCCGCGCCCGCGATGATGCACGTCAGGCCCCGCCCGGCCGCGCTCTCGGCGTAGGTGAACATGTCGTCGGGCATGCGGTGCGCCGAGACCACGCGGGCGTCAAACGAAATGCCGAAGTCCTGCAGGATCTGCACGGCGTGCTGCATGGTGTCCCAGTCGCTGCTGGAGCCCATGACCACGCCCACCTGGATGGGGTTCATGTTGTGCCTTTGGCCGATGCGCTCCCGGCGGGAGCGTTGCCCGGTGGCGCGCATGAACAGGCATGGCGCACTCCGGTAAAGTGTCGATTTTACGGGCCGCTGCTCAGCGCCCCGCTTCCCCTTCAGGCCTCCTCCCCATGATCAACGTCACCATCGCCAATTTTGAAGCCGAGGTCATCGAGGCTTCGCACCACATGCCCGTGCTGGTCGATTTCTGGGCCCCGTGGTGCGGCCCGTGCAAGGTGATCGGCCCGCTGCTGGAAAAGGTGGAGACCGCTTACGCCGGGCGCTTCAAGCTGGTCAAGATCGACTCCGACCAGGAGCAGCAACTCGCCGCCGCCTTCGGCATCCGCAGCATCCCCACCTGCGTGCTGCTCATGAACGGCCAGCCGGTCGACGGTTTCATGGGCGCGCTGCCCGAAGGCCAGATCAAGGAGTTCCTCGACAAACACCTGCCCGCGGCCAACGAGCTCGAAGCGGTGGCGGTGGAAGAAGAAGCGCTGGACGCCATTGAAGAAGGCGACCTTGAAGGTGCGCTGGAGAAGCTGCAGGAGGCCGTGAAAACCGACCCGAACAACGACGATGCGCGCTTCGACCTCGTGAAGCTGCAGCTGGAGTTGGGCCTGGACGACGATGCCAAGGTCGCGTTTGCGCCCGTGATCGCCAAGGCCGCCGCGGTGCGCCGGCTCGATTCGTTGCAGCGCTGGATGGCCGCGCGCGATGCGCAAGCCGCCGTGGCCGATCCAGAAGCCCGCGCGGCCGAGTTGCAGGCGGCGATTGCCACCAACAAACGCGACTTTGCCTCGCGCTTCGCACTGGCCCAGTTGCTGATGGCGCACAGCCAGTGGGTGCCTGCGATGGACGAGTTGCTGGAAATCCTGATGCGCGACAAGGCCTGGAGCGAAGACCTCGCGCGCAAGACCTTCATTGCGATCCTCGACATCATCGAGCCACCCAAGCCCAAGGTGGCCGAAGGCCAGGTGCCGCCGGAAGATCCGACGGTGGCGACTTACCGCCGCCGCCTTTCTTCGGTTGTCTTGAGCTGAGACTACCCCGTTCGCCCTGAGCCTGTCGAAGGGCTCACCCGCACGGTGGTGTGGCAGGGCTTCGACAAGCTCAGCCCGAACGGAGAGTGGCTCAGCCCATCAACCGGGTCAGTGCTTCCTGGTACTTCGCGGCCGTTTTTTCAATCACTTCGCGCGGCAAACGCGGCGCGGGCGGCGTCTTGTCCCAGGGCTTGCCGCCCACCTGCGCGGTTTCCAGCCAGTCGCGCAGGAACTGCTTGTCGTAGCTCGGTGGGTTCTGGCCCACCACGTAGCTCTCTGCAGGCCAGTAGCGTGAGCTGTCGGGCGTGAGCACCTCGTCCATGAGCACCAGTTTCCCGGCCTTGTCCAGGCCGAACTCGAACTTGGTGTCCGCAATGATGATGCCCTTCTTGAGCGCCATCTCGGCCGCGGCCTTGTAGAGCGCGATCGACACGTCGCGGATCTGCGCGGCGAGTTCGGGGCCGATCATGGCCACGGTTTGTTCAAACGTGATGTTCTCGTCGTGCTCGCCCATCTCGGCCTTGGCCGCTGGCGTGTAGATCGGCTCGGGCAGTTTGGACGCGTTCTGCAAACCGGCGGGCAGCTTCACGCCGCACACGGCCTGGTTGTCCTGGTATTCCTTCCAGCCGCTGCCGGCCAGATACCCGCGCACCACGGCTTCCACCGGGATCGGCTTCAAGCGCTGCACCAGCATCGAGCGGCCGGTGACCTGGGGCACCTCGGCCGCGGACACCACGCTCTCGGGCGCATCGCCCGTGAGGTGGATCGGGCAGATGTTGAGACCCTGGGGGCCGAGCTGGTCGAACCAGAACAGCGAGAGCTTGGTGAGCAGCTCACCCTTGCCGGGGATGGGCTCGCCCATGATCACGTCGAAGGCGCTGATGCGGTCGCTGGCCACCATCAGGATGCGGTCGTCGCCCACGGCGTAGTTGTCGCGCACCTTGCCGCGCGCCAGCAAGGGCAGGGAGGTGAGGGCCGAGGTGTGCAGGGCAGTGGTCATGATCGGGTCGAAGAAATGCGGGACAAGAAAAAAGCCCGTTGAACAGCCAACGGGCTTTGAACCATTCCGGGGGATTATCGCAAGTTGACGAGCCCCCGGGCCACCCCTTATTTCGCGGCCAGTCCCAGGCGCTCGATCAGGGTCTTGTCCTTGGCGTAGGTCTCGGCCGCCCACTGGCGGTACTCGTCACCGTTGCGGTACCACATGGCCTGGTTGAGCTGGCCCAGCACTTCCAGGTGGCGCGGCTCCTCCATGGCCTTCTTGAACGCGTCGTGCAGCGTCTTCATGATGGCCGGGTCCATGCCCTTGGGGCCCACCAGGCCGTAGGGCGAACTCGACACCACGTTGTAGCCCAGGTCCTGCGCGGTGGGCACGTCGGGCCAGCGTTTGGTGCGCTGTTCGCCAAAGGTCACGAGCAGGCGCATCTCGCCACTGTCGACAAACTTGTCCCAGCCGGTGGCGTCGCTTTGCGCCATCACGTGGCCGCCGAGCAGGGCCGACTGCAGGTCGGCGTTGCCCTTGAACGGCACGTGCACGAACTGCACCTTGGCGTTGCCGGCCAGCTCTTCCATGAGCAGGTGCGGGCTGCTGCCGGTGCCGGTGGAGCCGTAGTTGATCGTGCCGGGCGCCTTGCGCGCGGCCTCCACATAGTCCTTGAAGGTCTTGTAGGGCGAGTCGGCCTTCACGGTGAGGCCGAAGGTGTAGCCCGACACACCGATGATGTAGCTGAAGTCGGTCAGCGGGTTCCAGTTGGTCTTCTGCATGTGCGGCATGCGCAGCATGCCCAGCGGGAACTGGGCGATGGTGTAGCCGTCGGGCTTGGCGGTTTGCGCCATGGTGCTCGGGCCGAGGGTGCCGCCGGCACCGGGCTTGTTTTCCACCACGATGGGCTGGCCCAGGTGTTTGGAGGCGAGTTCGGCCAGCGTGCGCAGGTGGCGGTCGGTGGAGCCACCGGCGGGCCACGGAATGATGAGCGTGACCGGGCGGCTGGGGTAGGCCTGGGCTTGCGCGTGGGCCACGCTCCAGGGCGCCACGCCGGCGGCGGCCGTGGCGGTGATGGCGGCCAGCAACAGCGCGCGGCGGCCGCTGGACGGGGGAGTGGATGGTGTGTTCTTCATGCGTTTGTCTCCTTCTGGGGGATGCCGGTTTGGCGGTGGTTGCGGCGCTTCGCGCCGCGCGGGTGATGAATGGGGGGGTGTCAGGGAGGAGGGGGTGCTGTGTCGCGCGCGGCCTGCTGTTCCTGCAGTTCGCGCCACATCACCTTGCCGCTGCCCGAGCGGGGCAGCGCCTCCACAAATTCCACGGTGCGCGGGCTTTTGTAGGCGGCCATGTGGCCGTGCGCCCAGTCGATCACGTCTTGTTCGGTCACCTGGCCGCGGTGTTCGGGCCGCAGCACCACGAGGGCCTTGACGCTCTCGCCGCGCCGCGCATCGCGCACGCCGATCACACAGGCTTCCTGGATGGCGGGGTGGTGGTACATGAGCGCTTCCACCTCGGCCGGCCAGACCTTGTAGCCGCTCGCGTTGATCATGCGTTTCAAGCGGTCGGTCATGAAAAAGTAGCCGTCCTCGTCCACGTGGCCGAGGTCGCCGGTGCGCAGGAAGCGTTGACCGTCGATGTTGATGAAAGCGTCTTGCGTGGCCTTGGGATTGCGCCAGTAGCCCTGCATGATTTGCGGGCCGTGCACCACGATCTCGCCGGTCTCGCCCGGCGGCAGCGTGGCCAGCGTGTCGGGGTCGACCACGCGCGCGTCCACGTCAAACACCGGCATGCCCAGGCACTGGCGCTTGGGTCGGTGCGTGGGGTTGATGTGGGTGGCGGCCATGGTTTCGGACATGCCGTAACCCTCGATGTAGTCCTGCCCGGTGAGGGCCTTCAGGCGCGCAGCCAGCGCCTCGGGCATGGCCGCGCCGCCGCCGCGCACGCAGCGCAGGCTGGTGAGGTCGAAGCGGTCGAGCTGCGGGTGCGCGAGGAAGTCGATCACCATGGTGCTGATGGCTTGCCACATGGTCACGCGGTAGCGCTGCATGCAGATGGCCGCCGTTTCGCGGTCCCAGCGCGCGAGCACCACGATGGTGGCGCCCACGTACAGCGGCCCGTTCAGGCTGCCGGTGAGGCCGGTGACGTGAAAGAACGGCAGCACCGAGAGGCAGACCGCGTCTGACGCAGTGCCGAACCAGCGCACCCCGCCCACCAGCGTGCTCATCACGCTGCGGTGGGTGTGCATACAGCCCTTGGGCAGGCCGGTGGTGCCCGAGGTGTAGGGCATGGCGCAGAGGTCGTCGGGGCCGGTGGTGAGCGGCCCGGGGTTCCGTTCAGCAGCGATCGCGTCGGCCCAGGCGACCAGCCCGGGTTCGGTGAAGGGCTGGCGCGGCGCAGCTACGAAGTCGGGCACCGCAAGGTCGGTGGGCACGCGCAGGTGATCGCTGTAGGTGGCCACGACGGCATGGCGCAGACCGTTGTCGTTGGCCGTCAGCAATGGCCGCACTTGCGGCAGCAGGTCTTGCGCCACCAGCGCCACGTGTGCACCGCTGTCGGTGACGCAGTGGCGGAGTTCTTCGGTGCGGTTCATCGGGTTCACCGGCACGACCACCGCGCCCGCGCGCAGGATGGCGTAAAACGCCAGCGCCCACTGCGGGCTGTTCTGCATGCAAAGCAACACCCGGTCGCCCGGTTGCACGCCGCACACCTGCTGCAGGTGGCCGGCGAGGTGTTCGGTCTCGCGCAGAAAGGCAGCGTAGGTGAGCACCGTGTCGTAGAACACGATGAAGGGCTTGTCGGGGTAGCGCCGTGCCGACACCTCCAGGTTGTAGAAGACGTGCGTCTGCGGCAGCGCGAGGTGCTGCGGCAGGCCGGGTGGCCAGTGGGCCGGGGTAAGGGACTTCATGCAGAGGTGATGCGGAAGAAGCGCTTAAATTCCGCTGGGCGGAAAACAACGGGAGCGCGGTCAATATACGGCCCTGCCAGGGTCTGTGTAAACGCTGATCAGGGAAAGCGAGCATGCCAGGCGGCCTGGAATCACCCAAGAATTCCGTTCTGCGGAATACAAGCCCAACCCGGGCGCCACATATTCCGATCTGCAGAAAACAGGACCACGACCATGGGACGCCAGCGCCAGACAGCCCCCACCCCGCTCACCGAGGCCGATCCGGCCGACGACCGCCGCTTCGTGACCGCACTCGCGCGCGGCCTCGCGGTGTTGCGCTGCTTCTCCCCGGCCGACCGCTGGCTGGCACACGCGGAACTGGCACGGCGCACCGGCCTGCCGCAGGCCACCGTCTCGCGCCTCACCTTCACGCTCACCAGCCTTGGCTATTTGCGCCACCGCGCGGCCACCGGCGAGTACGCGCTGAGCCCGGCAGTGCTGTCGCTGGGCTTCAGCGTGTTGTCCAACTTCCAGGTCGGGCGCATCGCGCGGCCGTTCATGGAAACACTGGCCGAACACACCCAGGCCGCCATTTCACTGGGCGTGCGGCACGACACCTCGGTGGTCTACGTTGCGCACTGCCGCAGCACGGCGCGGCTCATCCTCGGGCTCGATGTGGGCACGCGCCTGCCGTTTGCCGAGACCGCCATGGGCCGTGCCATCTGGTGCTCCGCCTCGCCGGGCATGCAGGCCGTGGTGGCGCGGCGCCTGCAAGCGCAAGACCCCGAGCGCTGGCCCGCGCGCGAGGCCGGGCTGCAGCGCGCCGAGGCCGACTGGGCCAAGCGCGGTTACGCGGTGTCCGAGTCGGAATGGGAGAGCGAGATCGCCGCCATCGGCGTGGGCCTGGACCTGGGCGACGGCCGCGAGCCGTTGGCGCTCACCGTGGGCGGGCCGGCGTCGCGGTTGCAGGGCGCCTTGCTGCACCAAGACTTTGGCCCGGCGCTGGTGAAAACCGGGCGCGAGATCGTGGCGGCCATTCAGGCGGCGGGTTGGGAGGACTGAGCTCGATTCAGGCGGGCGGTTTACCTGGGTCGCCCGGCGTCAATCCACCGCTGCGTCATGCCCCGCACGAGGTTGTAGCGGGCGCAGTTGTAGGGCTCCAGGTGGTCCAGTTCGGTGTTCGCAATGGCGCGCAACGCCACCAGGTCGGCGGCGTCGACGGGTACCTCTGACCATGCGCCGTCCAGCGTCCGGCCGTGCAGCACGACGAGCTGCATCAGCTCATTCAGGGCCTGTCGGTACCGGGCTCGAAGCGGGTCGGGCACCGCCAGGGAGGCGCGCAGCACGCTGTATTTCTGGATCGAGCGGCGGTAGATGAATTCAAACAGCTCCACTGCCGCGGCAACGTTGCGCTGCTCGTAGACGCCGAGCATGGCTGTCGCATAGTCCGTGCGCTCCACGTCCAGAAAAGACAGCGGCGCGCAGTTGTGCAGCAGGAGCGGCATGTTGGCGCTCAGACGGCTCGTGCGCTTGTTGCCGTCTGCAAAAGGTTGCAGGTAGGCCACGTTGACCCACAGGAAAAATGCGGCTTCCACCGGGTTTCGGATGTGGCGCGCCTTGTCGATGATGGACTTCAGCGTTTCTTCCAGCAGCGAGGGAATGTTGCTCGGGGAATAGACAGAGCCGTCGATGTTCACCAAACGTCGGCGGATGCTGCCAATGTCCCGCGAGTCCTTCAAGAGGTCCTTCATCAACTTGGCCTGCAGGTCAACGATGACGGGCACGGTCATGCCCTCTGTCGGCACAGCGTCGACCATGAACTCGATGGCGCTCTTGTGGTTGAGCAGCATCAGGGTGTCTTCGTCCAGCGGGCCTGCTTGCTCCCCGAGCTCGAAGAGGGCCTTGGTGTCGAGCAGGCTCTTGTTGTTGCCCTCCAGGCGCGATGACGACCAGGACAGGTCGATGAGCAACTGCTCCAGAACCTCGCGGGCATAGGTGCCCGCGGGTTGCTGGTCCCGGCCACGGCCGGCGTTGAACAGGTCCGCGGCCAGCGGCGGCGGCAGCAGGCTGGACTGGTTCGGGATGTAGTTGCCCACGAAACCGCTGTCATAGCCCACCGGGGTGCGCGTTCCCAGCGGCGCGCGAAGCGTGTCGACCAAGGGCAGGGCAGCCGGCGACCATTGCAGCAGGCCGGGCCCGGCTCGCGCGGGGGAGGCCGAAGCCAGCGCCCCCAGGGCGGCCCTGCCCGCGTCTGTGGCCACGTAGCGGGTGGACCGGCCGGCCCCCAGCTTCTCCAGGAATCCAGAGGCCAGGAGGTCGCGCAAGGCCCGGTTGATGGTGGGGCGGGAGACTTGGAGGGACTGCTCCAGCGCGCCGGGCTGCACGGGCTCCCCGGCGGCAAGGACCTGGTGCAGCAACGACGCGTGACGGGGCAACAGCTGGGGGGCGGTCATGGCGCAGGGAACCGTGTCAGCGGAATAGGTAGGGGCTGTAATCTTGTCACGGTGACAAGGATAAGCCGGAATCTTGTCGTTTTGAATGTTTATGACAAGATTTAAAGGCTTTTGACAAGAAAAAAGCGCCCAAGCCGAAGACTGGGGCGCTTTTTTGAAGTCGTCAGCGTTGCGCGGAGCGCAAGCGCCACATACCGGTCAGTGCACGACCTGGGCCAGTTCGCCCTTGGCGTACTTGGCGGCCACCACCTGGAGCGATTCGCCCTTGATCTTGCTGGCCTGACCTTCGCAGCCGAACTCGATGTAGCGCTGCTTGCAGATCGCCTTGGCGGCTTCGCGCGCGGGCTTGAGCCATTCGCGGGCGTCGAACTTCTCGGGGTTCTCGGCCAGGAACTTGCGCACCGCGGCCGTCATGGCCAGGCGGATGTCGGTGTCGATGTTGATCTTGCGCACGCCGAACTGGATCGCTTTCTGGATCTCCTCGACCGGCACGCCGTAGGTTTCCTTGATCTTGCCGCCGTACTGGTTGATCACGGCCAGCAGGTCTTGCGGCACCGAGCTGGAGCCGTGCATCACCAGGTGGGTGTTGGGCAGGCGGCGGTTGATTTCCTGGATGCGGTCGATCGCCAGGATGTCGCCGGTGGGCTTGCGGGTGAACTTGTAGGCGCCGTGGCTGGTGCCGATGGCAATGGCCAGGGCGTCGAGCTGGGTGCGCTTCACAAAGTCGGCGGCCTGCTCGGGGTCGGTCAGCAGCTGTTCGCGCGTCATCACCGCGTCGGTGCCGTGGCCGTCTTCCTTGTCACCCTGCATGGTCTCCAGGCTGCCCAGGCAACCCAGTTCGCCCTCAACCGTCACGCCCAGCTTGTGGGCCATGTCGACCACCTTGCGGGTCACGTCCACGTTGTATTCGTAGCTGGCAATCGTCTTGCCGTCGCCTTCCAGGCTGCCGTCCATCATCACCGAGCTGAAGCCCAGGTCGATCGCGCCGCGGCACACGTCCGGGTTCTGGCCGTGGTCCTGGTGCATCACCAGCGGGATGTGCGGGTAGGACTCCACAGCCGCCTGGATCAGGTGCTTGATGAAGGGCTCGCCGGCGTATTTGCGTGCCCCGGCGCTGGCCTGCAGGATCACCGGCGCGCCGGCTTCGTGGGCTGCAGCCATCACGGCCTGCACCTGTTCGAGGTTGTTGACGTTGAACGCTGGAATGCCGTAGCCGTGGATGGCGGCGTGGTCGAGCAGTTCGCGCATGGAAACGAGCGCCATGAGAATCCCCTAAGTCAGTTGGTAACCGGTATGTAACCCGCGATTTTACGGCGCGTGCTGCACCCGGCCGAAAGACTTCAGGCCGGGTGCAGCTGCAGGAAGCCGCTGAGGCGGTCGAGCACGGGCGCCAGGCCGCGCAGCGGTGGTGCCATGGCGCCGATCAGCGTGACGTGGTTGACGCGGTCGAAGACTTCCAGCTCCACCGGTGTTCCGCGCTGCCGCAGGGCCTGTGCCAGGGCCAGCGTGTTGCGCTGGGGGTTCACCGCCGAGTCGCTCTTGGCCGCCAGCAACAGCACGCGGTGTTTCAAACCTGTGCCGGCAGGCGCGTGAAAGAGCGGCTGCGAACTGGCGGGCGTATTGGGCCAGTTGAAGGCCAGCTGCACTTCGGGAATGCCGATGGGCAAAAAGTCGTAGGGGCCCGCCAGGCCGGCCCAGCCGGCGAGTTCGTCCGCCTGCATGTCGACTTCGGTCAGCCAGCGCGCGTCCAGCGCGAGCATGGCCGCGTTGTAGGCGCCCGCGCTGTGGCCGCTCACGAACAGGCGCGAGCGCGAGGCACCCAGGCGCTGCGCGTTGTCGCGTGCCCATCGCACCGCGAGCGCGCAGTCCTGCAAAAACACCGGGTAGCGCACCTCGGGGCTCAGGCGGTAGTCGGCGATCACGGTGACGATGCCGCGCGAGGCCAGCGCTTCGCCCACGAACTTGTAGTCGGCTCGCTCGCCGCTGCTCCAGCTGCCGCCGTAGAAGAACACCGCGATCGGCGCGTCGGGCGCTTTGTCCACCGGCAGGTACACGTCCATGCGCTGGCGCTCGGCGCTGCCGTAGGCCTCGCCGCGCAGCACCGTGTGGGTGTTTGACGGCACGGTGGCGTTGATCAGGCGGATCGGCGAGCAGGCCTGCAGCAAAGGCGCCAGGCCGAGCAGGGTGAGCCAGCGGCGGCGGGCTGGTGGCGATGGAGGAACGGGTTGCGGAAAAGTCATCCCAAGGGTACGCAGCCGTTGCGCTCGCAGATTCAACTGGCGCGGCAGATTTTCAGGGTGTTCGTGCCGCCCGGCTGGCCCATGGGCTCGCCCACGGTGATGGCGTACACGTCGCCGCTGTGCACGATGCCGCGCTTCTTGAGGTGGGCCTCGGCGTCGGCCAGCGCAGTGTCGCGGTCGGCGCTGGTGTCCATCAGCAGCGGGCGCACGTTGCGGTAGAGCGTCATGCGGCGCTGGGTCGAGAGGTTGGAGGTCACCGCGTAGATCGGCATGCGCACGTTGTGGCGGCTCATCCACAGGGCAGTCGAGCCCGAGTCGGTCAGCGCGACGATGGCCTTGGCGCCGAGGTGGTGAGCGGTGAACAGCGCGCCCATGGCGATCGACTGGTCGATGCGCTTGAAGGTCTTGCCGGTGAAATCGGCGCCGAGTTCGCTGTACTCGGCCTTTTCGGCTTCCTGGCAGATGTTGGCCATCTCCATCACCGTCTCCAGCGGGTATTTGCCGGCGGCGGTTTCGGCGCTGAGCATCACCGCGTCGGTGCCGTCGAGCACCGCGTTGGCCACGTCGCTCACCTCGGCGCGCGTGGGCACCGGGTTGACGATCATGGACTCCATCATCTGCGTGGCGGTGATCACCACCTTGTCCATTTCGCGCGCCATTTTGATCATGTGCTTCTGCAGGCCGGGCACCGCCGCGTTGCCCACCTCCACCGCCAGATCGCCGCGCGCGACCATGATGCCGTCGGACACTTTCAGGATGTTGGCGAGTTCGGGAATCGCCTCGGCGCGTTCGATCTTCGCAATCAGCGCGGGCTTGTGGCCCTCGGCCGCACCGGCCACGTTGCACAGCTGGCGCGCCAGCTCCATGTCGGTCGCGTTCTTCGGGAAACTCACCGCCACGTAGTCGGCCTTCAGGCCCATGGCGGTCTTGATGTCGTCCATGTCCTTGGCGGTCAGCGCCGGTGCGGTGAGACCGCCGCCCTGTTTGTTGATGCCTTTGTTGTTCGAGAGCTCGCCGCCGAGCTTCACCGTGGTGTGCACCGCCAGGCCCACCACCTTGTCGATGGTCAGCACGATCAGGCCGTCGTTGAGCAGCAGGGTGTCGCCGGCTTTCACGTCGCGCGGCAGTTCCTTGTAGTCCAGGCCCACGCCTTCGAGGTTGCCGGGTTCGGTGCGCGAGGCGTCGAGCACGAATTTCTCGCCCGGCACCAGCATCACCTTGCCCTCGGCGAATTTGCCCACGCGGATCTTGGGGCCCTGCAGATCGGCCATGATGCCGACCTCGCGGCCGGCCCGCTGGGCCGCAGCGCGCACCAGCGTGGCGCGGTCGATGTGGTCCTGCGCGGTGCCGTGGGAGAAGTTGAGACGGACCACGTTCACGCCCGCGCGGATCATGGCTTCGAGCAAAGCCGGGTCGCTGGAAGCGGGGCCGAGGGTGGCAACGATCTTGGTGGCGCGCATGGGCATGAACTGTGTCTCCTGTCGGTGGATGGTTGGGCTTGTGTGCGCCCGGGTGTAATTTGGTTTCAATTATCTGTGAAACGAGTTACATGGCTGCGACAGCCGCAGACCCTCACCTTTGCTGGTCAAAGCCGGTTGTTGCGCACCGGCGCCTGGCCGCTGTAGTCCAGCCGCACGAAAGTGCCGTCCTCGACGACCAGATGCACCACGGTGCGCCGGAAATTCCACTGCCGGTCGATCGTCACCGATGAGGTGGCGCCTCGGCTTTTGGTGCTCATTTCCAGCCCGTAGCGCGAGCGCAGCGAGGTGGTGAGGCGCTGGGCCAGTGCGCGGGCTTGGTCGGCCGAGCCGGCATTGGCCAGCAGCGTGATGCGCTGCAATTGCTCGGCCTGGAACACGAACGACACCTTGAACGTTGCCCCGGCGAGCTCGAAGGCCGGGATCTCCAGCTGCACGCCGTCGCTGTTCGATGCGGGCGCCTGCACCTCGGGCAGCAGCGCGCGCACCTCGGCCGGCGTGGCGCCCACGGGCACGCCTTGCCAGAGCGCTTGCGCCGATGCGCCCGCGGTGAAGAGAAGACAGATCCAGCAGAGCACAAGTTTTTTCATATGTGACGTGAGACCCGGTGCGGGCAGCAAAGTTGTCTGGGCAGTAGACCAAAGATCACAACGGACTCGCAGACCCAAGAAGTATCGTATTTCGATGCTGGATGGCAATCGGAGATCTACCGGAACAGGATGTTGCGCCTCATGGCGGGGCGGCGCCCCACCATCGCGCCACCTTCAACAACCGCAAAGGTTTTTTCATGGCTTCGAACCGATCTCCCCTCATCGTGATGCGCGACACCCGCGCCTGGCAATTCCAGGTCTGGGCTTCGTTCGGCGTGGCGGTCTTTCTCTGCGCCACCGGCCTCGCGTATCTGCCGGGTCAGGCGCTGGACCGGGCCTTCATGGTGATGGGTTATGTGTTCTGTCTGTCCACCGTGTTCGTGCTGTCCAAGGCGGTGCGCGACAGCCACCAGGCAGCGCTTTCGGGTGTACCGGAGACACCGATGTGGCGCCTGGTGGTGTGGGGCGGTTTTGCCGTGGCCATGGGTCTGACCGGCTGGGGCCTGTTGCGCATGGAGATCAACGACACCTACCGCGCCTACCTCGGCGTGAGCTGGCTGTACCTCGTGACCTCGGCTTTCACGCTGGCCAAGACGCTGCGCGACCGCCATGAAGCCGATCTGAGCGAGGCCCGCGCGCGCGGCGAGATGGCGGGTCGCCAGCAGGCGTTGCACGAACGCGCTGCCGCTGCCGAATGACCACCCATTCACGTTTCTCCAGGAGCTTGAACATGAACTCGATCCGTTTTTCCTGGCGTGGCCTGACCACCGCAGTGGCCATGACCTTGGCGCTGACGACCAGCCCGGCCCGCGCGCAGAGCGAGGTGTCGGTGGCACTGTCGGCGTTGCCTGTGGCCTCGGTGGTCGGGGCCGCGTCGGTCGGCGCGGCGGCGGTGAGTGTGGTGCCGGTGGCGTTTTCGGTGGCCGGGGCCGTGCTGGTGGTGAAGGCGGTGGAGGTCACGGCCAGCGGCACGGTCTATGTGCTGGAGCGGGTGTCGGATGGCGCGCGCGCCAGCGTGCAGGTTTCGGGCCGTGCGGCGTCGGCTGTGTCCGTGGGTGTGGGCACGGCGGTGATGGTGAGCGTGATCGGCACCGGGGTGCTGCTCTCGGCGGCGGGCGAGGTGCTGGCCTTCATTCCGAACGAGCTGGGCCGTGCGCTGTTGCACAACGAGCGCATCACGCACTGAGGAGTGGCTATGACGCATTCGTCTTTGTGGCGTTGGTGGGCGGGGCTCGCCGCCTGGGCACTGCTGGCCGCACCCGCCGCACACGCAGGCCGCTCGTGTGACGCCCGACCGCTCACCGCCCGCAGCATCGAACAAGGCATGAACCTCGCGCTGCGCACTGCGCAAGCGCTCGACGCCGAGCACGCCCGCAGCGGCGCGCGGGTGGTGGTGCTGGCCCGCGCCGGGCAAGACCTGAGCAAGTACCGACTGCGCTATTCGCACCTGGGCTGGGCCTACAAAACCGCCGAAGGCCCGTGGCGCGTGCTGCACAAGCTCAACAGTTGCGGCTCGGCCGAGGGCGCGCTGTACCGCCAGGGTCTGGGCGAGTTTTTCCTCGACGACCTCTGGCGCTTTGAAGCCGCGTGGATGGTGCCCGCGCCCGCGCTGCAGGCGCCGCTGCACGCCGTGCTCACCGACCCGGCGCGCGGCACCACTCTGCACACCCGGGCCTACAACATGCTGAGCTACCCTTGGGCCACGCGTTACCAGCAGTCCAACCAGTGGGCGCTGGAGACCCTGGCCTCGGCCGTCGAGCCGGGCGTGGCCAACCGCGAGCTGGCGCAGGCCTGGCTGCGCTTCAAGGGCTACCAGCCCACCACCTTGCAGTTGGGTGCACTCACCCGGCTGGGTGCGCGCGTGAGCTCGGCCCACATCGCGTTCGACGACCATCCGAACGAAAAGCGGTTTGCCGACCGCATCGAGACGGTCACGGTGGATTCGGCGTTTGGGTGGCTGGAGCGCGCGGGTCTGGCTGGGCCGGTTCAGCGGCTGGTGCCTTGACCGCGTTCTTCACCCAGCAGTGGCCACAAGGCCCACAGCCCCAACGCCGGACCCAGCGCCAGCCACGGCAACAGCGCGCCCAGCGCCACCGTCTCGGCCAGCGACACAAACAGCAGGATGCTCACGATGGAGATCGCAAAGCCGATGCTGTTGGTGAGCGTGAGCACGCTGCCCACAGCCTGCGGCGGCGCGTTGCGCGCGGTGAGCGTGGAGAACTGAGGCGAGTCGCCCGAGACCGTGATGCCCCAGAGCACCAGCCAGGCGTAGAACAGGGCGTCGCCAGCGTCGATCATGACGAACGCAGCCAGGCAGCACAGACCGCTGATGGCCAGCTGCGTGCCCGCCACGCGCGCGCTGCCCCAGCGCTGCGCCACCCAGCCGCCGCCCGCGCAGCCGATCACGCCCGCGCCGAGCACGCAGAACGCCGCCCACGACAGCGCCGCGCCCTGCAGGCGTGTGGCCAGCACCAGCGGCACCATCACCCACATGGTGTAGAGCTCCCACATGTGGCCGAAGTAACCCAGCACCGAACTGCGCACGCGCGCATCGGTCCACAGCGTGGCCAATGCGCGCCACTGCAGCACCGTCACCCGGGCCTGCGCATGCGGCGGGTCGCTGGTGCCGAAAAACAGCAGCAGGCCGCCGACGGCTGCCAGTGCGGCCACACCGAGCATCAGCGTGGGCCAGGGCAGGGCGCCACCGAGCGCGCGCAGCGCGTGTGCGCTGGCCGAGCCCAGCACCAGCGCCCCGATCAGCAAGCCGAGCGCGCCACCCAGGCCACGCGTGTACCACTGCGCCGCGATCTTCATGCCCACCGGGTAGATGCCCGCTAGGAAGAAGCCGGTGGCAAAACGCCAGACCAGCAGCGCCGAGTAGTCGCGCACCATCCACCACGCCCCCACGGTACAGGCCGCACCCGCCAGCGCACACACCAGGAACACGCGGCGCGGCGCAAACCGGTCGGCAATGGCCAGCAGTGCAAACACCAGCGTGCCCAGGATGAAGCCGAACTGCAGCGCCGAGGTGAGCGTGCCCACCGCACTGGTGGGCCAGCCCAGTTCACGCTGCAGGTCGGGCATCACCGCGTTGACCGCGAACCACAGCGAGGTGCCTAGGAACTGGGCGAGGACCAGGATGGGCAGGATGTGGCGGGGGACGGTGTGGGTCATCTCGGTGCTGGTTGGGTTTCAGCAGCGCCGTTGAAATCGGCGGGCTGTTGCGACTGTATCGGCAGGGTCTGCGCCCGCACCGCCCATCGGCGACTCTGTGCTTGCATTGCATGTGCAATACACTGCGTGCATGAAAACCGCCACCCTTCCCCCCGTCCGCGTCGCGCCCGATTTCCGGCAGGAACTCGAAGGCGTTCTGGAGCAAGGCGAAACGCTGTCGCAATTCGTCGAGAGTGCTGTTCGCAGCGTGGTTGAAAAACGCAAGCACCAGGCCGAGTTCGTGCGCCGTGGCATCAAAGCCATCCAGGACACCCAAAGCGCCTGCACCGGCATCCCCGCCGAGCAGGTGGTTGCCCGGCTTGAAGCCCGGTTGAAGGCCGCCCGCCAGGCCAAGTCACAGCGAAGCTGATGGCCTTCAAGGTCACATTCAGCGAAGCGGCCGCACAAGACCTGGAAGAGCTGTTCGACTTCGCGCTGCAGCGCGAGCTGGACAGCGACACCGGCGACCTCGACGTGCCGGCCCGGGCGTTGCAGGCCATCAAGGACGGCATGGCCTTTCTGGAAACCTCACCCTTTGCCTGCCGCAAAGCGGGCAACAGTCCTTTTGTGCGCGAGCTCGTCATCCCGTTTGGCCGCTCGGGCTATGTCGCGCTGTTCGAGATCGTGGACGGCACCAGCGTGATCGTGGGCGCGGTGCGCCATCAGCGGGAAGACGACTACCACTGACCCCGCGACTGCGAGCCGGCTGGGCTCACACCCCCCGTGCCCGATCCGCCTTGAACTGCGCCTGGAATGCACCGAACGTGCCCGCGTCCAGCGCCTCGCGCACCTCGCGCATGAGGTTCAGGTAGTAATGCAGGTTGTGGATGGTGGCCAGCATGGGGCCGAGCATTTCGCCGCAGCGGTCGAGGTGGTGCAGGTAGGCGCGGCTGAAGCCGTCGCGTCCGCCCTGGTCCCAGCTCACACCGCTCTTGCCGGCGCAGGCGTGGCAGGTGCAGGTGGTGTCCAGCGGCTGGTGGTCGGTCTTGTGGCGCGCGTTGCGGATCTTCAAATCGCCAAAACGCGTGAACAGCGTGCCGTTGCGCGCATTGCGCGTGGGCATGACGCAGTCGAACATGTCCACGCCGTCGGCCACGCCCTGCACCAGGTCTTCGGGCGTGCCCACGCCCATGAGGTAACGCGGTTTGTGGGCCGGCAGGCGGTGCGGCGTGTGCGCCATGATCTGCAGCATCTGCTCTTTGGGTTCACCCACGCTCACACCGCCGATGGCGTAGCCGGGGAAGTTCATGTCCACCAATGCGTCCAGCGACTCCTGGCGCAGGTGCTCGAACATGCCGCCCTGCACGATGCCGAAGAGCGCGTTGGGGTTCTCCAGCCGAGCGAATTCGTCTTGCGAGCGCTTGGCCCAACGCAGGCTCATCTCCATGCTCTTGCGGGCTTCCGCTTCGGTGGTGAGGTGGCCGTTGGTCTCGTAGGGCGTGCACTCGTCGAGCTGCATCACGATGTCGCTGTTCAGCCCGGTCTGGATGTCCATGCTGACCTCGGGCGACATGAAGAGCTTGTCGCCGTTCACGGGGCTGGCGAAGGTCACGCCTTCTTCGGTGATCTTGCGCATGGCACCAAGCGACCAGACCTGGAAGCCACCCGAGTCGGTGAGGATGGGCTTGTGCCACTGCTCGAAGCCGTGCAGGCCGCCAAAGCTGTTCATCACCTCGCGGCCCGGGCGCATCCAGAGGTGGAAGGTGTTGCCCAGGATGATCTGCGCGCCCATGTCGTGCAGGCTCTGCGGCATCACGCCCTTGACGGTGCCGTAGGTGCCCACCGGCATGAAGATGGGGGTCTGCACCACGCCGTGGTTGAGCGTGAGCTGGGCGCGGCGCGCGTGGCTGGTGGGGTCGGTCTTGAGGACTTCAAACTGCAGCATCGGGGTTCCTTGAAAGCAGCATGGCATCGCCATAGCTGAAGAAGCGGTAGCGTTGTGCGATGGCGTGGGCGTAGAGCGCGCGGATGGGGTCGAAACCGGCGAAGGCGCTGACCAGCATCATCAGCGTGGACTGGGGCAGGTGGAAGTTGGTGACCATCAGGTCGACCACCTGGAACGCAAACCCCGGCGTGATGAAGATGTTGGTGTCGCCTTCGGTCTCGCCCGAGCGCGCCCAGCTTTCCAGCGTGCGCACGGTGGTGGTGCCCACGGCCACCACGCGGCCGCCGCGAGCGCGGCAGTCGGCTATTGAGCGCAGCGTTTCGGGCGGAATCGCGTAACGCTCGTGGTGCATCACATGGTCTTCGATGCGGCCGGCCTTCATGGGCGCAAACGTGCCCGCACCCACGTGCAGCGTGACGCTGGCGCGCCGCACGCCGCGCGCGTCCAGCGCAGCCAGCACGGCCTCGTCGAAATGCAGCGCGGCGGTGGGCGCGGCCACTGCGCCGGGCACGCGCGCGAACACCGTCTGGTAGCGGCGCTCGTTGTCGGCTTCGTCGCTGTGGGTGATGTAGGGCGGCAGCGGCACATGGCCGTGGCGCGCCATCAGCTCGTAGGGCGTTTCACCGGCCGGGCCGTGCAGGCGAAAGCGGAACAGCTGGCCGTGTTCGTCGGGCCAGCGGCCGATGAAGACGGCGTCAAACCCACCGCCGCGCAGGCCACCGGCCATGTGCAGATAGCCGCCGACCTGCGGCTTTTTGCTCACGCGCAGGTGGGCCACCACCTCGTGGACGGTGCCGTCGCTGGACTCGGTCGGCAGCAGCACGCGCTCGATCAGCATCTCCAGCTGGCCGCCGCTGGCCTTCTGGCCGAACAGCCGTGCCTTGACGACCTGCGTGTCGTTGAACACCAGCAGGTCGCCGTCTTTCAACAGGTCGGGCAGTTCGCGAAAGATGCGGTCCACCGGCGTGGCGCCGGTGCCGTCAAGCAGGCGCGAGGCGCTGCGCTCGGGCGCGGGGTGCTGGGCGATCAGCTCGGGGGGAAGGTGGAAATCGAAGTCGGCCACCGTGAAGGCGCGCGCGACGGGTTCAGGAGAAGAGGTCATGCTGCTTGAGGGCTGGACGAAGCCCGTGCCAAGTGAAAAAGAAAGGTGAGGGGAAGCGGGCAGAATTGTCCCATGCCCGACGCCACCCCCGCCCGCAAGCCGCTCTCTGCCCCGCAGAAGGCCTTGCACCGGCTGGGGCTGGTGCGCGACATCGATCTGGCGCTGCACCTGCCACTGCGTTACGAGGACGAAACCCGCATCGTCACGCTGCGTGGCGCACGCGACGGACAACTGGCGCAGATCGAGGGCACGGTGACCCACAGCGAGATCACGCAGCGCCCGCGCCGCCAACTGCTGGTGACGCTGGACGACGGCACCGACACCTGCACGCTGCGTTTCTTCACCTTCTACCCGGCGCACCAGAAAACCCTCGCGGTGGGCGAACGGGTGCGCGTGCGCGGCGAGCTGCGCGGCGGCTTTCTGGGCTGGACCATGGTGCACCCGGCGTTTCATGCGGCGGGTGGTGAATTGCCCGACGCGCTCACGCCGGTTTACCCCACCAGTGCGCAGCTGCCGCAAGCGTATTTGCGCAAGGTGGTGGCCAGCGGCCTGCGCCGTGCCGATCTCGGCGAGAACCTGCCACCCGCGTTGCTGGGTGGCCTGAACGCCTTGGTGCGCGGCACCTGGACGCTGCGCGATGCGCTGCAGTTTCTGCACCACCCCGGCGCCGACGTGTCGCTGGACGCACTCGAAGACCGCAGCCACCCGGCCTGGCAGCGTCTCAAGGCCGAGGAGTTGCTGGCGCAGCAGCTCTCGCAGTTCACCGCGCGGCAGGAGCGCGCCGCGTTGAGTGCGCCGGCCCTGCGCGCCCAGCCGGGCGGCCTGCACGAACAACTGCTCGGCGTGTTGCCGTTCGCGCTCACCAACGCGCAGCGCCGCGTGGGTGAAGAGATCGCGCGCGACCTCATGCGCCAGATTCCCATGCACCGCCTGCTGCAGGGCGACGTGGGTTCGGGCAAGACGGTGGTGGCCGCGCTGGCCGCGGCGATTGCCATCGACGCGGGCTGGCAGTGCGCACTGATGGCGCCCACCGAAATATTGGCGGAGCAGCATTTCGCCAAGCTCATCGGCTGGCTGGAGCCGCTGCTCGCGCCACTGGGCAAACGCGTGGCCTGGCTCACCGGCAGCCAGAAGAAAAAGCAGCGCAGCGAGATGCTCGCGCTGATTGCGAGCGGCGAGGCCGCGCTGGTGGTGGGCACGCACGCCGTCATTCAGGACCAGGTGGTGTTCAAGAACCTGGCGCTGGCGATCATTGACGAGCAGCACCGGTTTGGCGTGGCGCAGCGGCTGGCGCTGCGGGGGAAGATGGGCGCTGGATTGGCGGGGGGTGAACCCCACCTGCTCATGATGACCGCGACGCCGATTCCAAGAACGCTCGCCATGAGCTACTACGCCGACCTCGACGTCTCCACCATCGACGAACTGCCGCCCGGGCGCACGCCCATCGTCACCAAGGTGGTGGCCGACAACCGCCGCGCCGAGGTGATCGAGCGCATCCGCTCGCAAGTGGCGCAGGGCCGACAGGTGTACTGGGTGTGTCCACTGATCGAGGAGAGCGAGGCGCTGGACTTGTCGAATGCGACGGCCACACACGCTGAGTTGAGTGAATCGCTGCCCGGCGTGCTCGTGGGCCTGCTGCACTCGCGCATGCCGGTGGCGGAGAAGAAGGCGGTCATGTCGCTGTTCACTGGCGGCCAAATGGGTGTGCTGGTGTCCACCACCGTGATCGAGGTGGGTGTGGACGTGCCCAATGCTTCGCTGATGGTGATCGAACACGCCGAGCGTTTTGGCCTGAGCCAGTTGCACCAGCTGCGCGGGCGCGTGGGGCGCGGCGCGGCAGCGTCGGCCTGCGTGCTGCTCTACACACCGCCCGACAGCGGCCGCCTGGGCGAGACCGCGCGCGAACGATTGAAAGCCATGGCCGAGACCAACGACGGTTTCGAGATCGCCCGGCGCGACCTGGAGATTCGCGGCCCGGGCGAGTTTCTGGGCGCGCGCCAGTCGGGTGCGCCGCTGCTGCGTTTTGCCGATCTCGCCACCGACACGCACCTGCTCGAATGGGCCCGGCAGGCTGCACCGGTGATGCTGGCCGAGTACCCGCAGCAGGCCGAAAAACACATCGCCCGCTGGCTGGGCGGCAAAGCCGAGTTTCTCAAGGCGTGAAGTCGACCGGAGCGCGTGCCTTCATCAAGCACACGCCGTGGAACCGGCTTTGCTGGGCCACTGGCGTGGTCCCCAGGGGGGAAGACGCGAAGCGGCGCAGGGGGGCACAATAGGTTTATGACCCTGACCGAACTCAAATACATCGTGGCCGTGGCGCGCGAGAAGCACTTTGGCAAGGCCGCCGAGGCCTGCTTCGTTTCGCAGCCCACGCTGTCGGTGGCCATCAAGAAACTCGAAGAGGAGCTGGAGCTCAAGATCTTCGAGCGCAACGCCAACGAGATCAGCGTGACGCCCCTGGGCGAAGAGATCGTGCGCCAGGCCCAGACCGTGCTGGAGCAGGCCGCCGCCATCAAGGAGATCGCCAAGCGCGGCAAAGACCCGCTGGCCGGCCCGCTCAGGCTGGGCGTGATCTACACCATCGGTCCGTATTTGCTGCCCGATCTGGTGCGCAACGTCATCGACCGCACGCCCCAGATGCCGCTCATGCTGCAAGAGAACTTCACGGTGAAGCTGCTGGAGCAGTTGCGTCTGGGCGAGATCGATTGCGCCATCCTGGCCGAGCCCTTCCCCGATGCCAACCTGGCCATCGCGCCGCTGTACGACGAGCCCTTTCTGGCCGCCGTGCCGCACACGCATGCGCTGGCCAGACAAGGCCACATCACCAACGAAGAGCTCAAGCGCGAGACCATGCTGCTGCTGGGCACCGGCCATTGTTTCCGCGACCACGTGCTGGAGGTCTGCCCCGAGTTCGCGCGTTTTTCCAACGACGCCGAGGGCATCCGCAAAAGCTTCGAGGGCTCGTCGCTGGAGACCATCAAACACATGGTGGCCGCCGGCATGGGCGTGACGCTGGTGCCGCGCCTCTCGGTCCCTTCGTCAGCGCTGGAAGGCCACGCCACACCGGGGCAGGACTTTGGCGACTCGTCGTATGTGCGCTACCTGCCGTTCAAGGGCGAGGCGCCCACGCGGCGCGTGGTGCTGGCCTGGCGGCGCAGCTTCACGCGGTACGAGGCCATTGCCGAGCTGCGCAACGCCATCTACGCCTGCGAACTTCCGGGCGTCAAACGCCTCTCTTGATTCTTTGATTTTTCAACCATTCCACAGGAGTTCTTCATGGCCAAGACCGCCAGCAAAACCACCGCGCCCAGCATCAACATCGGCATCAACGACAAAGACCGTGCAGCCATTGCCAAAGGCCTGTCCAAGCTGCTGGCCGACACCTACACGCTGTACCTGACCACGCACAACTTCCACTGGAACGTGACCGGTCCCATGTTCAATTCGCTGCACGACATGTTCATGGCGCAGTACACCGAACTCTGGACCGCCGTGGACCCGGTGGCCGAGCGCATCCGTTCGCTGGGCCACGCCGCGCCCGGCAGCTACGCGCAGTTCAGCAAGCTCAGCTCGGTGCCCGACGCGCCGGCCACGCCCCCCAAGGCCATGGAGATGGTGCGCATCCTCGTGCAGGGCCACGAAGCCGTGGCGCGCACGGCGCGTGAGCTGTTCCCCGTGGTTGACAAGGCGGGCGACGAGCCCACGGCCGATCTGCTGACGCAGCGCCTCACCGTGCACGAGCAGACCGCCTGGATGCTGCGCTCCATTCTTGAGGAGTGATCTTTCGATCATGGTCGCTGCGACGTCTCCCGGGCCTTCGCGCCTCGCGCTGTACCTGGACCTGATCCGCTGGAACCGCCCGGCGGGCTGGCTGCTGTTGCTCTGGCCCTCGTTGTCCGCGTTGTGGGTGGCAGCGGGCGGCTTCCCCGGATGGCACCTGCTCACCGTGTTCGTGCTCGGCACCATCCTCATGCGCAGCGCCGGCTGCTGCGTGAACGACGTGGCCGACCGCGAGTTCGACAAACACGTGAAGCGCACCGCGCAGCGCCCGGTGACCTCGGGCAAGGTGTCCACCCGCGAAGCGCTGGCCGTGGGCGCGGTGTTGGCCTTGGTGGCGTTTGCGCTGGTGCTCACCACCAACACGCTGACCGTGCTGATGTCGTTCGCGGCACTCGCCATCACGCTGGCCTACCCGTACGCCAAGCGTTATGTGTCCATGCCGCAGGCCGTGCTGGGCGTGGCTTTCAGCTTCGGCGTGCCCATGGCGTTTGCCGCCGTGCAGGCGCAGGTGCCGCCGCTGGCCTGGGTGCTGCTGCTGGGCAACCTGTTCTGGGTGCTGGCCTACGACACCGAGTACGCCATGGTGGACCGCGACGACGATCTGCGCATCGGCATGAAAACCTCGGCCATCACCCTGGGCGCGTACGACGTACCGGCGGTCACCGCGTTCTACCTGGTGTTCCTCGCGGTCTGGACGGCAGCGCTGTGGACCGTGGTGAACCCCTGGGTGTGGGGCGCCATGCTGGTGGTGGCGCTGGCGCAGGTGGTGTGGCACTTCCAGCTCATCAAGGACCGCAGCCGCGACGGCTGCTTCAAGGCCTTTCGGCTGAATCACTGGTTGGGGTTCACCGTGTTCTTGGGCGTGGTGCTCGGCTTGGTTTGATTGAGCTGCGTTTCGGTCGTGGTGTTACTTCGGCCCACGGACGCGGCGTGCCCTGCTCCGCGGGTGTCCCCCGACGGCTGGTGCCGTCTCCTCCTTTACCCCGCTGCGCAGGGCACACCGCCTCCGTGGGCGGGGTAGCGGTTGGGCGCGCCGCCAGCGGGCTTTTGCGCAGTAGGACGGCGGCTGGCGGCCGCACGAGCAAGGCCTCCCGGGACGAAGTACTCAAGCGCGTGGAACTCCCCTACGGTGGGGTACTTTCGCGGGTTCACTTCTGTTCGGGCTCACGCTCCGAAGTACGACCAGTCGGAACTTCAAGGTTGCTTCCGATGCTAGTTTGTTGACGTGTGCGTTGACTCAAGGGTCTGACACCCTTCAGCGCTCCGTCTCCGAAAGTAGTTCTCCCTACAGCGGGCGGATGGGTTCGATGCGTCCAAGCGAATGCGATGTCTGAGCTCCCACATTTTTCGCAGACGTTTTTCCGTCCGGTGTTGCGCATGAAGGTGTAGATGGGACCCGGGAGCATCAACAGAAGAAAGGGCAGCTTAAGAACCCCCAGCCCGTTGAAGATCGGCCAGTTCATCACAACCGGGACGGACAGTGTCAAACCCCAAAGTAGCAATTCGACAACCAAGGAACCCGGGGTGTGCAGGACTGGCTTACCGGCATGCCCACAGGCCTTGCAAGACCGAGGAGCGCGGAACACCACAAAGTAGGCCACCGCAAGCAACCCTGCGAATACCACCCCAGAAAGCAGTTCGCGTAGTTCCTCGCTCATGGCGAGATACGCCGTTCACTGGCCGCCAACGTGCACGCTTTTCTCATTTTTCCTCCCGTTGTGTCGAGCGCAATGTAGCAGGCTCCAAGCCAGCTTGGGTGGTAAAGGGCGTACGAAATCGGCCGGTTTCGGACCCCATCCCCAACGTCGCCTCAGGGCCCCTTCCGGTCTTCGCTCACCACACCCGCTCGCGGATGCCGGGTGCACTGGGCAGCGGCCTAAAGGAGGTGGCGGC
>NZ_JBLYYB010000016.1:0-2606 GCF_048549895.1 Hydrogenophaga sp.
GGTGTTCTTCAAGAGCTGTGGGTGGGCCGGGTGGGACCTGGCAGCGGCACGCCTGGCCCTTCAACGCTGAGGCGTCCGCGATGAGCGTTCAGCGGTAAGTGGCCAGGTGGATGCTGGTCTCGGTGCTCTGGATGCCCTTGACCAGCCGGATGCGTTCCAGCACCTGCGAGAGCTCGCTCATGGAGCCGGCGCTGAGCTCGGCCAGCAGGTCCCAGCGGCCGTTGGTGTCGTGCAGCGCGGCCACACCGGGTTCACCCAGCAGGCTGGCGATCACCGCGCGCGTCTGGTTGCCGTCCACCAGCACCGCCATCCAGGCGCGGATGCGCTCGGGCTCCGCCTCGGGCCGCAGGCGCACCGTGTAGCCCACGATCAACTGCTGGTCTTCGAGCTTGCGGATGCGGTTGGTCACCGTGCCACGCGACACCTTGAGGCGGTGCGCCAGCTCGGCCACGGTGGCGCGCGCGTTCTGGCGCAGTTGGGCAATGAGGGCCTGGTCGATGTCGTCCATTTGCGCATTTTGGCATTCAAGGCTGCCGTTTTGCTGCATTTTCTTTGCATATGGCAAGTTTTTGCCGATTCACATTGCCGCGTGGCTGCGGGAGACTGCTCTTCATGACTTCGAGCACCACCATGAACCCCGCAAACACCCTCTTCCTGAGCGCCCCCGCCGCCGCCACCTTGATTCAGCGCCACGGCATCCCGCAGACCCTGCGCGGCATGCGCGATGCCATCGCTGAAGACTTCGCCCGCTGGGCCGACTTCGACAAATCGGCCCGCGTGGCCAACCACAGCACCCATGGCGTGATCGAGCTCATGCCCATCGCCGACGACACGCTCTACAGCTTCAAGTACGTCAACGGCCACCCGAAAAACACCCGCCTGGGCCTGTCCACCGTGATGGCCTTCGGCGTGCTCGCCGACGTGACCACCGGCACGCCGCTGCTGTTGTCCGAACTCACGCTCACCACCGCGCTGCGCACCGCCGCCACCTCGGCCCTGGCCGCGCAAACCCTGGCACGGCCCGAGAGCCGCGTGATGGCGCTGATCGGCAACGGCGCGCAGAGCGAATTTCAGGCCCTGGCCTTCCAGCATCTGGTGGGCATCACCACGCTGCGCGTGTTCGACGTGGACCGCGCCGCCACCGCCAAGCTGGTGATGAACCTCGCGGGCAGCGGCCTGGACATCGTGGTCTGCGAGAGCACGGCAGAGGCCGTGCGCGGCGCCGACATCGTGACCACCATCACCGCCGACAAGACCAACGCCAACATCATCACGCCCGAAATGCTGGCGCCGGGCATGCACATCAACGGCGTGGGCGGCGACTGCCCCGGCAAGACCGAGCTGCACGCCGAGGTGCTGCGCCGCGCCAGCGTGTTCGTGGAGTACACGCCACAAACGCGGGTGGAGGGCGACATCCAGCAGATGCCGGCCGACTTTGCGGTGACCGAGCTGCACGACGTGCTGGCTGGCCGCGCCCCGGGCCGCACCCACGCGGAGCAGATCACCGTGTTCGACTCGGTGGGTTTCGCGCTGGAGGACTACTCGGCCCTGCGCTTCATGCACGGCCTGGCCATCGACCAAGGCATGGGCACCACGGTCTCGCTGATCCCCGATCTGGCGGATCCGAAGAACTTGTTTGCTGCGCTGCGTCCGCAGGTGGCTGCGGCGGCGTTGCGGCTGGTCGCCTGACCCAGCGCCAATCTCAAGCCGTCTGCGCCCGCACCCACGCCACAAATGCCACCACCGGCGCGCGCGCCCGGTCGGTGGTGCGCACGGTCAGGAAATGCACCGGCCGCACGATCTTCTGCAGGCTGCGCTCACCCAGCACCACCAGCTCACCACGTTCGATTTCGCGTGCCGCCAGGCGCGTGCTCTCCAGCGCCACGCCCATGCCGTCGGCTGCGGCCGATATGGCCATGGCGGCGCGGTCGAACGAAGGGCGGGGGCGCTGGGGCAGCGCCAGTCCGTTGAGCTCGAACCACTCGGTCCAGCCCACCGGGCTGAGCTGCGAGTCGATGAGCGACAGGCGCTGGATCGCCTGGGCCGCTCGTTCCTTGGCCAGCAGCAAGGCGGGTGACACCAACGGTGCGATGCGCTCGTCGCCGAGCGAGATCACGTCCAGCCCGGGCTTGTGGCGGGCTGCGCCGTACGAGAGCGCCACATCGATGTCGCGCACCACGCCCAGGTCCACCGGGTCGGCGCCGGTGGTCAGGCGGATGTTGATCGCGGGGTGCTGCGTCACGAACGACGGCAGATTCGGGCCGAGCCACTTGAGCGCAAGACTCGGCGCGCAGTGCACCGCCAGCACCTCGTCGTGCGTGGGCAGCTGCACCTCGGCGCAGGTGGCTTCCAGCGCGTCGAACAAACGCCCCAGGCTCTCGAACAACCGCCGCCCTTCCTGCGTGGTCTGCACCTGGCGGTGCCGGCGCTCGAACAGCGCGCGGCCGAAGTGCCGCTCCAGGTCGCGGATCTGGTGGCTGATGGCCGAGGCGGTGAGGTGCAGCTCTTGTGCGGCGAGCGCAAAACTCTGCAGACGCGCGGCGGCCTCGAAGGTGCGCAGTCGGGCCAAAGGTGGAAGATTTCTCATGCAATCGACTTTCAGATGA